>CALGNN010000142.1 GCA_937961455.1 uncultured Saprospiraceae bacterium
GCCACTTATTAGACGACGCTTTTAGCTATTACATATGGGTTGTAGGTTTGTACTGTAATTGAAACATGATACAATAAGTAATCACACATCCCTCTTATCATTTTCATTTGCCATTAATCAAAATATGCATGAGTCTTTTTATAAAGCGAAAGATTCATGTCTTGAGACATAAGTTTGAATTCTAATAATAGCACATGGCACAGATTAGCAATTCAATAGTCCATTTTCCAAAATTTAGAAATTAAAATATAAGCAGGTAAATAGTCTGCAATAAAAGAAATATGCGTAGTCCGAAATACACATTATTTAAACTTTAAAAAAATTTACAATGAAAACTCTCAATGTCAAAGTGTTATACACTTTAATAATTTTCTTTACCTCTTTTCTGGGATTAGGGGCCCAGCACACTCACATTATATCTGACGGTACAGTTCTCAATCCACAATTACAATTGGAAGAGGAAGTAGAAGATCAGTATGCAAGAATTAAATATGCCAATTCAAATAGTGCTGATTTTTGGGCATTATCTGGTAGAACGGGTAATGGCGATCTCGATATCTTTGGAGCATTTTTTAATAATTCTCCAAGGTTTCTTTATATCAATGAAGATCAAAATTTTCAAGTATCAGATAATGTTTTAATTAAACCAGTACAAGGATCTGCTCCTTCTTTAACCTTGGATATAGAAGAACATGACAACGCCAATATTAATTTTACTTCTAATGACGGAGACCTTGGCAGTATAAAAGCAGTCACGAATCAAAATGGATCTGCCCATCCTGATCGAATAAGTATGATAAGTCCTGGAAGCACTAATTTTATGTCTCTTACTGCAAGCAATACGAGATTTGCTGATCAAGAAATAGCCTATTGTATTAATTGTAGCGGTGAGCCAAGAGTTTCTATTTACCAAAATTCGACTAGTACAGATCAGCATTTAAGACTTGTTGAAGATGTAGCCAATAGTTACGCTAGAATAGGTTTTTATAATTCTGGTACATCAGATCGATGGAATTTAGGAGGGCGAGCTACTACTGGATTTGCTGATATGGTATTTTCTTACAATGGAGATCATACCCTCTACTTAAAAGGTGAAGCAAATAGAGTAGCGGTAAATACTGCTAACCCAGATGCGCACTTTCATATCAAGCAACTCAATAATGGACTTGGTGCTTTATTGATTGAAAATGACAATAACACAAATACTTGGTCATGGAGAATAAACAATAGTGACATGAGGATTTATTATAACGGCACTTACAAGGGATACTGGGATGATGCTGACGGATCATACGTTGAACTTTCTGATAAGCGCTTAAAACACGATATCAATAAACTTTCTGATGGTGTGCTGCCAAAGCTTTTAAACTTAGAGGCAACGAGCTATAATTATAATGATAATAAAGAAAGTGACGCTAAATCAATTGGATTTATAGCACAAGATGTCCAGAAAATTTTTCCTGAAATCGTGACTCAAATGGATGATGATGCAGAAGTTCTTGGTATAAAATATAGCAAGCTTGCAGTATTGGCAGTAAAGGCAATTCAGGAGCAACAAGATATTATCAATCAACAAGCAGCCTCTATCAAAGAAAAGGAAGTAGAACTTTCAAAAGTTAAACTACAGATGGATGCTATGTTGGAAAGAATAGAAAGATTAGAAGAATTGTAGGTTAAAAGTTTCTTCTTGTATTCGATTAAGGGTTCTAATTATTAGAACCCTTTTTCTTTTGGTCTAACATTTTTCTAACGAGCTTGCATCGTCCTTTCATAGCTGCTGAAGGCTCTAGCTCTAATTCTTCTAAGACGAGTAAAATTTCTTGTTGTAGTTCTGTGTAGTTGCATGCAATTTTAGCAGCTACGTGTATGGCATTAGCCCGAATAGCAATAGCATATTTTGGTATGGCTGCAAACTTTAAAGCACAATCGTAAATTAAACCCTCGAAGTCTTCCGGAATAGTCAAGTCGACATACACTCGAAAGATGTTTCGATATATAGCATCATGTACATCAGTTCTATTCAACATGCTAATCAACGCCTCATGATGTTTTTCAAATAGATTAAAACTTGTTTCTGGAAAATGGGTGAGGGTCCATGCTGCTCTTTGACATATACGATAGTCACTTTCTAAGAAAATTCGAATGAGTTCGTCAAAGCGCTTTTGATTCTTGCCAATATAATCGATGATGCGCATCGTTTGCGCTTTGGAATGTTCATCAATTAAGGCTTGTTCAATATTCACTTTGTATGATTGAGCTAGCGGTCATTATTTTTTGAAAGGACGCTAATTATTTTATTGAGGGTATAAAAGTAAAACTCATCATCGTAAAACTTTGATTAAACGGTGTGTATTTTTTTTAGCTTTTTAGCTATTTAGCTATTTAGCTATTTAGCCATTTAGTCTTTTAGCTTTTTATTTAATTGCACTGTCGTGCTTTACTCACTTACTGAGCAGTTGCTAAATATCAGGTTTGTGGATTGTTCGTTTACGTTCGCATTAGCGCAAAACTCAGTTACATGGGTAGTCGCTTAAAACATGATTACGTGCGCATTCGCGCAAAACGCGATTACGTGCGCAGTCGCGCTTCACTCACTTAAAGCACTGTCGTGCTTTACTACTTCGTAGATCGTTCGTTTATTCTTCTTCGCTTATGATGATAGCGTCGTCAACTAACTCGTTGCCATCGCCGTCTAAATCCTGAAATCCTGCAGCTTTAGAATCTTGAATTTTTTGTTTCTTGATTTCAGCTACCTCTTCCTTATTTTGAATCAGTTTATTTTTTTCTCCACTATAATTTCCTTTAGCATATTGGTCAGCTCTAGAGAAAAAATCATCCGAACCATCAAGTAAACTGGTTTTGGCATCAATAGGTGTATCTGCAAAACCTTCCGTACCATCTTTTACAATGGCATCAGACTCTGCAGCCATTTTTTGCGCTTTCTCCATGGTCTCATCTAATTTTTCACCTAAATCTGCTGTTACCTCTTTCGCTCGATCCACCATTTTATCTTTGACATCCAAGACCTTCGATCCAACATTTTCTGAAAGATCTCCCGCCTTATCCATTAACTCACTGCCTTTTTCTATGACTTTTTCACCAACATTCTCAGAAAGATTTGCTGCTTTATTTGCAAGCTCACCGCCTGTTTCAAGTACCTTTTCTCCAACGGATTCTGAAACATCTGCTGCTTTATTTACAGCGTCTGATTCCATGATTTTACTTCCCATTGCTCCTAAACTTTCTTTGGCTTGATTCAATTTTTCATCTAAACCCGTTTTTTCTAATAAGTCAGATGCGGAGTCTTTAGCTGTTTCAAAGGCTGAAGTAGCCATATCTTTTGCTTGATCTAGCTTATCAGTAAGATTGGCACTCTCTGCAAAATCTGTGGCTTTATCTTTCGCTGTGTTGAAAAGATCACCTGCTTTATCAAAAGCTTTTGCCCCAACATCAGTGACTACATCTTTTGTTTTATCTAGCATTTCACCAGATTTTTCTAATAATTCCTCGCCAGCTTCTTTTGCAAAATCACCTGTTTTTTCAGCTCCAGACTTAGCTAAAGATTCAGCACCAAAGAATATTTTTTTAAGATCTCCAAATAATCCCATGTTGTTTTTTTTATTCGTGTTATGTATTATCTAACTTCAATTTCATAAAATTAGTTTATTATGTCTCTTTATAAAAACGATCTTCTAAAAACTATTGAAGAATTTCATCAAATTAATAAGGTGCAAAAACACTTTAAATCCCTTGAAATTCAATTAGAAGAAGCCTATAACACGATGGAAAAGTTGGGTAAGCTGCTTGATGACAAGTATGGCAACTTTGAAAATATGGAAGGCAAATCGGTAAAAGGACTCTTTTATAAAGTCTTAGGATCAAAAGAAGAGCAAACTGAAAAAGCCAGACAAGACTATCTTGATGCTGCTTTGAAATATCAAGAAGCTAAAAAAGAGGTAGATCTTTTAGAGTTTGAAAAGAACCTTTTAAAAGACAAATTGGAACAGCGTGTAGGAATAGAGCACAAAATAAAGACCTTGATGCAAAAACGAGAATTGGAGCTGAAACGAACAGATCCTAAAGTTGCATCAAAACTGAGAGCTATTGGAGCCGAACAAGAAAATCTGCAAAGAGTGAAAGTTGATATCGCAGAGGCCCTCGAAGCTGCAGAAAAAACAATGGCTAATTTACAACGCATGATCATGGAATTAAAGAAAGCAAGTGATTGGGGGCAATGGGATATGTATGGAAGAGGTTCACATGCTTCCTATAATAAACATTCACATATAGATCGTGCAAGAGAATTGTCGCTTACAGTAAAACACAATCTTCGTCGTTTTGAAGAAGAACTTAGTGATGTATATGAAACTGGTAAAATGGAGTTGCATTTTCAATTAGAACCATTCAATCGATTTACGGATGTATTTTTTGATAATCTAATTTCAGATTGGATTATTCAACAAAAAATTAATAATGCACTTAATAATGTGGTTTCAATTCATGATAAAGTGAAAAGATATTATGGTTCATTGAAATCAGATTTTCCACGAGTTGATAGTGAGTTGCAAGCGTTGGAAGATGAGCGAAAAACTTTAATTGTGAACAATTGACACCTTGGCTTCCAACAATCAGTTAGGCTCTAATCCTAATTAAGCTTTAATATTTTTTCAACACTCATAGATCCATAATTTTGGTGACGCACTCTTAGGAAATAAGTTCCTGCGGGCAATCCATTTATATCTATAGTTAATGTACTTTGATTTACGTCTAAACTCTGATATACATTGCCATTGGCATCTAGAATGTCAATTATATATTCACTGAGTGCACCAGAGATTTGAAATAGCCCTTGTGTAGGATTTGGGTAAAGCGTCAAATCTAAGGCTGATAATTCTAAGTCAGTTTGAGCAGAAATATCGCTAAAGAAAACTCGACTCTCTCCATTATCATCGTTGAAATCTAAGAGTTCGGCCCAAATAAAATCAACGATGTCTACATAGTTGTTTTGAATAGCGCTGTGCACTATTGTTGGCACGTTGTAGCTACTTGGTGCTTTTTGTTCATTCACAGCCATATACGTAATTAGACCAGCTAAAAAGTAAGTCGTAGCCCTTCCATGAGGTGCATCATCTTCATATAACTCGGTGGTTGGAATAGCTAGTGGAAGAAGATCTGTATGTAGCTTGCTCATTATTGGCCCTACTGGAATCATCTTGATATTCTCATCAGGGCGCGAAAGCAATAGTGCATCGTGATAGCTAATCCACCAATCATGGAAGGCACCATTTGTTTCAGCATTATATGAATCAAATTCTGTTTCAGATGGAGGAAATCCGTTATTGAGAAATCCTGCCATATCAGGCCAATTTTCATAAATGTAAATCCTTAAAGAATCTTCTTGTTGCCCTAGCCAATCTATAATAGTTTCTGTTGCGGAAATTGGTGTAATACCTGGATCGGAATAATATTCTTCATCGGGTGCTTGCCATTGGATGAAATTTCCTGCAGTAATCATGATCGTATTAATGTCAGCATCAGCAAAAGCTTCTGTATCACTTTCCCAAACACCTGGAACAATGTCATATCCCCATTGTGAAATTGGAGGCACATTCGCATGCTGAGGTAAAAATCCATATTGACCTCCTCCTGCATAATTTTTGTTAGCCTCTTGAGATAGTAAATAGAGCCAGTGTGGAACGGTGGTTTCATCACTAGGTGTCGGATTAATAGGAGGGCGATGATCAATTAAGCTATGCCCAAAAATGAACATCTTCATCGTATCTGACTGGCCAAATAAATTCATACAAATGGTCAATCCAAAACATATTGGGATTAAAATAAACTTCATGTTTTATTTATTAATGGAACAAAAATTAATCGAGTGGTAGAATTTCGATAGCTAATTGAGCAGAATTAAAAGTAGCTAGCTAAACGTTATCAGACTTAAATTTATAAATAAAAAATATAAAAATCATCAATAATGGTATTCCAATCCAAATCCAATTTAAATTAAAGTTTGATTTTGTTTTAATATCACCAGTGTAGTAAAAACCAGCCCAAAAATATGGATGTGCAAAATTGGCATCCTTCATCAACTTTCTTTTTGAAATACCGATGGCTTCCGGTTTATTTGATCCAGCATGAATGAGTCTATAAAATTCGGTTGTCAATAAGGCTGTGCTTTTATCAGAAACTGACCAAAGACTTGATAAGACTCCTTGAGCTCCAGCTTGAATGAAAGATCTTCCCAAACTCATTACACCTTCACCTTTTTCAAAAGAGCCTATGCCTGTTTCACAAGCACTTAAAACTACTAAATCAGCATTTAATTTATAGTTCCTTATCTCATGTGCTTTTAAACGACAACTATCATCGATATGTGCTTTTGCATTATCGAGAGCAATGTAGGAGTTTCTACCTTTTTCCAAATCTGCAACTGCATGAGAAGAAAAATGAATCATTGAATAGTTTTCAATAATTCTATCCAGTTGGTTTTTTGTAGCATATGTAGAGGATAATACTCTTGCATTAAATTCATCATCTAGAAAATTGATCTCTTGCTGGGAAAAACCTAATGGTTGAAAATCTTCATTATTAGAATAATCAGGATGAATGGCCAAAACATTTTTGTTTTTTATTTCAATCTTATTTTGCTTGACCATAGAAAGAAATAATGCTGAATTTATCAAAGAAACATTGCTAGATTTAATAATGAAAGGGTAGTCCTTTAGTCTTGTTTGCTTTTCTACTTCTTCAGTGCACAGTGCATCAAATGGAAGGACATTTAATTTCCCATCAGGAACAATCAATATTTGTCTTTTTAATAGATGCTCATGTGGTTCTAATAAATTTTGATAAAGCAAATACGTTAAAGCTCTAAATTGGTTGTTCCCCTCTGCAATGCTAGAATAAAATGCTTCAATATCATTTAATAATTTATCCGTGATTTTTAATCTGCTTAAGTTGCTTTTGTGTTTAGTTACACTTAGACTATATAAGTATTCTTTTCCTTGGAAAAATTCAATAAAGCAACTCTCTCTATCAATAAGTTTTTTCTGTAATTGATTAAGACTGATTCTTTTTTTATTTGATGTTTTTGACGCATCAGAGCTTGCATAGATTTTACCTTCAAAAATTTCTTTTTCATTTTGTAGAGAGTCTAAAGTTCTACTCAGAGACTTTAATTGAGAAATGTCAATATTGAATTCATCAAGTTTAGCTTTAGTGTAATTAATGTATCCATTAATCTTTTTATGATTTTTTAATAATTCTTCATCCACATCAATCTGACTAAACTTATCCGCTTGAACTAGTTCATCAATAAGATTTAGGGCTTTACTTTGTTCCATCAATTCTAATATCCTTGCATGTTTATCTTTATATTCTGATTGATAAAGGAGTTCAATACCTTGTTCAAAGATTGGATAAGCAGCTTCAATTAATAATTGTCTATCCTTTTCTAAAAACACATTATTTCGCTCTATCCCTATGAGCTCAATTGCTTTTTCATTAAAGTGAATGGCTGATATAATATTATTATTTTTTGCAATTTCTAGATTAGAATACAATGCAAATATTTCTAACAATTCAAATTTTTGTGCTCCTAGAAATTTATGATTAATTGGATCAAGTATAGATTTGCCTTCAATTAAATTAAGGGCGCTCATTAATGATGCTTCAGCCTCTTTAAATGCTTGAACCGCTATGAAACTCTTTGTTAAATTTATGTAGTTTTTTATAGTGTAAATAATGGCATTACTATAATAATTACTATTTACATTAAAGTTTTTATTAAAATAGGCTATCGCCTTTTTGTGTTCGTTGATTGCTGCATAATATAATCCGTACTGCGTATTAAATTTAAATTGAAACTTTTTCACCTCACTTGCTTCAAGATTTTCTTCATATCCTGGAGCGATCTTTTCTAAATAAAAATGAGCTTGTTCAAAATTATTATCCAACAAGTATAGTTCAACGAGTTTAAGCCAACTCTCATACCTTTCTTCTTTTCTTATTGCATTAATCGCACGTGATAATTCCTGGGAATATTTAAATTTATCCCCAAGTTTAAAATGTATCTCACTGAGATTTACAATTGAATGAAAATTTAGATTTCCTTGAGTATAGGTAGTTTCTATTTCCCCAAAAAACTTGTTAAAAGTGATTTTTGCTTTTTCTAGATTTCCTGAATTCTTTAAAACTTGCCCTGTAAGTACAATGGCTAAATCTGCTAAAAAATTGAAGTAGCTATCTTCAAGATTAGGATTGTAATGAATAAAGTCTTTTCTAGCTTCATCCATGTCCATTTTATTTAAAAACTTTATAGCTTCTTCATAATCTCCTAAGGCAATTTCAAGTTCAGCATATAGTAGCCAAACCATATTCTGAAAAAAGGATTTAGGCAATTGAGAATTTTCTTGCCAATCTTCCTCATCTAAATATTCTTGCATTTTTTGCAAAAGCAAAATGCTTGAATTAAAATATCCAGCTCTATTAAATGTGCCAATCACATAGGATAGCGCCATAGGGTATGGATCATTCTCTTTTTTGCTACGCTCTTCTTGTTTTATTAAAGCTAGAGCATCAAGAGCTATTTCTAATCTGTCGGGCTCTGATTGTGCAATAGTCACATTTTTATACCATTCATCTGAATACTGCCTAAGCCTCTGTGCATTTGCAGAAATCTGAATGAATAAAATATTAATCAACAGACATAAATAAATATGCTTATTTATTCCTTGCAGGTTCTTTTTGTTTTATTGGAGCTAATTCTTGAGTCCAAGATAATTCTGTAAGTCTAAATGTATAACGATAAGTAACAGGTTCTAACTGCGGATAATCAACAAATCTGTCTACAATAGTTAATAAAACTTGTTGGCCAATAAATGATTTTGGCACCTCTTGTTCTAATCTATAAACTCCTATTGGTTGAGAATAGCCCAAATGAATATCTGACTTTTTGTAGGGAATATTTGTTCCATCTTCAAACTGCAGGCTAATATGATATTCGTGACCGTCAGAATCATCCACCAATAAGGGGAATTTGATACAGTCATGCTGTAATCTGTGTGGATCATCCTCCAATTTAGACATTTTGCAAGGCGGTGTTTGGGTCTTAGGATTACACCTAGGCGCACGTTCCGTTCCTTGATATAATTCTCTATTTAAGTCTTGTGAAATAGCTAAAAAGAAGTCGTATTGAGATGCAGTAAGAATATTGTCTAATTCATTAGTGGGAGATTCTACCAAATCAAAATAACTTGATCTAGCTATGAGTTCATATAAGTTAAAAGATTTGTCATACTTGAATTTTTCTTTGAACAGTTTGTGCCCAACTCTGGCAATAATGTTTCCCATGTTTCAATAGTTTTTCTGTAAGTGTTTTTAGTAATTGTGGTTATCAATAATTGGTGTTATTCAAATAGAATATGTTACTAAATAAAAGTATTTAATTAAATTTAATCACAATTAGTAAAGATAATAATATGATTAGAAATAAGCAGCTGATTTTCATGATGCTCTTTTTAACGCTTTCTTGTACGGCACAAAAGCTCAGCATTGATCCAAATAATATAGATGAAAGCCTAACAAAAAATGAGGCTCAATATGCAGATATCGCTTTGCAAATTTGGGATTTAGCTGAGCTGGGTTATCAAGAATATAAAAGCTCAAATCTTCTAAAAGAATTATTAAAAGGAGAAGGTTTTAGAATCAATTCAGGAGTTGCAGAAATCCCCACAGCATTTACCGCCGAATATGGATCAGGAAAACCCATCATTGCAATTATGGGTGAATTTGATGCGCTTCCTGGTGTAAGTCAAAGTGCCAATCCATTTAAAGAACGGAGAGAAGAAATTAATGCTGGACATGCCTGTGGTCATCATTTGTTTGGGACTGGCTCAGCTGCCGCATCCATAGCTATAAAAAATTACTTACAAAAAACAGGAACAAAAGGAACCATTAGATTTTATGGTACCCCTGCAGAAGAAGGTGGAGCTGGAAAAGTTTATATGGTTCGAGCGGGTCTATTTGAAGATGTAGATGCAGTATTACATTGGCATCCATCCTCTGGCAATTCTGCCCCAGCTGCTTCATCCTTAGCTAATAAGTCTGCTAAATTTAGATTTTATGGAACGGCTTCTCATGCTGCAGGCGCTCCTCAAAATGGACGTTCTGCCTTAGATGGAGTGGAGGCTATGAACTACATGATCAATTTACTAAGAGAACATATTCCCCAAGAGTCAAGAATTCACTATGTGATTACCAGTGGTGGTGAAGCACCCAATGTCGTTCCGGAATTTGCTGAGGTATTTTATTATGTGCGACATCCACAGGCTGCACAAGTGCAGAAAAATTTTGCATGGGTAGTTGAAGCTGCGGAAGGAGCTGCCAAAGGCACTCAAACTAAAATGGAATATGAAGTCATTCACGGACTTTATAATTTATTACCCAATGAAAGTCTTTCAAGAGTTATGCATGGCAATCTTGAGAAAGTTGGAGGCGTGCATTATGATGAAAAAGAAGCAGCTTTTGCAAAAGAAATAGCATCAACATTAGTAAATCCTGATGTTGATTTAACCATTGCAAAACGCGTAGCTCCCTTTGCGGTGTATGAGACAGGCAAGGGCGGATCTACAGATGTAGGAGATGTAAGCTGGGTTGTTCCCACAGCAGGTTTAAGGACTGCTACTTGGGTGCCTGGCACCTCTGCACATAGTTGGCAAGCTGTCGCAGCTGGAGGAACTTCAATTGGGATTAAAGGAATGATGAATGCGGCAAAGACAATGGCCATGACTGCGATTGAATTGTATCATAGTCCTGAAGTAATTGAGAAAGCTTGGCAAGAGCTAGAAAGAAGAAGAGGACCTGGCTATGAATATGAACCTATTTTAGGGGATCGTCCACCACCACTTGATTATAGAAAACTTAGGGAGTAATTATTGAGGAACTAGCTCCAAGATGTCCTCTTGTTTTACAGCTTTCATATTTAATATTTCATCAGCAAAGTCGTAACAAGCCTTTTCTACATTGTCGACATCTTTGCTGAATATGCTATTGGCAATAACATGGTGCCCCGTTTCTGCCAAGGCAATAGCTCTTTTTTTATCCTCAGGAGTCCCTAATTGTTGAAACATTTTTTTCATTGCATCAACTGACACTGTTTGATCTTGTTCTTCTTCATTTTTATAATAATAAAGCATGAGAAAGGCTTGCTTCACTTTATTGAAATTTTCAACTGTCATGGTTTGGTCGATCAAAGATTGTAAAGCTACAAGACCTTCAATCTTTTGTTTTGTGTACCAGTATTGAGCAGCTCCTTCAGGTGGATCCCAGGTATGGTAATCACCAGAAATCTTTTTAGCAATTTGCAAGCCCCAAGGCTTAGTTAGTAATTTTGCTGTAGGTGCCGCTATGGCAATGTTGGGTGATAAATTAATAATCGCGTAGATGTCAGGATCGCCAGCAGCGATTGGAATTGCATAGGTGCTGCCTGTACTACATGCCATAATGATCACCTTTTCGCCAAGTTGCTTTGCTATGGCAACTGCCTCTAATGCAGAATCCAACAATTTCTTCGGAGTAAGTTCCGCAAATACATCGTTTTGATCTAGACCATGATCAGCGATTCTAGCTAAGTACAAATTTGCCCCATATCGATTGGCAAAGTTTCTGTGTAATTCTCCTCCCTCAGCTTGACTTGCTCCAAAGCCATGTAGGTAAACAATGCTGTATTCCGTTCTCTTAAATCTATCATTATTGTACCAGACAATTCTTGCTTCATTATCCTCTTTTACTGGCAAGGTGGCTTCCCAATTATTTACATATGACTCGACATATTTCAAATCATCCGATATCCAAGGATAGACATAACTTAATTCTTCAAATTCTGCTTTAGGGCCTAAGAGATAGGTGCAAAATCCAGCTAGCAATACGACAATAAAAACAATAAATACTTTCTTCAAATGCTCATCTTTTATTCCAATCAGGTTGAGATAGATCTATTTTATCTTTGTTGAGGCCTTTTTCTTGAAAATATTCCAAGAGTTTAAGTCCATCATTATCTGCTTTTTTTGCATGGTGTAAAAGCGTAAAGCCATGTGCCCCGTAGGAATAAAGCAAAAATGGAAATTCTTCAACTAATGCTTTTACAATTTTTGTTTTACCTAACATGGTAAGGACAAATACATTTGGTCGTCCTCCTTTGTTGATTAAATAATTAGCTACGCCTTTGTTTCCAACATGAGCTGCAGCTTCCAAACCAGACTCAAAATCTCCGTTACCCCAGTCCCATGAAGCATATATCAAGTTTGGATATCTAATTAAAAGTTTACTCACAGGTTGGAGATCGCTATGTGATGCACTTACGAAATCATGCACTGCTTCTGGTGGAATATTATTAGAATAGGTATTGGTCTTTTTTGAAAAAACATATCCTGCTGCGGCACTCGCTCCATATCTTATAAACGCTTTTCTATTCATAAATTAAATATATGATAAATCCATATATATTTTACTTATGCTGCATTTTGATTGTCAGTTTATATCGTAAATTGTAATTTACCTTATGACCAACTTCAATGAAAATTTATGCAATTAAAATATCTAACAATAATTTCTTGTGCTTTTTTAAGTTCTGTTTTATTCCTTGTTGCTTGCACAAGCACAAGCCCAACTGAAAATGAAAAAGAAAGCCCTCAATTACACCGCTTGTTTGAAGAAGCTTGGTCACATTATGATTCTTCAGCGATCGAAAATCCAACAAGGTTTATATCAAAGGAATTTAAGGAAGAACAACGGACATACTACAAACAGGTTTTAGAAGAATTAGCCAAATATGAGCTCAATTCACTGAGTCGAGAAGATCAAATTAATTTGAGAATTTTTAAATTTTTGATGGAAGATAAAATCTCTCAGATTGAAAATGAATCTTATCTCATACCTATAAATGCTGAAGGTGGTTTTCATACTTCTTTTGCCTTTGCTCCATCAAGAGGAAATTATAAAAGTGAAGACGACTATGAGCAATACATTGCAAAACTAGATTCTTTTAAAACTGTAGTGGCATTACAAATTGCCATGATGGAAGAAGGCATCGAAAAAGATAAAACGCTATCCTCTGTAGTCATGCCTACTTATACCAAGACTATTGAACCTTACATATCAGATAATCTTGAAGAAAGTCCTTTTTATAAACCTTTTAAAAGTTTCCCAGAAACCATAGATCAGGCAACAAGAAAACGGATTGAACAGAAAGGGAGAGATGCAATTAGTAACAGTGTAATTCCAGCTTATCAGCATTTACTTAATTTTTTTGAAGAGGTATATATTCCCAAAGCAAGAAAGACGGTTGGCATTGGTGAAACTCCAAATGGTCAAGAGTGGTATGAACAGCGTGTGAATTATTATACCACTTTGGATATGAGTCCAGACGATGTATTCAATAAAGGCCAATCGGAAGTTAAACGAATTAGAGCGGAGATGGATGAAATCATAAAGCGATTAAATTTTAAAGGTTCATATGCTGACTTCCTAAATTTCTTAAGAACTGACCCACAGTTTTATCCAAAGTCTGGTGACTTCCTTTTAAAAGAAGCCTCATGGTTGGCAAAAAAAGCTGAAGCTGAGTTGCCCAAATATTTTAAACATCTACCCCGAAACCCTTTTACTGTTGAACCTGTTCCAGATCATATCGCCCCTCGTTACACTGCTGGTAGATATGTTCAAGGAAATCTCGAACAAGGTAGACCTGGGATTTATTGGGTGAATGTATATAATTTACCTAGTCGCACTTTGTATAATTTGCCTGCACTTACTTTGCATGAGGCAGTTCCTGGGCATCATTTGCAAATTACCCTCGCTCAAGAGATCGAAGGTATGCCCAAGTTTAGGAAAGATATCTATTTAAGTTG
Organism: uncultured Saprospiraceae bacterium; assembly: GCA_937961455.1. Classification (GTDB taxonomy): domain Bacteria; phylum Bacteroidota; class Bacteroidia; order Chitinophagales; family Saprospiraceae; genus CALGNN01. The sequence goes on from CALGNN010000142.1 coordinate 13,911, forward strand.
TTATGGAGAAGGCTGGGGCTTGTATTCAGAATACCTAGGGAAGGAGATGGGTATGTATCGAACCGATTATGAGGACTTTGGTCGATTGACTTATGAGATGTGGAGAGCTTGTCGATTAGTAGTTGATGTAGGGATGCATGCAAAAGGGTGGACAAGAGAACAAGCAATTGAATTTATGGGTTCGAATACCGCATTGTCCTTGCATGAAGTTAATACTGAAATTGATAGGTATATTGGTTGGCCTGCCCAGGCTGTTTCATATAAAATAGGTGAATTGAAAATCAGAGAATTACGCAAACGAGCTGAAGATCAATTGGGAAAAAAATTTAACATTAGGGATTTTCATGATGTCGTATTACGGAATGGTTCTGTTCCCTTATTCATATTGGAAGAAGAAGTAGATCATTATATTCAAACTGTAAATAGTTAAAAGATGATTCAAAGAGTTGTGTTTGGTTTTATATTGCTGTGTTCTATCGCTTCTTGCAAAAATTATAATGAAGCCATAAATCCCAATAATGCCATTGACCTAAATCGCTTTATTAAAGAAATTGAAGTATTTAGAGAGATTGATACGAGGGCTAACTATAATAAAAATAGTTTTGTTTTTGTGGGAAGTTCAAGCATTCGGATGTGGAATAGTCTAGAAGAAGATATGAGCCCGATTCCAATAATTAATAGAGGCTTTGGAGGATCCACCATTCCTGAACTTATTTATTTTTTAGACGATCTGGTTATTAAATATCAGCCTAAGGTTGTTGTTATTTATTCTGGTGAAAATGACATGTGGATGGAGGAAATCGATGATAAAGACACCTACCATAATTTTAGAGTTTTAATTGAACAACTTAAGATCAAATTACCTGAATCTGAATTCTACTATATTGCTGCTAAGCCTAATGTGGCAAGGTGGTCAGCTTGGCCAGAATATCAAGCAGCCAATAAAGCCATCGCTTCTTATTGTGAAGAAAAGAGCTATTTGCACTTTCTTGATGTATCCAAGGTAATGTTAAATGAAGACGGCACTGCTGATAGTACTATATTCATCAATGATATGCTACACATGAATGAAGAGGGTTACAGGCGTTGGAATAAAATGATAAGACCTGTGATGATAGAGGCTTATGAAAAATACAAAGAATGAAACGACTAGTAAAAATTTTAATTGGGATCCTAATGTTCTTTCAATATCCTTTGCTTTCCCAATCGATTGTTGACATTGCCTCTGTCAAAATTCATGGAAATGTACATGAGGTATATACGCACAGCTTTATTGATATTGCTATGGATTCAATGGGTTATCCTATTATTGAAGGTCCTCCAATGTCTACCGTAAAAACAACCATCGAAAATGGTTGGCCTGTCGAAATTCGCACCCATTTAGAGGGTCAATCTAGAGATCGAATGAAAATGACTTTAGCTTATGAGGGAGAAAATTTAGTAAAAGTTAAACTATTCAGCAACTACGGTACAAAGATGAAAATGTGGAAGTGGTATGAGATGTTTTATGATAATAATGTATTAACTCATGAAAATATTTACTATGATCAAAGCGAATTGAGAGCATCAGTAAAATACCATTATGCAGTTAATGAAAGAGGAAATAAAACGTGCAGTGTAGATATGTTCAAACCAGATGAAGAAGGTGTGTATGGAAATTATTTTTTTGAATATGACCAAGAAGATCGAATTATATATAAGCAATCAACTGTTGGCAAAGATACAGGTATGATTTTTCGGCTGAAACATTTTGAAGATGATACTTTGACGATCACTACAACAGAACGGACCTTCGGAGGATATGGAAGTGAGCGATTCCCCAGCGAATTAACTACCAAATTATTAAGGGATGATTATGGCAATATCTTTTCAATGTATACACTACTCAAAGCCATTGATCCAAAAACAAAGGATACCATTTTTCATAACAGTTTACATTATTCTGAGATATTTTACAATGAAGAGGAATATCCTTCGCGGATAAATCTGGGTGAATTGAAGGGTCAATATCAAAATGAAAAACTACGATGTATCATGAACCTAGGTGAAAACGGTATTTGCAGTTTTACTAAAATTCCAATTGATGGAGATGAATCAGAAAAACCGGCAGATGAAAAAGATTGGCTTTATATGCTTTTTGGAAAAGAACAATATAGCTATGATGAAGAACTGGGAATACTACATATTGATGGAATTCTTGAAGAAGGCATAAAAGTCAGATCTATAGGACTAGCCATTGTATTAACACCCGTTAAAGCAGGATATAATGAGCTCTATTTTCCTATTAGAAAATAATTTTAAAAGTTTTATCCGAAAACTGTCTCCCTTTTATGATTTGGTTTCGTAATAAGCTTGAAATACAGTAGATAGCTAAAATCTACTATTAATTAAAAATTAAAAATTTGAAAAATGAAAGATTTTATGATGCTATTCTTAGGTGCGGATTATGAAAAACTAGGATTCTCTCCAGAACAGATTCAAGCAAGAATGGGTAAGTGGTTTGCATGGAATAACAAAATGTATGAACAAGGAATTGTAAAAATGGGAGAGGCTCTTGCGCCAGGTGGCAAACGAATTTCTGGGGAAAATAAAACGGTAACAGATGGGCCGTTTGCGGAAAGCAAAGAAGTAGTAGGTGGATTTTATGTCATTACGGTAGAAAATTATGAGGCAGCTTTAGTTGTCGCACAAGACTATCCAGATTATGATGCAGGAGGTACAGTAGAAATTCGAGAAGTCATGGTTTACGATACTAATGGATGATAAACTTATAGACCATCTTTTCAGACATCAGTATGGAAAGATGGTCTCTATTCTTACTCGAATTTTCGGATTTTCACATTTAGAAATTATTGAAGATGCTGTCCAAGATAGTTTCATCTCAGCTATTCAAGCGTGGAAAAAAAAGGTGCCTGATAATCCAAAGGCATGGTTGACCAAGACAGCAAAGAATCGAGTAATAGATATATTTAGAAAAATAAGCGCCGAAGAAAATCGAAGAAACAAAATTACTTCAGGATCTAGCAGTTTAAAGATTGACGAATTATTTCTAGAACATGAAATAGCAGACAGTCAATTGCGAATGATTTTTACTTCATGCCACCCAAAAATTTCAACTCAAGATCAAATCATTTTTGCTCTTAAAACCATTTCTGGTTTTAGTACGAAGGAAATTGCTGCAGCAATGATGATGAAAGAGTCGACGGTAAAGAAACGTTTTCAAAGAGCCAGAAAAACCATAATTGAAAAAAATATTGCCTTTGAAATTCCCCTTGGCGCTCAATTGAAAATACGCTTGGATAGCGTAATGGAAGTTATTTATTTAATTTTTAATGAAGGCTTTCATTCATCAAACAAAAATCATTTACTAAGATTTGATCTTTGTTTTGAAGCTATAAGGCTTTGTAAGAAATTATTGCAGAAAGAAAATTTGAGAACACCAAAGCTATATGCCTTGCTTGCACTTCTTTGCTTTCATGCAGCAAGATTTCATAGCAAAACTGATACAGATCAAAATCTTATAAATCTCCAAAATCAAGACAGAAGTTTATGGAATTATGAATTATGTGGCATCGGTAATAATGCGATGGATAAAGCGCTAGAAAATAACGAGCCATTAAGCTCCTACCATTTTGAAGCTGCTATTGCATCAGAACATTTAAGAGCACCTTCCTTTGATAAAACCAATTGGCAAAATATTTTGCACTGGTATCAACTCTTGGACAATAATGCTCCGTCAGATTTCACTAAATTAAATATTGCAATAGTCTATCTTCAGCTAAAGAATTATTCTCATGCGCTACATATCTTAGACCGAATAGAAGTTGAAGAGCTTGGTGCGCGAGCTTATTTATATTTCAGCACCTTGGCTGAATTTTACGCTAAAAATAAAGATTTCAAATTAGCCCTAAAGCATATCGACAGAGCTATTGAATTAGTGAATAATTTGTCAGAAAAGGATTATTTAATTTCAAAGAAATCAATTTATCAAAACCAACTAGCTTAAAAAGTTTTATTCCATGTCAATAACAATTAAAAGTATGAAATGAAAGTTTCTGAGGGTCCAATAATAATTGAACAAGAATTTAGTTGCAAGAAGGAAATACTTTGGAAGGCAATAACTGAGCTGGAACAGATGCGTGAATGGTTCTTCTCCCAGATTGAATCGTTTGAGGCAAGAATTGGATTTAGATGCAGTTTCAATGTGTATTCTGAGGGCATTTTATTTGTACATCAATGGAGGCTCATAGAATTAGAAGAACTAAAATCGTACACATTAGAATGGAATTATGCTGGAATTGATGGTAATTCAGAAGTTCGCTTTGAGATACAAGAATTCCTTGGAGGAACACGATTAGTGGTACATCATAAAGTTCTTAGAGATTTCATATCAGATCTAACTCAGTTTGAAAGAAAGAGCTGCGAAGCTGGGTGGAATTATTTAATTAAAGAAAGTCTTGTTAAGCATTTGAATCAGTTCATGAAATAATTTTGGTGATCACATGATCATGCGATAGCAATGGAAAGTAGGATGTTTTATCTTTAGGATATAATCAAAAGGGTTATTAGAAAAATTGAAATTCAAAGATTGAGCCCGTTATCCTGCATAACCCCAAATTATATTGCAGCATCCATGGGAAAAACTACTATGAAATTAATCTCAATGAATTTTAATAAAAGATTAAAATCTTAAATAGCCCTTTATAAAAGGTCGTGCCCCCGCATGATCTTTTTTTTTGCTATGAATTAAGCTGGAATTAAAATGGAAATTAGAAATAGCATAGCTCATTAAGTTACATTTGGTGATGAGATTATCTCACTTTCCATTCAATAGAATTCGTTTATGAGCACAAGTGCATTTGTTTTAAAACTTCAATCTGCCATAGTAAAAATTCAGAAAGCTAAGAGTCAATTAATTTCGGACTATAGTTACCAACAACACCAAACTGAAGATCGATTAGCCGCCTTAAGCGAAGATCCTCGAAATGAAAGATTACTTGAAAAAATAATAAATCCTGATACAGGCTCTCCATATACAGATGCTCAAATCCAACAAGCCATCTTAAATTCACAAATTAGAGCTTCAGAGAATCACCTTTTAGATTTGGTAAATGAAGGAGCACATCCTATTGAATTGCTAAATGAAATAAATCCTGCAACAGGATTTCCTTACACCTTGGATGAAATTAATTTAGCCATTCAAAATGCAGAAATAAGGATCGAAGTTGAGGCTGTTGAAGATCGGCTCTATCAAATGAGTCTTGATCCTAGGAATGAAAGATCATTAGAACATATCATTAATCCTGAAACAGGCAGTCCTTATACAGACAGTGAATTGCAAGATGCAATTAACAATGGAAGAATCAGATCTGAAGAAGCCGCTATTATTGAAGCTCGGAATCAAAGCACGATCGAAAATATGTACCCATTGGGATCATTGTCAACATTATATGAGACAGGAAATAATGGCCCTGGAACCGTTTCTTCCGGTAGAGGAGATAGTGGTGGTGCATCATATGGTTCATATCAATTGACAAGCCAATTTAATGGTATAAATGGCGGTCGAGTAGCTGAGTTTATTGGATCGACCTATGGAGCGGCATACGCTTCTGAATTCGCAGGATTGAGACCTGGCTCGCAAGCATACACAGATGTTTGGAAAGATATTGCACAGAGGGATCCAGCAGGATTTGAAGCTGCACAGCATGACTTTATTCAAGCAACACATTACGATCCCGCTGTGGTTAATATTAGCAATCAATTAAACTTTGATATTACCACAAGATCCCAAACATTACAAAATGTACTATGGTCAACCTCTGTGCATCATGGCCCAGGAATTCCTCCTATTTTAAACGCATTTAATGGAGTTGATATGAATCAATTGAGTGATGAAGAAATCATTAACATGATCTATACCGAAAGGGAAGCCAATAATGCAAATGGCGAACTTAAATACTTTTCAAATAACTCAATTGAAGTACAGAATGGTGTTAGAAATAGATTTATTCATGAAAGAGCTGATGCACTTGATGCATTGACAAATGAAAATGCCATTTTAACTACTACTTAGAATTTGATAAAATAAATTACTTTAGAATGAGTACAGGAGCTTTTATTTTAGGTCTTCAATCTGCAATAGCAAAAATACAGCGTGCGAAAGCATCTTTAATATCAGATTACAGTTATGCACAACATCAAACAGAAGATCGACTAGCTGCCTTGAGTCAGGACCCAAGAAATGAAAGGCTACTTGAGAAAATAATTAATCCAGATACGGGCTCACCATATACTGATGCACAAATTCAACAAGCTATTCTAAACGCTGAAATACGGGCGTCTGAAAATAGTATTCTCGAGGAAATAAATAACGGTGCTCAACCAGTTGATTTATTAGGAGAAATAAACCCAGCTACGGGTGAACCATATACCTTGGTAGAAATAAATCAAGCGATAGAAAATGCCAACACACGAGTGGATGTCGCCTCAGTTGAAGATCGATTATATGAGATGAGCCTGGATCCTAGAAATGAGAGATCTCTAGAGCATATTATTAATCCAGAGACGGGTTCACCATATACTGATAGTGAACTTCAAGACGCGATAAACAACGGACGACTGAGGGCAGAAGCTGCAGCAGCTAATATACCCGCAGGATCTGTTCAATTAGATGCAGAAATACCTGAAAGATTTATTGACTCAGCCAATGAGAATATTCTTGTTAATGTAAACAGTTTGAGTGAGCCAATTAAAATTACCGGTGGTTATATGGAGCCCTCTGGGCATGGATATAAAAATCAAACGGCACTATTTATTGGTGGTTCTGATCCTACAGATATCCAAAGTATTGGGCCAGGGAGTTATAACATCGGAATTGATTATGTCCTTAATTCTGATCCTCCTGTTGTTGATTCATGGTTTAATGGAACAGTTATTTCAGCTGATAGAGAAGGTGGATATGGCAATCGTGTGAGAATTGAAACTGACCAAACATTTACTTATAATGGAGAGGAGTATACCATCTATACTGCATATGCGCATTTAGATTCTATTGAACCAGGTTTAAAAGCTGGAGACCCTGTTGATGCGAGCACTTCCATCGGAATCATGGGTGGCGATGGTGCGAGCGGTCCAAATTCATATCCACCTCATGTCGACTTACAAATATGGATAGAGGTAGATGGCGTTGGGGTTATCAATATATCCCCTAATCTGTTAAACACTTCAGCACCTTAACTTAAGACTTTTTCAGACCAAGAAATAAACAAATCCAAGTCACTATCAGAAGGAGACCACCGAAAGGGGTAACAGGCCCTAAAAAAGAGACCGATAATTGGCTAATGGTCTTAGTAGAAAGTAGGTAGATTGAACCACTGAATAGTAGTACTCCTATGATGCAGCAATAAGCGGCTATTTTGAAATAGGTATCTTTAAATCGATTTTTAAAAAAGCCCATCAATAATAACAGGAAGGCATGATACATTTGATATCGAATTCCAGTTTGAAATGATTCCAAAGAATTTTGAGATAAAGCCTCTTTAAGTGCATGTGCTCCAAAAGCACCTAGGAAGATAGAAGTAAGCCCAAAAAAAATTCCAAATTGAATGATTCTATGTGCCTTCAATATTTTTTATTGAACGATTAATTTTATAACAGAATCTTCTGATCTTAAAATGTATAATCCTTTTTCATTGCTGGATAAATCAATAATATTTGAATTTTCCGCAGTAGATACCATTCGACCTTGAGCATCAAATATTTGAAAATCTATTGGACTTGACAATTGAAAAAATCCTGTTATACTAGGGTTTGGAAAAGCTTTAATTTCGTCCTTATCGATGGGTTCAATTGAATCTAAATTGTTTGATTCGCAAGGGGTCGAAGTACCAATTGAAAACACCTGCCAATTTGGATTACCGTCTGATTCTCTTCCTAGAGATTCATCCGTGGCCATAGGCCCGAAAATAATTTGATCGATGAGTCTAAAATTAGTACCCGTATTTTCATGCAAGAAGACAGCCTCACCTGCAGCATTTAATTTAAAGTTTGCATGCGCAGGTCCTTGACTACCGTTTTCATCTGCCCAGATACACAGAAAATCATTGCTGGCTAATGTAATTGAGGGTAATTTGAATTTTCCAGGATTATCAATATCATCACTAGCATAAATATTGCTAAGATCAATTCCAACATTGGAACCGTTGTAAATTTCAAACCAGTCATCAAACTCACCAAAATCATCAGCTATAGCCGTTGTATTAGAAGCCATTAATTCATTAATAAATAGCGGAATATCACTCACACTTAAATCCAGGCTAATGGGATTACAAGGTTCTGTTTTTACTATACCATTTTTAATGGCTGATGAAGTGTAATCAATAGAGGTAATACTCCCGTCCGTTATATCTAAGCTATTGGCATATAATCCATCTCCACTCAATCGATCCTTGTGCATACCATCATCATAAAGAATAAGTTGCTGTACAGTACTTCCATTCAAGGTTAAATTTATTTGAACTTGATCAGGATTTCCATCAACAAAAACTCTAAATCTTATGGAATCTAATTCTGGATAATTATCTCTAGTATGATTGACATAGAAATTGTCCGTATCAGCACTAATCTGGCTAGTTATCGTATTTCTTCTTTTATCCATATAAGATACTAAACCATAATCTACATGTTGAGCTCCAGTAGTCGCACTGGCCGAATTTAAAAAATCATTATAGCTAAAACCATAGTCAAGAGGGTAGAGTGGGTCATCTTCAACATATGGACCTATGAGTGCAATTAGATCTGCAATTCTTGTTGACAAATCAAATTCATTTTCGATAACATCCGAAATTTCATGCAGATAGTTTTCAAATTGCTCTTTCCAAATGGCGTTATTCATCAATGCAGAAACTAATGGTCTAGATCCGCTTAACTGCCAACTAAATGGATCCCTTTCTGTCCAATCAACACTACTGATCCAATTTATGCCCCAAGTGTTATCTAAATCAAATGGGAAAAAAGCCATTCTTCCATCTGAAGGGTTTTCATATAAATAGTAATTATTCATATTGCCATAATAGCCATCCCAGTTGGAGGTAATAATATCAAAAGCCAAATATTTTAAATAGTCATCTGAGTTAAAAATAGACTCAAGCGCACAATACATATTTGATGCAGAAGTATTATTTATGGTGCTAATGAAATTCGCCAGATTGGTATAATCATCTGTAGAATTATTGGTTTTCAAATCATATACTCTATCTCCACCATCTTCTAATTTATATGAATCTGGATTGTTACTTATGTAATCTAAATCAGCAGGCCAAGTACATTTGTAAAGATTACCATTGTCATCACCAAAATAGTTATCCAAAAATTCTTTGTCTACTTGTTCCGTATTGGCATAGACACCATAATAATTTCCATTGATATAAAGTCTTGCATGACTAGTTCTTATAGAGGGTAATCCTAAAGTACGCAATAAGTCATGAGACAGTTTTCTTCTAATTAATGATGGATCATTATGCTCTCCATTAAGATTCATCTTCTTTTGATCTAACAAATGTCTGCCAGGAACATATTCATTAAATGAAACTTTAAATGATTTTTTGTCGGCGTTAAGTGAAGTGTTGCCTCTTAGTCTGAATCCCACATTCTCCATAGTATCCTTGAGGACGCTGCTTTCGAATATAAACTTAGCTAGGAAATAGTGAGAAGAACCTATGCCATTTGGATTATTGAGCATTAAGTTCAAACTATCCGCAGGCATTTCAATATGCACGGCAATGACTTCATCTTGATTAAAAAAGGCATTGTAAACGGGAAGTGTAGATTGGGCGTAAGCATTCAAATATAAAAATAGAATGCTGGCTAAAGTATAAATCTTTTTCATTTTAAAATATTCAAATAAGTTAAGAGCGGATTTTGGAATTGTTGATTTCACGCCAATTTGGATGTTAACTCAATGTAAAATCAATGTAAATATAAACTCTTTTTGACAGACATTATTATTAAATAAGTATTGGTCAGCTACTAGCTAAATGTCTTAGTCAAATCATCCATGTTGAAACATCCTTTATTTTTGACAATATATCTAGCAGCCATTAAAGCTCCTTCAGCAAAACCATTTCTTGTGAATGCTCTGTGGGTAATCGAGATTTCATCTATTTCAGATACAAATTTTATAGTATGCGTGCCTTTCACATCTTCAACTCTTTGACTGTTTATTGCAATTTTATTTTCCTCTTTTGATTCGTTAGTCCAACCATCGTATTGTGATTGCTCGTTTATAATGATTTCAGCTGCTGCAATAGCAGTACCTGAAGGAGCATCTTTTTTTTCCGTGTGATGGATTTCTTCAATTTCTATTTGATATTCTAAATCATTTAATCCTTTTGCTAACATTTTGTTTGCTTGGAAAAAATAATGCACACCTAAACTGAAATTATTAGCATGGAAAAATGAAACATTTAATGATTTGCTTAAATTTTTGGCTTCTTCCAATTGATCATTCCAGGCAGTAGTTCCAGAGACGATGGGAAGACCATTTTCAAGGCAAAATTTCACATTTTGAAAGGCTGCCGAGGGTTTTGTAAACTCAATTGCCACATCAGAGGCAAGCAATGAATCTTTTTTTAAAAATAATTCATCTGGAGTCTTAATTATTGCTCCAATTTCAAAACCCTTATTTTTACTGAGTTTTTCAATGATTTTGCCCATTTTTCCGTAGCCAATAATGGCAAGTTTTAAGACTTCTTTCTTTTCCATTTTGCAAATTGATAGTTTTGTCTAATTTTAAGCACGATTTTTTCCATGTGAACATATCAAACCTATAAAATTAATAGGAAACATGGGATGGTTTAAAAGATTGAAGGATGGTATACAAACTGCCACCAAGTTTAAGAAGGAAACACCAGATGGGCTTTGGCACAAGTGTAAGAACTGTAGTCATACTAATACGGTAAAGGAATTACGAGAAAATTTTTACAAGTGCCCTAAGTGTAATTATCATGAGCGCATTGGCTCATATGATTATTTCGAGCTTATTTTCGATGGTAAATTTAAAGAATTATTTGAGGGGCTCAAGTCTTATGACTTTTTAGAGTTCTCGGATTTAAAGTCTTATAGTGATCGTTTAGAATCTGCTCAAGAAAAAACGGATTTAAATGCCGCAATTACTGTTGCTGAGGGAAAAGTAAATAAAAAACCTTTAGTTATAGCGGCAATGGATTTTAGTTTCATTGGAGGATCTATGGGATCAGTAGTCGGTGAAAAAATAGCACGGGCTATTGACTATTGTATAGAGAAGGGTATTCCCTTTATGATCATCTCTAAATCTGGTGGTGCCAGAATGATGGAATCAGCTTTTTCATTGATGCAAATGGCAAAAACAGCTACTAAACTTGCTCAATTAGCTAAGGCCAAAATTCCGTACTTTTCTTTTCTCACGGATCCAACTACAGGAGGAGTTACTGCTTCTTTTGCCATGTTGGGCGATATCAATTTTGCCGAACCCAAAGCTTTAATTGGATTTGCGGGACCTAGAGTGATTAAAGAAACCATTAAGATGGATCTACCGGAAGGCTTCCAACGTTCAGAGTTTTTACTTGAGCATGGATTCCTGGATTTTATCATAGATAGAAAGGATTTAAAGCAGCGACTAGATGAAATGCTAAGCTTTTTCCAAGTCTCTGCGAAGGCTTCTTAATTAGAGTTCAAACACATACATCTTCTTCTCCAAAGGATCTAAATGTTCTTTTAATGCCTTGATAAAATTTGGGCCATTGAATGCATAATGCTCAATGATGTTTTCCTTGCGTTCTTGAAGTGAATTAGCGGGAAAAAGTTTAGACTGAATTTTAACAGCTTTATTTATAGCAGTTTCATTTCTCCTTTTTTCTGCTTTTTTCATTTTAGCTAAAATCATTTCCAAGGATTTTATCTGTTTAGTTTTTTCAGATTCAATACTAGCTTTTAATGTTGGATCTAGCTGTTTGGCCTTTTCACCTAATTGATCATATATCGAAATTAATTCTTGTTTTTCTTGATCTACATTTAACTCAATGCTTGCAGTTGATTTTACAAAATGATCAATAAGTTTGTGTTCGTGTTGAAAAAGATCATCAAGACTTAAATCCAGTTTTGCCAATTGGCTTAGTTCTTTTTCTTTTATCAAGCCCACAGAATTTCTTCTAATCAAAACAGGAAAATTTATGTTGTAATGTTCAAACAAATTTTTCAATTGTATCCAATAATTTAATTCTCCGCCTCCACCTATATAAGCCAGATTTGGGAGAATGCTATCTTGGTATAAGGGTCTCAAAATTACATTTGGGCTGAAGTATTCAGGAGACTTGTGAACCAATTGTATGATCTCATCAAGAGACCAAGTATAATCCGTATTTAGCGCTTTATAAGCGCCATTCTCAAAAGTGATCCTTTCTCTGATTCCATTGTCCAAATAAAACAGATTTATTTCTCTTGGAGCTGCTTGTACTTTTAATCCACTAGTTTCAATTTGGGCATTGGTTTTATTTACAATCTCAAAAGAACTTTGATGCTTGAGTTCGCTTTCAATTACAGGAATAAATTTTCTTTTAAGCCTAGGATCATCCATGCTTAAAATGACCAAACCATAATCTTTAAAAAGAGCGTTTACAAAATAACTCGTTGCTTGTCCATAATTTTCTCTTTGATATGCAGCCCTTAGATGATCTAATATTTCATTGCCAAAAGGAGTATTCTCAATCCTTGGAGCAATCTCTTCAATAATCTTGTCAATGCCTGAAGTTGTCATTCTTCCCAAAGGACCTGTTTGAGGAGTATCCCAAACCATTTGTTGCTTGAAAAACTGAAAGTGATTGAGTTCTTCCAAGTCATGATCTTCCGACCCAAGAACAAAAACAGGGATGATTTTTTGGCCTAAGTGTGTACTTAATTTCTCAGCCAAATTTATTGTGCTGAGAATTTTATAAATAAAATATAGAGGCCCTGTAAAGAGATTGGCTTGATGTGCAGTAGTCAAGGTGAAGCTTTGTGAATCGAGCAAAGCATTTATATTATCGATTGATTGACTAGAAGCATCATATTCTTTGTATTGATCTAAAAGTACTTCTACTAAGATTTCTCGGTCAATTTCTTGTTTTGATTTGTCTTTAAGAGCTTGCTTAAATGAATTGAGTTCGGGCAAATATTTTAAATAGTCTTTGAATGTCTCAGGATTACTGGCATACATTTTATCAAAATCAGAAAATTGATCAACTTCACTAAATGCTTTCAAACTAAAATTCATATTCTTTTTCAATTTATTTTGCCGGCTTTAATAAGTATATTTTTAAATGTTATGATTCTTTTATAGAGGACAAGAGGTTTTCAAATTTTTTCGCAAATTGAAAATAAATTTCATATTGCTGTTCTACTTTTTCATCTTTATTTGCCTCATGAAAGACTTTACCCATGTGTGGCTCAATGGCAACAAAACCATCATAATTTGATTCATGTAAATCTTTCATGATGGCTTTAAGATTTCCATTTCCCTCACCTGCAAAGGTATAGATTGGCTGTTCATCATTTTCGTCCATGATGGCATCTTTGACATGAATATGTGCTATGGCATGTTTTATTTTATGATAAAATTCTAAACTATCTTGCCAGGGATAAGGTGCTTCTTTAGATCGATCTTTTTGAAAGAGTGGATTGCCTGTGTCAAAGACTAATCGGAGTCCAGGGACTTCTTCTAAAAGCCGCAAGGTGTGATCAGCAGAAAACCCTCCCCAATTCATACAGTTTTCATGCAACGCTTCTAATCCTTCATCAGAAAATAGTTTGGTGATTTTTCTTAATCGTGAAAAGCGCTCTTCTTCATGTTGATCCATTCCCCAAGGTTCTTGAGCATAAGACATAATTCTAATGAATTTTACATCCAATCTTTTCATTCTAGAAATGGCCCTTTCAATCTCATTTTCAGTTACGCTCCATTCTGATTTTATAGACTTAGACCAATTTCCTATTAGGCTACCAAATTCAGCGACCTTAACTTCAGCTTGTTGTAGCTTTTCAACAACACGTTTAAATGCATCATCGGAAATATCATGGATATTTAGATCACCGACCGTTCTTGCGGATAAGTATTCCCAGCCTAATGCTTTTGTCAAAGTGATTTGAGTGTCAATATCATTTGAAGCCTCGTCAGTAAAACCAGTTAATTTCATTAGCTAATATTAATCCATGCTCCGTTTTGTGAAGCACTTTTATAAATGTGATTGATAAGTGAAACAGATTTCATTGCTTCATCTCCATTAATAAATGGTTGGGTGTTTTCTTTAATAGAGCTAACAAGATTTTGAAAATTAAGTTGGTGCCCTTTTGCATTAATTGCTTTTGGATCATTTGCACCAAGAGCCTTAGCATTTGAATCGACCATATTCTCTTTGACGATTTCATCCATTAAGGAATTATCTTGAAATTCCCATCGCTTAAATTTTTCATCCAATAGACAAACATTACCCTGCGACCCTAGAATACTGATTTCAGCAGGTATGCCTTCTTTTGACCAACAGGCTGTACTTGCATTTATGCTACCTAATGCACCATTCTCAAATTCTAAAATAGCTACTGCAGTATCTTCAACTTCAATACCTTCATGTGCTATCAATGCTGTAGATGCTGACAATCGTTTGACAGGTCCCATAAAATATAGTAGTAGATCTATGGTGTGAATGGATTGATTCATTAAAACCCCACCGCCGTCTAAAGCAAGCGTTCCTCTCCAAGCCCCCGAATCATAGTAAGCTTGATCTCTATACCAATGGATATTGGCTTGTGCCATAGCGATCTTGCCAAAAGAATTAGATGCTATTGCAGTTTTTACTTTTTCAACTGCCGGATTAAATCGTCTATTGAAAATACCTGAAAGCACAACTTGATGTTCTTGGCAATGCGCAATCATTTTTTTAATTCGTTCGGCTGTAATTTCCAAGGGCTTTTCACACAAGATATGTTTGCCATTTTCTGCAGCAGCTAATACTGGTTCAAGATGAGCGCCTGAGGGAGTTGCTATAGTCACAATATCGATGTTGGGATTTTCTAAAAGCTCATCCAATGTCCCAAAGGAAGTGCAATGATGCTCTGTAGCAAAACTTTTACTTGTTATTTGATTTCTACCATACACTCCGATGAGTTGAGCTCCAGAAATTCCCTTGATTGCTTCAGCATGAAAATGCGAGATCATCCCTGTACCTATAATTCCAAAGTTCATATAATAATTAGGTAACTTTTTGTTTTTTATAAAATCCCATGATTCCAATGATGCTTAATGCAGCTAGTAGAACCAGTCCAAATATTCCAAAATAATTTTGATAGGCATTGGTCTCTGAGAGTTTGCCAATGAGTGCCCAACAAGCCGCAAAATAAGAAATTGCTAAGGCAAAAATCAATGCAAAATTGATCCATCTTCTTTTTCTTATATCAGATACTCCTTCTATATTTTTTGAATTCATAAGCAAGAAAAATGCTAAGTAGGCAATAGGCAATAAAGTAGTTGCAATTACTGAAGCCGGAATAACAATAGCAGCCTTGACAGAACCTTGCCAAATAATAGGAGATAGGGCTCCACTGAGTGCAGGCAATACTGCTCCAAAAATGAACCATTTGTGATTTCCAGGTTTGCCTATGGATTCACTTAAGGCATATCCATTGATGATCATGTGCACCATCATAGTACTAATCGCCATTGCTAGGATACCAATACCAAAAATTAATTGAGACCATTTACCTAATAAGGGGCGTAAAGACTCGGCTAAATCATGAGAACTTCTTTTTGCAAGCATTTTTGCAAACATTTGATCTCTTTTAATAGTAGCCGCGTTTGGACTTAGCTGATTTGTTTTGTCATAATTTTGCTTCTTCTCTAATACTTCTAAATAGGCAGTTTCGCTTACTCTCCCGTCTTTATTAGCATGAAATTGGGAAGCTGAAGCCATCACAAGACAGGACGCAGTTAAAATAAATGGAATTAATAAACCAATTATTAAGTCAAACCGAGCTAGTGATCGTTCTCCTTTTTTCCATTTTTTACGATAGTAGGTATAAGGTAATAAAAAGGTCATATTGATTCCAACCGCAGTACCAAAAGCTCCGATAATTACATTTCTTTGGTTAGAGACAATATGATTTGTCCAATAATCTGTGGCGACAGAAGTTTCATTTAATAATAATTGAAATTCGTTTGCAGGCTGGAACAGCATTTTAAACTTTGGAACAAAACCTTCTAATATCCCAATGAAATTTAAATCACCTTGAGCAATTAATATCACCACAACTACCATAAATGAAATCACAATTGTAGCAACTAAAAATTTTATGACATTTTGTATGCGTAAGTAAGCTTTCCCACCTTTAGCGTAAAGGCTGACTAAGTAAAGAACAAGGCAAGCTAAAATAAAGCAAATTAAGAAAGGGTTCCAATTACTTCTTCCAAGATTACCTTGAATGGCATCTGTTGCCAAAGCAAATTGAGAAGCGCAGAATACAATATTTGCTAGCATGGTAGCAATGAGCCATGACCAGGCAAGGCCAGATCCTATGTGTTTGATTACCAATCTAAAAGGTCTATCTTCTTCATTTGATTGACTAAGGGTGAGATGACTTAAAGCCATAAGCATGATGACACCCGTAATCATTGAAAGAGGCAGCAACCATAAAAATGATAGCCCTCCGATGACCCCTAAATACAAGGCACTTACCAATGTGCCACCACCAAGGGTTACCGCAGCTTGTATCCAAGCAGGCCCGCTTTTAGCGCTATTCTCTCTGAATCTTTTAAATAAAGTAGACATGGTGTATTGTTTGGATCTGAATACACTCAAAATACAGAAAATAAAAAAAGCAGTCATAGACATGACTGCTTTATATCAATTGATATTTCAATTTGCAAAAATGCTATAAAAGCTTCGCAAATATTGACTTAGTTTTAGAATACCCAAGCAGTTCTCAATCCTAAAGAAGATGGAGCTGTATTAAATCCTAAGTTTTTACCATCATAACTGTTCTCTTGTCCTAAGTGACCCATAAATGATTGCATAGTTAAATCAATCTTTAAATGGTTTAAAACAGTAACACCTATGTTAAGATTTAAGCCTAAACGTAGGCTAGAAGCATCAGATGATAAACTTTTCATTTGTTCTAGTTCAGAGTCGTTTCTGTAATTGGTTTGCACTATTGGACCTGTTTGAAGATGAAACATTTTGTGTTTTACTCCTATGTTTCCTGACAGGTTTATTAAGTGATTTTTCACGCTATAATTTTCTTCATTTCTTTCTTCAAGATGTGATTTATCTAGTGTGAAATTTTGCTTATTTATTTCATGTGATAAATTAGCATTTAGATAAAATTGGTTTTTCAATGGTTTGATTAAACCCATTCCAACATAAGTAGAGCTATTTTCAGTCATGCTCATTTTAAATTGATCAATCCCCGCATCGTTATATACAAGTAATGTTTGATTGGGAGTTACTCCTGAATTAAGACCGGCAAATACTTCAAAATTCATATTTCCGGTCTGTGCCCTTGTAGCAAAATGGCTTAAGCAGCAGATAATTAGTATTAAAATGTTTTTCATCGCGATAATTATATTTAATATTTAAAATTTATTGTTTCAGTTATATATGTCTTGAAACCAAAAAACGCATCCCCTAAAAGATTAATTTTTTTCAAAATCACTCTTTTGGAGGATGCGCGATGGTCGAATATGTTTCTTTTTTTACTTCCTTAGAAGGTGTATCCTAAACCAAGTCTAAAAGTACTTGGAGCAGAATTAAACTTTACAGGTGTTTCAAAGATGCTCATGTGATCACCTTGACTACCAATCAAAGTTTCATAATGAGCCGCTAATTTCATATTTGATCCTAGTTTTACTCCAATTCCACCTTTTAAGCCAAGAGAAGTAGTGTTAAAATCACTTGAATAAGCATCCAGTGTAGAAATATCTCCTGCTGAAGCCAAATGGAATCTCACCACTGGACCTGATTCAAAAAATATTCTTTTTCCTTCAAGTCCAAACATAAGTGGAACTTGTACTGAGTGCGTTGTTTCTGTTTTACTTATATCTGTTGCACCATCTTCACTGTAGAAGTTGATTGCATAGTCAGTTGAATAGTATCTGTACTCTGCACCAGGTTTTACATAAAAAGGCCCTACAGGGATCTGCGCATTAACTCCTGCAAAATAGGAGTTTGCTTTTGTTTGTGTCAGCTTGTAGGTTGGTACACTATTGTTTAATACAATGGCACTATTTGGTGCTACATTTTCAAAACCCTTTGAAATAGTAAATTCGTAATTAACCTGAGCATTTAATCCAAAGCTCAAAATTATTATCGATGTTATTAGAATTGTCCTGATCATTTACTTAAAATTTAATGTATTCGCAATTTATTTACATATAAGACGGCCACAAGTGTTAATAATGTGGTATCTAAATGTTAAAAATTTAATAAGGTGGGTTTTGATCCTATCTGAGACTATAACCCATCTAAATCAAATTTTGTTCGGTTAAAAGCTAAAAAACTTAATTTAAAAGTAAAATATTGTCTATAAGAGGTGTTTTACAAGATAAAATTCTAAAATTTTAATCCTATCGATGCTACAATTCTTGAAGGATCGTTGCTATAAGTGTACTCAGTTGAGCCAATTGTTATGCTTCCTTCATCATTTTTAAAGCCATTTTCATATCTAAGATCTAGTGTTATGAAGGCAAGATTTAATCCTGCTCCAATTTGATAACCGTAAGTAAGTTGCTTAAAAGTATCTACAAGTACTTCTTTATCAACAAGTTCTGCCTTTGAATTAACAAACACATGACCAATTGGACCTCCTCCAAATCTAAAAGGACCTAGTTTATATTGAAATAAAATCGGGATATCCAAGTGCTGGAATTTAATATCTAAATCTTGATCGGGATCAATTTGACTCGGATCTTCATAAACAAAAGTTGTTTTATTAGAATTAAAAACAATTTCTGGTTGAATTATCAACTTCTTCGCTGTTATTTGAGCGAAAACGCCATAATGCAAGCCATATTCTGAAGTTTTTAAGATATCTAACAATTGTCCTTCTTCATTATTTATAAGTTGTTGGACGGTCAAATCTTGATTGTGAACACCAGCTTTAATTCCAGCTTTAAATTGTGCAGTTAAAAAATTATGAGAGAGGAGGAGAACAAAAACGAGGATGCATTGTTTTTTCATATATTCTATATTTACTATCTATAAGATTGCAGTATAAACGGTGTTATTTTATTTTCTATTGAAAATATGCCGTTAATACTTTGTTAATATGTATATATAGCATCAATTTTTTAGCCAAACTTTATAATGTGGTGATAAAAGAAATGTCATATCTCGGTAGTTTTACGACTTTGCAAACTTGTCCAGAGTTGAAACTACCTGAATATGCCTTTATTGGTAGATCTAACGTTGGGAAATCAAGCTTGATAAACTTTCTGGCTAATAGAAAGAATATGGCTCGAACATCCAAGTCTCCCGGAAAAACGCAAGCCATGAATTATTATCTGATTGATAAATCATGGTGTATTGTTGATCTGCCCGGTTACGGTTATGCAAAAGTTTCAAAAACCAAGAGACGACAATGGCAACAAATGATAGAAAGATATTTAGGCCAAAGAGAAAATCTTCAGGTTGCCTTCATTCTTGTTGACTCAAGCATCAATCCACAAGAGATTGATATTGAATTTATCAACCTTATGGGTAGATTATCTGTACCTTATGTAATCGTTTTTACTAAAACTGATAAGGCAAAAGATAGTGTTGTTGACGAAAATATATCTAAATTTAAGTCTAGGTTGCATGAATATTGGGAGGATTTACCTCAAACATTTATTACAAGTTCAATAAAAAAAGAAGGAAATGAACCTTTGATGGACTTTATTAAAGAATTGAACGAGCAATTTACCGTTCAATAATTATTTTAAAAATGCGACTACCCGTTAGGAAAATATATAAAGACCTGTATCCAGATGTAAACGACTTTCCCATAAGTCGGCTATATTCCAATAGAGATAAGTTTGTTGCAAAAATTAAAGAACGCGCCTTGTCAAAGGTCATGGCTCGCTTTGATGGAAAATTGGAAGAAATCATTGCAAGAACGATATACTATGAACAAAAACGTGTCAAAGAAAACCCTTGGAAAGTAGACCCAAGGCGTGAAGATAAATACTGGAAGAAATTAAAATCAGAACTAAAAGATTTAAAGAATAGTGTCAACGCTACAAAAAGAGAAGAACAGGCTGATAAATTAATTAAGAAGATCATCAATTTGTATGCTGAAGAGATCATCGGTGGCTTCAAACCTAAGTCCTATTTGAAAGCGCGAGTCTACCTGAAATTTTTATTCAATAGACTTTTGGATACGGCTACAGGAATTAGGAAAAAGAAGTTTTGGGGATTGGAAAGTTCCTTGGAAGATCGCTTGAGATTGTATGGTGATATTGATAGAATTAGGGGCTTGTTTAAAGATCATACAATAGTAGTTGTACCTACACATTTTAGTAATCTAGATAGTATTTTAATAGGCTATGCACTTGATCATATTGCCGGCTTACCTGGCTTTTCATATGGAGCGGGTCTTAATTTATATGATTCAGAAATTGTAGCCTATTTCATCAATAGGTTAGGAGCTTATCGTGTCGATCGTAGAAAGAAGAGCCCAGTTTATATTGAAACATTGAAGTCGATGTCTACTATTTCATTATTAGAGGGAACTAACAGCTTATTTTTTCCAGGAGGTACAAGATCAAGATCATGAAAAATTGATCAAAAATTAAAATTAGGTTTATTAGGTACAGCTATCGAATCTCAAAGGATACTACTGCAAGAGGGAAGTAATAAGAAAATTGTAATTGTTCCATTGATATTGAGTTACAATTTTGTTCTTGAAGCAGGAGATCTTATTGAAAATCATCTTAAGAAAGTAGGAGAAGAAAAGTACCTCTTAGAAAGGGGGCAAAGCTTTACCGCATCGAATGTACTCTCGTTTGCATGGAAAGTATTCAAAGAGGAATCAGAAATCATTCTTTCCTTAGGAGACCCTATAGACGTTCTTGGAAATAAAATAAAAGAAAATGGAGACAGTGTTAGTGAAAATGGAGATGTGATTGATATTAAGGACTACTTTGCTACAAATGAAGTTGTTGATTACAATAAACAAAGAGAGCTGGTATACACTTCTGAACTATCAGAGGCTATTGTTAAATCTTTCTTTAAATATAATGTTGTCGTTTCAAGCCAAATTGTAGCTTACGCTGCTTTCAAAATCTTTGAAAAACAATATGGGGACAGAGAATTGATGGATATGATGAATATGTCTCCTGATGAGTTTATTATTCCCATTAACGATTACATAAACTATGTAGAAGAGTTGAGATTAGAGTTGTTAGAAATGGAACAACGTGAAGAGATTATTTTGTCCGAAAATATCAGAACAAATACGAATTCCGTAATTGAAGAAGGACTCAGAAAATTGGGGAGCTATCACGTGAAACGCCCATTGCTAAAAGATGAAAACGGGAATATTATTTCAAAAGATTTAAAGGTGTTGTTGTATTATCATAACAGATTGGAAGGATATGAATTAGACGAGCGAATTAGCTTATCTAAGAAAAAAGCCCAACTCGTCTCACAAAATAATTAATGTGAATTTTATTGTTTTTGATTTAGAAGCTACTTGTTGGAGAGGTCGTCCACCTGGAGATGCAAATGAAGTAATTGAAATTGGAGCTTACAAAATTTCTGCTTTAGGGCAAGTTGTATCCATATTCAACAAGTTTATTAAACCCACAGTCAATCCCAAATTATCCAAGTTTTGTAAAGAGTTGACCAATATCAAACAAGTTGATGTGGATCGCTCAAATAAATTCCCTGTTGTGCTTGAGCAATTTCAAGACTGGATCAACATTTATGATGAAGATTATTTATTGTGTAGTTGGGGAGATGCTGATATTCGTTTATTGAGAAATGATTGTATCCTGCATGATCTAGAACATGATTGGTTGGTTAAAAACATTGATGTCAAAAATCAATATCATGAAATTAAAGGCAAAGTTAAATATGGTGGCTTGAAAAAGACAGTAGAAAAAGAAGGTTTTGAATTTACTGGATTACAACACAGAGCCATTGCGGATGCTGAAAATTTAGCAAAAGTCTTTATGAGATATATTGACGAATGGATGTTTTAATTAAACGTTTAAAGAATTTAAAATGAATTTTGTCGATAAAAAATGAAATATTCTAAACTATAATCGATGTTTATAGTGTTATCAATAAAAATTATCAAATGAAAAATCTATTCCTTATTTGTTTTAGTTTACTTTTTATCCAATCAAGCTTTGCTCAAAATACTATGCAAGAAGGTCAGTTGACTTTTGAAGTAGTAGATGTTGATTTGCCAGAATCAGATGATCCTAATATGAAAATGATGGCTGGTGCATTAAAAGGTACAAAACTCAAAATATCATTTGATCAGGATATGTTTAGAATGAGCATGAATATGATGGGAGGTATGATGAAGATGGGAAATATCTATAGCGATTCAGATGCAAGTAAAAATTATATGCTCTTCGAAACTTTCGGAAAAAGAATCAAAGTCCATATGGATGAAGAAACCATGCAAACTCAAGAGGATATGAAAAAGGAAGCTATGGGTAATAATGATTTCGAACTTTCCGAGGATTTTAAAGACACCAAAGAAATTGAAGGTTATAAATGCCACAAAGTAACCCTTACATCAAAGTCTAACCCTGATTTGAAAATGAGTGCATATGTTACAAAAGAAATCAATCTAGAAAGATCCATAATTGAAACATTTGATTCAACATTGTATGGAGGTGTTCCTTTAGAATTTACCATGGGAGATAAAAATATGGGCGCTCAAATGAAAATGCTCGCTAAGAAAATAAATACATCGGTTCCAAAAGATGCTTTTGATATTGCTGATAATTATGAAGAAATGACGATGGAAGAGTTTCAAGAAATGATGGGCGAAATGTCTAAAATGGGAGGATTTTAAAAATCACTCACAATAAAAATAATAAGGGATTCACTGCATAGTGGATCCCTTTTTTGTTTGCTGTTATAGGTCACTTAGTTGTGGTAAACAGTCTTGCTTTAGACTCTTGTTAGAATGTTTTTGCCAATGCGTTGTAGGTTGTTCTTATTATTGGCTGTTTGGCTGTTTGGATGTTTAGCTATTTGGTTGTTTGGCTGTTTAGCTATTTGGCATTTTCGCTATTTGTTTATTTGGAATTTTTATTGTGCTTTGTTACATGTGCACAGTCGTGTTTTACTCACATAAAGCAATGGCTGCTTTACTGCTTCGCAAACTTTTAATTGGCTTGTAGTTTATGCTTAAATCTACTTTGATTAAGATTTATTATATTAAGTAAAATTTTAACATGAGGTATCTAGGCTTAATATTCTTTTCATTGATTTTTACACAATGTAGTGTTTCACAAAATGCTTTGAGCAGCAATCTTTCTGTTGATCAAGCTGCTTTAGAAATTGACCAACAAGTCATTGATTGGAGAAGACATTTCCATAAATTTCCAGAATTATCCAATAGAGAGTTTGAGACTGCAAAACGCATTGCAGAAGAATTGGAAAAAATGGGACTCAAACCTGAAACAGGAATTGCAAAAACAGGTGTAGTCGCTGTCTTAGAAACAGGACGACCAGGTCCTACAATAGGATTGCGTGCGGACATAGATGGTCTACCTGTCACTGAAAGAGTAAAGTTAGATTTTGCCTCTAAACAGACAACAGAATTTTTAGGTAAAAATGTTGGAATCATGCACGCTTGTGGTCATGACACGCATGTAGCAATGCTATTGGGTGCGGCAAAAATTCTTATATCAAAGAAAGATGAGTTAAAGGGCAAAATTGTATTCGTATTTCAACCTGCAGAAGAAGGACCTCCTCCAGGAGAAGAAGGCGGTGCCAAACTCATGGTAAAAGAAGGTATGTTAGAAAAATATGGAATTGATGTAATGTTTGGACAACATATCTCTTCAGGATTAGAAGTTGGTAAAATCACCTATAAGTTGGGAGGAGCCATGGCAGCAGCTGATCGTTTTGAAATAAAAGTCAAAGGAAAGCAAACACATGGATCAAGACCTTGGGGTGGAGTAGATCCTATTGTTACCAGTGCTCAAATAATTATAGGACTTCAAACCATCATAAGCAGACAAACGGAATTAACCAAAGAGGCTGCAGTTATATCAGTGGGTAAAATTGAAGCAGGTGTTAGAAATAATATCATTCCTGAAGAGGCAATTATGATCGGAACGATCAGGACTCTTGACACAGAAATGCAAAAAATCATTCATGATAAAATCAGAAAAACTGCAAAGTTGATTGCAGAAAGTCAAGGAGCTGAAGTTGAAGTAAATATAACCAATGGAGCTCCTGTTACTTTTAATGATCCGACTTTAAGCAAAAGCATGATTCCTTCTTTGTACAAGGCAGCTGGAGAAGAAAAAGTTTTAGTTGTAAAAGCAAGAACCGGTGCTGAGGACTTCGCCTATTTTGCGAATGAGGTGCCAAGTTTTTATTGGTTTGTTGGTGGTATGGCAAAAGGCACTGACGTTTTCAACGCACCTCCACATCACACACCTGATTTTTACATTGATGAACTTGGATTGAAAACTGGCGTAAAAGCCATGGTTAACGTAGCTATGGATTACCTTTCAAATCAGCCTTAGCTAATTTGAAAGGGTCCATCCTATGAAACTTTCATTCTTATTCTTATGCCTTATCTGGCAATTGATCTAGGTGTTCTTTTCCATTAAAGTCAATGTCCAACTCTTTGAGGTCTTCATATTTAAAGAGTCCTTGTATTGATAATAAAACAAAATCATCGTCTTCTTGATCTTGGACAACTAAGAGTAGATCTGTTATTCCTTTTTTAGAATCCCTTACTAGAATTTGCACTCTGCTTAAGCCATCTCTAACGTTAATAAGATCTTCAAACTTTTCTTTCTTAACAGACTTCATCAAGCTTGTCAAGTCAGATGGATTTACAATTTTTGCATCTTCTATTACTAAAAGTTGAACCTTTGAGAATTTCTTTAGCAAATCACTTGTCTCATCATCCATGAAACTTCTACTGATATCAATAATGAAAGAGTTAAGTTTGATATTCCGAGCTTCAGCTTCTTTCTTATACTTTTTGTAAAAACTATTAACACTCTTGGACTGCGCTTGCATTTGTGTACTAAACAGGAGCATTAATAAAATGATATTGATTAGGTATTTCATACGGCTGTTTTTTAATTTTTATCTAATTCATCTAAGTGATCAAGGCCATCTATATCAACGGAGTCAGAAAGCTTAGCTAACTTGTCCAAATCAATATTGCCTACGAAACTCATCAAAGCAAAATCCTCATCTCCACCAACCAACATTAATAACTCATTAATAATATCTCCACTTTCTTTGACAAGAAATCTCACATTATCTCCTTCAGATCTAACCGTCATCAAAACTTCATATTCTTTGGTATTAATCTTTCGCAATGCCTCTTCATAAAAGCCTTGTGTATTGTGCTCTGTGGTCAAAATTCTGAGTCCTTGAAGATCAGAAATGGCTTCTCGCAACTCATCTTCCTCATCTTCAGCGATTTTTGCAATCATTTGAAACATTTTAGGACTGATATAAACTACAGAGAATCGCTCATCTTCAACATACTGCTGAAAATATTTATCAATAGCATCAGCTTGGGCTGACAGGGTGCTCGTATTTACAAATGCAAACAAACTTATAATTACAATTAGATATTTCATTTTTACTTTTTTAATCATTTGATAATAAGAAGTGCCTTTTCGACCTTCTTGATTTTTCCTTTGGTGATTTTTTGCGATTCATCAATCGAAACTGAAACCCGCACCAAAACTTCTTTAAGCTTTGCTAAAGCCTCCTCAGGTGTTTGAAATGTGTCTTCATACTTCAACTCGGCCAAAGTTTGTTTTGGCTTTGACTGTTGAATAAAAAACATACTTACTACTAGAAGGAGCACAGCAGCTGCAGCCTGCATGCTAAAATTTATCCTTCTTATAGGTTTTTTAAACTTAAATGAACTTGGTATTGTAGTAGAGGCTTGAATAGATAGATACTTAAAATAATCAGTGTATTTTTCTAAGCTAGAATCAATTTCTGCTTGATTAAAATAAGTTTTTAATTTACGCTCTTCTTCTAAACTAGTTTCTCCATTCCAATACCGTTGAATTAATACATGTATATTATTTAATTCCATAATCATCATTTTTAATAAGTTCTTCTTGGATCTTTTTCCTGCCTCTATGTATTCCAGATTTCACGTCGTTGAGTGATATGTTTAAAACATCACTAATTTCTTTATAACTAAAGCCTTCTATATCTCTTAAGCTCAGTATGGCTCTTTGCTTCTCAGGTAGACTTGCTATGATATTTTGCACATGTGACATTTTATCTTTTAAGTCAAGCTTCTTTGCAATATCAATATTAGGGTCTGTTAAATTTGTATGTTGTTCAATTTCAGAATATAATCTTCCTTTTCTCTTTAATTTGTCAAGGCACAAATTTCTAGTTGCTCTCATCGACCAAGCTTCGATATTTTCAATCTCATCTAGTTGAGATCTACGATTCCAAATCTTTATGAAAGTATCTTGTACGATATCCTCTGCATCTTTTATATTCCCTAAAATGCTTAAAGAGAAGCGGTACAACTTATCTTTGAGTGGATATATATTTTTTTCAAAATCTATTGGCATCATAACACTCCAAAGACGATTGTCTTGTAAATTTGTTACAGCAAGTATGGAATTGTATGAATTTTGTTTTTCATTCGTTATCTATTACATAAGTTATTCTAGGATTTGAAGCGTATAGACAAACTATTGATCAAGAGTTTTATTGGCCCATTCATTTTGGCCTTTTTCATTGCGATTTTCGTTTTGATCATGCAGTTTCTATGGAGGTATATTGATGACATGGTTGGCAAGGGTTTAGAGCTAAGCATTATTTTTGAATTACTCTTTTACAAAGCTTTAACCATTGTTCCTTTTGCATTACCTATTGCGGTGTTAATTAGCTCTGTCATGGTGTACGGAGGCCTCTCAGAACGCTATGAATTATCTAGCTTTAAATCAGCAGGAGTTTCTTTAAATAGGATACTGTTACCTATTCTTGTTTGCAGCATTATGATTGCAATATTTTCCTTTTTCTGTAACAATAATTTCATCCCTATTGCTAATAAAAAGTTTTCTTCAAGGCTTCATGATATAAGAAAACAAAAGCCTGCATTAAGCCTTGAGGAAGGTATCTTCAATGAAGATTTCAGAGGCTTTTCCATAAGGATTGGCAAAAAGAATACAGAGAAAAATGAGATCGAGGATGTCCTAATTTATGACCATACAAATAATTCTAAAGGAGAGACCTTTATTATCTCTGCTGAAAGAGGCAAAATGTTTCCTTCTACAGATGAGAGATATTTCGTAATGAACCTATACAATGGGACACAATATCAAAAGCTTCCTGATAATAAGTCAAATGTCTATCCTTTTTCAAGAACTAAATTTAAAGAGTGGCGGAAGGTTTTTGATCTAGGAGAATTTGAAATGAATCGCACAGATGAAGAATTGTTTAAAAATCATTATGCCATGTTAAGTGTGTCAAAGTTGGCAAATGAAATTGATACGCTCGTTAATAAAAAAGAGGAAACCATAAAAAGAATTCACATACCCTTTAATGGATATTTTCCAAAAACACCAATAAAAACCAATGCACCAAAAAATGATAGCATCACAGATGCCATGATTAAAAAGCTTAATGATGCAGGTGATACAAAATTGAAGAAACCAAAAAACAAACTTCGGTCATTCAAAAAACCGGACCCTGTCTTTCAGAGTAGAGATATCGAGATTAGTCCTGACACTAGATTTTATACGCTTTATCCGAAGAAAGATCGAATTAAGTTATTTAAGACAGCTCATCGTGCTACTAACAATCAAAAAGATCGAGCATTCAGTATTATTAAATCCAATGCAGCTTTAAAAACATCCATCATAAAGCATAAATATGAACTGCACTACCGCTTTAGCATTTCAATTGTTTGTTTGGTTTTTCTTTTTATTGGCGGCCCTATGGGTGCTATAGTGCGTAAAGGAGGTTTCGGTTATCCTTTACTAGTTTCAGTAATCTTTTTTACCGTTTTTATCATGCTAAATATTTTTTGTAAAAGACTTGCGGAGGGGGCTACCTTGTATCCAGTCTTTGCTGCTTGGTTGCCAACTATCATCTTAGCAATAGTCGGGACATTTTTAACAAAAAAAGCCATTGATGATTCTAAAGTTTTAGATATTGGATCATATTTAGCACCTATTCGAAGACTTTTTCAAAAACTCAAATCCTAATTGGAGGAAATTCTAAATATTTATAAAAAGCATAAATTTTATTTTAATTTATATGCTTTCATCTTCATGATAGGTTTAATCCTAAATCTATTTTTTAGCAAAGGAGAAATTCTCATTTACATCAATCAATTTAGAGGAGAATTCTTTGGTCAAAGCATTAAGTACATTACGATGTTTGGAGAAGCACCTATGTATTTATTCCTTGCCTTA
>CALGNN010000143.1 GCA_937961455.1 uncultured Saprospiraceae bacterium
CACCATATCCTCATTGTTGATGGCGATGGGTAAGCCGGGACTGAGTGTGATGATTTCTGGGAAGGCTCCTTCTTGCGTTTCGAAGCCAAAGCTTTCACCAGTAAATTTCCATTTTAAATAAATATCCAAAGAGGGTTCCGCAACATCGACTAAGGTCATCATGAGATTAAGTCGATTGGTTTTGTAAGGTGCTAAAGAGGGCGTAGTAAATTCATGAAAAGCAGGACTATGCGGAGGAGGTAAGTTTAAGGTCAAACTTACCGGCCATGTTTGTGCTTGAAGATCTTGATTATTTAATATCGAAAACAAACACACAAAAGCAATTATTCTAATTAAATAATTACGATGAAATGAACTTGCAAAATTGTGAGTGTTGGTTTTCATAAAAATCGTTTCTCTTTAGTAGTTAATTGGGTAAAGGGATATCATACTAAATATTCGTCTGCCTGTATTTATAAGCTTTAAAGATTAAGCATGTGACATTTTTATTTGAATTTTCTCAATAAGATCTCTTAATAAAAAAATATGCCTGGTGTTTTTTCTCTTTTTAATTATTTTTTTTAGTTAATAAAATGGCTTTCTAATTGTGTTTTGTTTTCATTAATTACAGTGGCAAGTTTATTAATATTTAAAATGTGATCTCTATCATTCGCCTGAGCTTTTAGGCGATTTATTTCAGGATATTTTGGATCATCTTCATCGTTATAGAATTGCCAAAATGCATCATTATTTAATCGAGTAATGGTTAAGAAATCTTCTTTGTAAATAAATGCTTCTTTATTAGAGTAAAACTTTGTGATACTTGAATTATCAGATTTTAATTCCGAATAATTTATAATAAAAACATCTGCGTCATCTTCTTTAAATTGTAAAATTGAATGGATTATTAGGGCTTCATTATCTTCAAAAAAATTAGCAACTAATGAATTGTTTAGTTCAATAAGACGCTCATCTTTTAAGGAAGTATTTGCTTTAATTTTGAAATCAAAAAAAGTGCAGTATTCTGGATTTTCAATTGCAATTGAAAGCGAAACTTTAGCCGGAGTCGCTTCAAATTCATTTTGAGCTTGTAGCGATACTCCCAGAAGAATACACGATATGAGTAGTATGATATTTTTCATCATTTCTTTTATTTTACAGGTGAATTTTTATCGGTAAGTGATAAAATATCAGGATTTTTTTGTCTTCTTAATTGTATGATCTCTTCTATTAATAATTCTAAATCAAGAAAACCACTAGAATCAGAATATTTACTGAGAAGACCATTAAGTATTTGATTGTTACCGCTTTCGTTAGAAAATATATTATTTAGATACGCTTTATCAATAATCATAAAAGCATTACTAATTGAGGGTTGAATAGACCATCGTCTACAAGCCACTTGCCATTGATTTTTTGCATAGGAAGGCTGGTGGATATGTACCTATTTTCGTAAAACAAGGTGTGTTTTACAATAGCGTAGTTTTTATTATTAAGCTGGAATTCAATTTTAAAGTCTAATAAAAAATAATATTCATTCGGATCAGCATTTTTTATATACTCAAAATTCTGCCTGGAAGATTCTCTCTTTGTTATTCTATTTAAATTAAACCACTCTAAACTACTGGCTGATAAAACTGAGGCCAATAATGCTTCAGGAGTATTATTGTTTACTTCTGAAATTGAAGAAAGTTTTAGTACACGCGTGTCTTCAGGATATAAAAATTTATTAACAGCCGAAGCATTATAGTTTAAAAGCATCTTATCTGCACAGCCATAGTCATTGTCAGTTTGGGCAGACAATGAAAAAGCCATTAGACATACCCATATTTGAAAAATATATTTTATGCTTCCTTTCTTTTCCATATTTTAATTATTCCTCTTATGCAAAAAAAACCAATTGTACCCCAAAACAAGATTTCAAGAATCTTGATTAAATAATGTGCGGATCTTTGGTATGAAATTTCTTTATTTTTCCATTTTACAATTCTTCCTGAATTTTTGTTGTAGGTTTTCAAAGTCACAGTATCGTTTATTGCTGAATGAAGAATGAAATCTCCAAAATTATTTCCTTTGCGATCCATTTGTATTGTGGAGCTCAAAGTATCATTGTATGTTTTATTCTTTTTATTAATAAATCTGAATTCATAATAATTTTCAAACCCTCCACTGACTCCGTCTGAAGTTCCTTTTTCTATAATAGTCACATCTATTAGATCACCATATATAAGATTCCTATTCAGTTCATCTTTGCACATGGCAAAGAATATTACGATAGATGGTACCATTAAGAGACCAATCACTATTGTTTTAATAAGCTTACTCATTTCTCCATTCTCCTGTTTCCATATTGTACACTCTCTTATCTGAGGTCTTTCTTATATCCCATAATATATTTGAATCACTATAAGTATATTCTAGTGGCCCCAATGCAACCTGTACTGAATAGGCATACATTAAAGGATCGATGTATCCAACCACCATGATCTCATCCCAATTCCCTTTATAAGGATACTCAACTCTTCCACCACCAGTAATCGATACTTCAGCAGAGCCCATTACTCCAAGCATTACATAACCTGAATCTTCATCTGCGGCTGATAGTCCTAAACTAGCTTTGATTTTTCCTGATATCACAGGATTGATAATTCCGAAACTAGTTTCTCCTTGAGGAGAACCATCTTCGTGATAGAAGGATTTTTCATTTCTGATAGAACCAACAACACCAAATGCAATTTCTCCGGTTAATTCACCTAGTGAAATAGTGATCCCAAGCCAATCAAAGGATAAATCCTTACCACATTTTAGACCTACTATTTTAGGATAAGATAAGCCAAAATCAAAGCGATCAACATCCTTGACATGTCGTGTATTTCTATCTTCATAATTGTATGCAGTTTCCTTCCATACAATACCTGGAGCAGTCCAGTCAAAATCATCTGGACCGTCAATAGTACAGATTCCTACTGGCTCCATTTTATCCGCTACCCAGAAAATAACTTCTAAGAATTTAAGTAAGCTTTTAAGTTTTGGTTTGTGACTTATAACATTTTTCTTTCCTTGAACCCATACCACTTCACCCTCTTTAAATGATTGATCAAAATCAGAAGTAACTTTTATTTTGGCAATTTCATTTGCTTCACTAAATGGCTCATACATACTTTTTTTACCAAAGTTTTTAGCCTCATCAAATCCACTTCCACTATTAAAACTACCATCGCCTAATTCAATGTAATTCCAGAAAAGGTCATTGTCAAAGATGAGTTCTTCGGCCAAATTAGGATTGGTGTTTACATCTGCCCTGATATTTTTTACATCATTGTTAACTGTAGGTGGATCAATTAAGTACAGCTTCTCTGGAGCCTGAGCTATTCTATTGTAAGTCGAATGAGTTTCTTCAATTTCTGGATCATCTGAACCTTCTTTATCATGTTTTATAAAAAGGCTTGAGACTGAAAATGGTGTTCTTTCGTATCGAATTTTTACCCGTACAACAAAGACATCATTTGGATTAGTGATTGAAGTAACTTTAGCTTCTATATAAGAAATAGCTATTGCCAAAATATAATTGTCCAATTCAAATTCATCACCCCAAGGGAAAAAACTGTCCTCAGTATTCATGCTCACATACTCATTCCATTCAACCGTAAAGTTCTCTCGATTATTCATGACGAGTTCCAACGTTTGTTCTTGAAACTCTTCAGAAAGGGGTAGTATGATTTCCTCGCCATGAGAATAATTGATGCTATTGTGTGCAATTTGAGGACTGAGACAAGTCACCATATCCTCCACTTTTACAAATATTTGAGCTTCATCTTTTACTTCATCTAGTGTTTGCGCACTAGGATCTCCTAGTGGTGCAATATTCAATGCATCATTTACATTTTTATGAATACGAGTCATTTGATAGTAGCTATCCGAACTCGGACTTGCGTCAGCTTTTGAATCCCAAGAAAATGTGCAATTTAATGTTGTTCCTAAATCTTGGGCTGCTATAGTTGAGTTATATGGGAAATTAACTTGCGTGTCTCCCGACCATTCAAAGGAATATTTACTTGGATCTACTTCTGGTATTTCAGGAGTAGTTTGACAAGGGTTGTTCACATAATTATTTTGATAGCCAACACCTAGGCCTGCTTTTTGTCCATCACAAATGCTTTGATCGGTTGATTCTCCATTTTCTAAATAATTGTAATAGAACCTTCCTGTTTGATTGGTGTAGCTGAATAGTGCATCAGTTAATTCTTTGGTCGCGTTTTCAATACCATAGATGGTATATGAAACTGTACTTTCTTTATAAATCTGACCACCTCCTAAGAAAGGATTATTGTTAAGTTGGACTTGATGAAAAGAAACACCATCTTTTGAAATCAACTTATTGTAAGTAGCATTTATCGTACTTAATTTTACTGGATTTATTTGAGATCCATCGATGTTAAGCTCAATAAAGAAGTCCTCAACATTATCTATTGCATTCCATTGCAAATAAGCTTTATTCCAACTTTGCAGATTACCCATTGGGTTTTGATCATCGGTTAGTAGTTGACTATGAACCTTGGATAAACTTGCTAAGGTTTGACCAGGAGGATCATTTGAAGGTCCGGAATTTCCTGTTCCTGTTTCCGTTTCTGATGTGTTATCAAGGCAGTCACAGTTTGTAATATTAGGGATTAAATTACCATCAATATAAACCAAGCATGGGTTTTCGTCTATAGTAACCAAGATGGGAGGATCAGGAGATGTTATGGTTTTTAACGCGTCAAAATTGGCTTGAGCTATTGAAACACTATCAGGGTTATTAGACATAGTGATAGGTACATATCCAACAAATGCATTGTTAACCCTTAGCGATTTATAAATTTCACCACCTCTTTTAAAAGCAGCTAATGAACCAATTGTATGCGTGTTAGAAGCGTCGGTAACTAAGAAAGTAGCTGGAGTATCTCCGGCTAATAATTGGATCGGTGTATTATCATAAGCATAAAATACTTTTGCACCTGTTACAGTTGTTGCACCTTGTGCTACGCACCTAGTTCTAAAAACAATCTGTAGTGCATTATCCCCCTGATTTTGAGTCCAAGGTAATGTGATGCTAGGATTATGCATTTTGTTCCATTGCCTGTACCACAATTCTGTACCCTGTGAATTGTTTCCGTAGTCCATTAAGTTGCTACTACTTGATTGTGCAAAACCACTATAATTTTCCCATGAATGTTCTAGAGTAAATGGTCCATGACCTAATTCATGTGCAATGGAAGAAATAGGGCTAGCGGCTGAAGCATTGATGAATCCAATATTAACTCCTCTTGGCATAAAACCAAGTGTGTTGGTTTCCATATTATCAGTTAAGAAAATATAAAACTCGATAGGCTCAATTCCATTACTCGTTGCAAACGTAGAAATAATTCTTTGCATATCTGGTGAGAATGCATCCAGCGTCGCTTTGTCTCCTCCAATTGTTCCATCAGGGTCAGTGTCTGAAATGCTGTTTAATTTGTCTACTTCAAAACTTACAACACCCTGCTTGAAAATGTCATTCAATTGTGTTTGTACACTTGCTGCATCTATGTTTGCACCTGCTCCATTGACAGGTACTAAATGCACTTTATATTCAATGACCTTCCAGGCATGCATGTCAAAACCACCTAAGGCTATTTCAGGGCTTAGTGCAGCATAAACACGCATCTTTTTATCATCAAAGCCTGCTATACTTACTTCATATTCTGTATCACTTAAAACGGTGGAAGGGAAGATGACTCCATCCTCAGTTACAAACTTTACGGCCTCCATATCATCGATGGTGCCCGTCAAAGTAAATTTGAGTTTGTCTTGTCCATTGATTGCCACACTCTTGTAGGGCAATCTATAGCTGCCATCAAAAGTGGCATATTCGTCTTGAATCTCAGACTTGTAATCATCAAATCCGTAATTCTGGTTGGTGTTATCTACAGAAAAGTACCCTGTCTGGAAAGGATTGAGTGCATTAGGATCTCCCCACTCATCATCAATCTCCATTACTAAGCCTCCACTGAAAACCCAAGAGTCACCATTTTCATCAGTTACAATAATGGGGTAATCATAAATAACCTGAGTAGACCCATCATCTAAGGTGATGATGTACTCTCCGTTTACATATTCGGCATTGACGATCGTACCATCAATGATAATTTCTTCTAAGTCAAAATCGTATGGACTATCAAAAATATCTGATAGTGCATCAAGATCAACGATGTTACTTCCATTAGGGTCAAACTTGGTTTTGATCTCTCCACCTACCATT
>CALGNN010000144.1 GCA_937961455.1 uncultured Saprospiraceae bacterium
TATAGGATCTTGGATTTATTTTATTGGGAACAAAGAATGCCTGGTTGGTTAGCACACGGATTAATTGAATGGGACGAAGCAATGGAAGTATACAGTCCATTTAATCAAAGAGCCTATCATGAAATATTATTAGGTCTCGATAGTAAATATCGAACTTATCCTGATTTTACTTTAATCAAATCTATGATCAAAGAGAATTGGTCATCATTAATGCAGTTTCCATTTAATCCATTGGTTGGAATAAAGTCTGTGAAGAGAATGATTCGTTCTGTTTTATCTCGAGTAGGTATTTACGAAAATCCACTAAAAAGAAAATCGTAATTTTTAATGGATCAAATTGAAATTATAATTCCTCATTTAAATGCGAAAGAAGTAAGTTATACGTTCGATGTTTTACTGGGAAATATTCTAGGATTAAACAATTATCAATTTACTTATACTGATAAGGTCGATGATTTTCACATTGCTTTACCCAATCAACATACCATAAGCATTGCCAATATTTTTTTTGCTGAAAGAGATTATATAGCATATAAAACTTCAGATCAACCATCTGGCTTGTATTCCTATATGGGAAGAGATTCTGAATTATTATTTTTTTATGGAACAAGCCAATTGGCTAAAATTGATAAAGAAATAAAACTGGGTTTTGATATCATTGGGAGTAGCTTTTATATGCTGAGCAGATGGGAGGAATATCAATCAGTTGAATTAGATGTACACAAAAGATTTAAAGGAAGTGCTTCTTTTGCAGTTAAGCACAACTTTATAAATAGGCCTGTTGTAAATGAGTATGCAGATTTTTTATTGAATTTATTTATTGAGCTTGATTATCATATTGAAGATCAAAGAACCTATCAAATAATACCCACTCATGATATTGATAGTATATTTAAATTTCCTACAAAAAAATCTAAATGGAAAGCGGCTGCTTCTAGTATATTAAAAAGTGGATCTAGTGCAGGTATTACTAATATCTTAACTGAACAAAAAGATCCATATGATACATTTAAGTACATGTTGGAGGTAGAGAAAAAGTACGATGTCAGCGCTTATTATAATGTTCATGTGAAGTCTTCTGGCAAATGGAATGGTAATTATGATATCAAAGATGAATATGTCAGCCCCTTATTGAATCAGATAACTAATGAAGGACATGAGATAGGATTTCATCCTGGTTATGACAGTTTTAATAATAAATCAAAATTTGAAGAGCAGTTAAATTATGCTCAAGAATTCTTGGGCATTGAGTTTAAACACGGAAGACAGCATTTTCTAAATTTTGAAACGCCCCATACCTGGTCCATTTGGAATGATGCAGGCTTTGAATGGGAATCAAGTTTATATTATCCAGAATATCCTGGGTTTAGATGTGGGACATGCACGACATTTAATGTTTTTGATATTGTACAAAGAAAAAAACTAGCATTGAAAGAAAAACCTCTTTCTTTCATGGATGTGAGTTATACAAAATATTTGCAGCTCTCTGAAGAAGCCTGCATAGAAAGTATTCAAGAATTAAAAAGCACCATAAAAAAATATAAAGGAGAGTTTGTTTTTCTCTGGCACAATTCATTCTTTGCCGATTCTTCATGGGAGCGTGCAGAAATGGTATTTGAAAGTTTATATGAATAATAAAGACATAAGAGTATAAATGAAAATATTAGTTACAGGAGCTGCAGGATTTATTGGATTTCACCTTACTAAGGCTTTAGTAGATAGAGGGGATATTGTAGTCGGACTAGATAATATGAATGATTATTATGACCCAATCTTGAAAGCAGCAAGGCTTAAAGAAATGGGTATTGAATCCACTGAGTTTATTGATGAACAACATTATCAAAGTGCGAATCATCCAAATTACTCATTCACAAAAATAGAACTATCTAATCAAGATCAAGTTAATGCACTTTTTGTCAAAGAAGGCTTTGATAAAGTAATGCACCTGGCAGCACAGGCTGGGGTAAGATATAGTTTAGAGAATCCTCAAGCTTATGTGAATAGTAATATTGTAGCTTTCACCAATATCTTAGAAGCTTGCCGTCATAATAAAATCAAACATTTGGTCTATGCAAGCAGCTCAAGTGTTTATGGATTAAATGAAAAAATGCCATTGTCTGAAGATGATAATGTTGACCATCCTGTTTCGCTATATGCTGCTAGCAAAAAATGCAATGAATTAATGGCACATACATACAGTCATTTATTTAATTTGCCAACAACAGGTTTGCGATTTTTCACCGTTTATGGTCCTTGGGGAAGACCAGATATGGCATTATTTTTATTTGCTGATGCCATTTTAAAAGGTGAGACCATAAATGTTTTTAATCATGGGAACATGGTTAGAGATTTTACTTATGTTGGAGATATCGTTGAAGGTGTAATTCGAGCAATTGATCAGCCTGCGAAACCCAATGAAGATTGGAATGGTGTTTCCCCTATCCCTTCAAATTCAAAAGCTCCTTACAGAATATATAATATTGGTAATAATAATCCAGTCAAACTTACCGAGTTCATAGAGGCTATTGAAAATGAACTTGGCAAAAAAGCTCATAAGAATATGATGGATTTGCAGCCTGGAGATGTTCCTAGAACTTATGCAGATGTTACAAAGATTTCATCAGATTTAAACTATAAGCCAGAAACAAAGATCAGCTATGGAATTTGTGAATTTATAAATTGGTATAAAGCCTATTATAAACAAGAATAAGGACTGAAAGATCTAAGTGATAAAATAATAAAAAGCTTTTTTTGGGTTTTTGCAGGTGCAGGTGGACTGGCTGTTGTAAAACTTTTAAATACAGCCATTTTGGCGCGTCTGTTAACTCCAGAAGATTTTGGTTTGATGGCTGCTGCAATGACAGTAATTGGGATCACCCAATTATTTGTTCAAATTGGTGTTGGCCCAGCATTGGTTTATTATAAGGATTTAAAGCAGGTAGAAATTAATACTGCTGCATCATTTTCCTTTTTATTAGGAATCATTGCTTGCGGGGTGTTTTATTTTTTGGCAAAACCTGTTGCGGATTTCTACAATATGCCTGAGTTGGAGAATATGATATATGCTATGCTTATATTATTTCCACTTAGAGCGCTAACAAACATCTATTATTGTTTGCTGCAAAAAGAATTGCACTTTAAGGAAATTACTTATGGTGAAATTCTTGGATTTGTAGTGGGGATGATGGCTACAGGAATTATTTTTGCATTATTAGGCTATGGTGTTTGGTCCTTGGTGTATTCTCAAATAGGATTTTCAGTCGTTTATTTTATTGTCTTATTTTATTATTCAAAAATTAAAGTAAGATTTAATTATACCCAGGGTGTAATAAAGAAATTTTTGAAGTATGGAATAAGTTTTTCTGTAGCAGCTGTACTTGATTATACTTCAAGACAAATCGACTATGTAGTTACTGGAAAATATTTGGGTTCTGTTCCCTTAAGTTATTATAATAAGGCCTACCAGATAATGGAGGTGCCTAATAAAGTAATTGGGCAAGGAATATCTTCAACACTATTTAGTAGTTTTTCAATAATTGAAAATGATGATGATAAAATTCATGATTTTCTAATCGTCTTATACTTTTTAATTTTTGCTCTTGGGATTCCAATTGGTGTCATGGGTTATTTTCTTGCTGATGAAATTGTATATATTTTATTAGGTGACCAATGGTATGATGTGGTACCTATTTTTAAAATACTATGTATCGGTATTGTGATAAGAATAGCCATTAAAGTAGGAACAAATTTTTTGGTGGGAAAAGGAAAGCCAACCTTACTAGCTTGGACACAGTTGGCAAATATTATCATTATTTTCATTGCATGTTTTATTGGATTTCAATTTGGTTTGGAAGGAATTGCGATTGCAATTGTGATTTCTATGATATTTAATTTTCTAATTCTTTCTCACTTTACTATAGTCAACTCTCATTTAAGATGGGTAGATGTCATTAAAATTATTTCTATAATATTACTATTAAATGCAGTATTGGCATTGATAGTATTTAATATACATCAATGGATATATCCTTGGTTAAATCCTTTATTTAGAGCAATTATTATTGGACTCGTAGGAAGTGCATTTATTGTTTTTACCATGCAGGATAAATTTTTAAATATTGTATTTCCAAGTTATAGCCATGTGCTCCAAATTTATATTAACAGAGTAAAAAGTAAAATCTCTTCTAGAACAAAAGCTGTATGATAAAAAGATTATTTTCATTCAGGACTAGACACTTATTATATTTTGATTATTTGCGTTGGAAGGCGCGTGTGTTTGGTAAAAAATTAAAGAATCCTCCTCACGCAAAATTGCATTTAGGTTGTGGTTTTAAACGTGTTGAAGGGTGGCATAACGTTGATGTTTTGGGTTCTGATCAAAATGTGGATTTAGCCTGTGGGAAATTACCTTGGAATAATGAAGTCTTTGATTTAGTCATTTCGCAACAAGTCATTGAGCATTTGGAGATTGATATTGAATTAGAACCTTTATTGAAGGAGCTTCATCGTTGCATGAAAGAAGGTGGTGAAATTTGGTTGGCCTGCCCAGATATGGAAAAGGTATGCAGAAACTATATGGAAGATGGTGGAGCAAGTTTAGTGAAGGATAGAATAAGTAGACACAAGAATTTTTCAATGAATGGAGTACCTGATCAACACATCATTAATATTCTATTTCATCAAAATTATGAGCATCGCAATCTTTTTGATTTTGAGCTTTTGAAGTGGCTGATGGAGAAGACAGGATTTTCAAATATTACAAAAGAATCAGAATCAAGTTTTAATACAAGATGTCCAGATATTCCTCAAAGACATGATGACTATATGGCCTTGTACGTAAAAGGATTTAAATAGATTTTGAAAGTTTTAATTCTCTCCTCCGATCCTCGCCAAGGCGCTGGCGCTGAAAGGGCCGTTTCAAATATTATTAAGGCACTATCTAATAAGGTAGAGTTTGTGGTATTATTTCCAAAACTTGAGAAAACGATAGAATCGGCTCACGACATTGCCTATAATGCAAAAATTATAGAAGCCGATCTACCATGGAATATTAGAGGTAAAGGAATCATAAAAAATCTAAAAAGAAGAAGACAACTTATAAATCTAACTGCAGACTATATCAATCAGGAAAGTCCTGATATCGTACTTTCAAATTTGAGTATTGTTTGGCATCAAGTCAGTATCATGCTTAAGGTTTTAATTAAAATAAAAGCAAAGGTCATTCTGAGATTTGGGAACCCACTAAGCAAGGATATTGTAAACCGATCTTTTATTGCTAAAAAAATAATGTCTAAATACATTAATCAAGTTGATTATGTAATAGGAAACGCACCAGTGATTATTGATGAGCTAAAGGCACAGACCAATATTTCATCAAAAAAAATCAAACTCATTCTTAATCCTGTCGATATTGAAGAAGTAAGAAGAAAATCTGAAATAGCTTTAGATGATCGATCTTACTTTGACTCAGGCAAAAAAGTTATTTGTTCAGTTGGGAGATTGGAAAATCAAAAGAATTATTCAATGTTAATTCGTGCATTTCATAAGGCAAATACTTCAAAGAAATATAAGCTAATTATAATAGGGAGTGGAAGTTTGAAAAATGAATTAAGGGCATTAGCAAAAGAATTAGATCAAGAAGATAGTATCCACTTTCTGGGATGGAAAAATAACCCATACAACTATATAAAGAATTCAGATCTTTTTGTTCTCCCTTCACTCTATGAAGGAACACCCAATGCGCTCCTTGAAGCCATGGCTTGTGGTACAACTATATTAGCAACTGAAACAGCAGGAAGTGCAGCAGAGGTAGTAGATCACGGAAGAGCTGGAATGATTTGTAAAAATGAATATCTGGATTGTGCAAGATGTATATCTGAACTGATGGAGCAAGATGCCAAGCGTCAAAACTTAAGAGCAGCGGCTGATATCCAAATTCAAAATTTTAGCCTTGAAATGAAAGGGAGCGAGTATTTTTCAACTTTTAAAAGTGTTTTAAATTAATGAAGATTCTTTTAGTTTCATCCACACTAAGTAAAGGAGGGGCACAAAGGGCGGCAGCAGAATTATCGAGATATCTGGATCGAAACCATGAAGTAGTTCATGTAGTTTATAGTGATGATATTAGTTATCCTTATGGTGGCAGAATCGTAAACTTAAATCTACCCTATAATATCGATAACAGTAAGTGGGAAAAAGTGTATAGACTTTTTCATCGCTCAAGATTATTAAGAAAGGTGCTAAAAAAGGAAAAACCTGATTTTGTAATTAGCTTCTCTGATACCTTTAATATTTTTTCTATGATTAATAAGGTGACTGGATTTCCTGCGAAATTTATTACCAGTACACAGCTACCTTCATCAATCGCCTATCAAGGAATTAATAAATTTATTTATGGCTCATTAATTACTTTTCTTTTTAATCGAGCCGATACGGTATTAGCCATTTCGCAAGGTATAGCAGATGACCTAGTTGAGAACTTTCGTGTAAAAAGATCAAAAATTAAAATCATTCATAATCCTGTGGATAATGCGATTGTTAAGCAAAAGGCTTCTGAGGATCTAGTTGATGATCGCTTATCAAAAAATAAATTGAAGGTGATTAATGTAGGCAGGTTGACAGCACAGAAAAATCATTTCTTACTTTTAGATGCATTTAAATTGGTGCTGGAGCAAGTCGAGGCACAACTCGTCATTTTAGGTGCAGGAGACCTAGAAAAAGAAGTAAAGAATCATGCGAGTGCCTTAGGAATAAATGATGATGTTTACTTTGCAGGCTTTGTAGATAATCCATTTAAATATTGCAAGGATGCAGATTTATTTGTCTTATCATCAGACTATGAAGGTTTTGGAAATGTAATTGTAGAAGCTATGGCTTCCAATTGTCCAGTCATCAGTACAGATTGTGATTTTGGACCCAACGAAATTATCGTAGAAGGTAAAAGTGGAAACTTAGTGCCAACTAAAAATCCTGAAGCTTTAGCGAAAGCGATAATAGATTTATTAAAAGACGAAAGCAAAAGAAAAGTTTACCAAGAAGAAGGAATAAAACGCGCCAAAGATTTTGATTTAGACAACATTGGAAGGCAATACGAAGAATTAATGGAATCATTAATGGAGTAAATTTATGTTGAAAAGTATCTTAAATACCTTAAAGTTTTCTCTGAAAAAAGGGAATGCTAAAATTTTAATTCAGAAAATTCGTAGAAGAATATTTGATAATTCGAATAATGTAGTCTCTCCTGGAATATTAAATTGGCTCAATAAAAATGCAGTTGATTTTAATAAATTCGCCGAAGACCTAGATCCTGAATTATGGAATGAATCAAAAGCGTTTTGGCACGAGTTTAAAAAGCAAGCAGTAACAAAATTAGAATCTTTACCCATTACACTCGGAGGTCCAGGAATATATCCATTGCTATATTTTATTGTAAGATACAGCAAGCCAAAAACAGTAGTTGAAACTGGAGTAGCAGCTGGGTTTTCAAGTCAAGCCTTTCTTAAAGCTATGAGTAAAAATGGCAAAGGAAAATTATACAGCAGTGATTACCCTTATTTTAGAATTAAAGATCCAGAGCAGTACATAGGTGTACTGGTAGATGCAGAACTTAAAAATAATTGGGAACTTTATATAAAAGGAGATTCTGTTAATTTACCTCTAATTGTACAAGATGTAGATCAAATAGATATTTTTCATTATGATTCAGATAAGAGTTATGATGGAAGAGAGAATGCCTTAGAAATAACTAATTCAAAAATGGCGTCAAATTCATTGATTTTAATTGATGACATTAATGACAACTCCCATTTTTTCGATACCATTCAAAATAAAAACATTACCGATTACAGCATCTTTAAATTTAAAGACAAGTATATTGGAATGATAGGTCGCTTATAGATTTGAAAAAAATACTTCACATTATCGTAGGCTTAAATGCCGGAGGAGCAGAAATGCTCTTAGTAGATTTAGTCAGAAACTCAAACCAACTCTTTTATTCAGAAGTAATCATACTTGGTGATTATTTTGATTTATTAGAAAGAGTTGAATCAGCTGGGGTTAAAGTGCATCAATTTCACATTGATAAATCCATAAATGGTTTTCGTAAAGGCTTAAAAGCTTTAGCGAAAATTCTTAATAATCAAGAATTTGATGTGGTCCATGCACATATGTATCATGGATTGATGTTGGCTACTTGGTATCATATTTTTTATCGGAAAATCAATATTGCATTTACACCTAATAATGTTTCTTTTAAAAGTCGCTTTAGAGATCTCTTTGTTAGATTGATGAAATCAAGAAGGAAGGCAGATATATTATTTGGTGAAAGTATGATTAAAAATATCTATCGAGATGACTATAGGATTATTACAAATGCCATCAATACGAAGAAATTTGATCTCAATGAAAAAAAATATGATGAGCTTACTTTTATTCAAGTAGGAAGATTAGAACCTCAAAAAAATCACCTTCATTTCTTAGACATTATTCGAGAAGTGAAAGAGCAAAGAAAAAATTTTAGAGTTTGCATCATTGGAAAGGGAGAATTGGAAACACCCATAAATAATAAAATTGCAAAATTAGGCATTGGCGATGTAGTTGAAATGTGGGGCTATCGAACAGATATTGCTGAAATTTGTAATAAAGTACATGTTTTTATTATGCCCTCACTCTGGGAGGGTCTTCCTGTATCCATGTTAGAAGCAGGAGCCAGCGGTTTACTAGTATTTTGTACTCCAGTTGGATCCATTCCAGATTATATTACAGAAGAAACAGGCATTCTTTCTTCAATAGATGATTTTTCAAATAATATGATCAAAATTATTGATCACTATGAAGACTTGAAAGTTAAAGGAGATAATCTAAAGAAAAAGATCTTTGAAGACTTTGATATCAGCTCTATAGCACAGAAGCACTTAGAATTATATAAAGAAATATCCTAGCTAAACCAAGCTAACAAATTGGAATTAAGATACTTCATAAGTATTGTAAACATCTTCATGTTTATTCTTTTAGTAAGAAGGATGAAAATCTTTCGAACGGGAATATTTACAGTAGGATTTTTTACACTCTTTACGGCTTTTTTGCCTCATAATATCATGACACCTTTGATTGCATTAAGTCAAGGTACTGAGATTTATGATACCTTAAGGAAGTTTGATATTGGCATCATGAACCATTCCTTTTTACTTGCACAACTCGTAGTAAGTTGTTTATTGATTGGTTATTTAATAGGTTCATATGCTACAACGAAACAAAAATTTCCCATCCTCCATCGATGGAATGAAAATGGTATTTTAAAATATCCATTTATTATTTTAATAGTGTTTCTTATTTATTGGTTTGCCAATATTGCTATTAGAGGATTTATTTTTGATTCATTTAATCCACTGGATTTAATACAATATGCGAGAGGAGATGCATCCTTTGCACAGGCTTATGAAAAATATAATTTATCCTACCCAATTTATATTGCACAGTATGGTTTTTTAATAAGCTTTGCCTTATTAATTATTGCAATTTTTCAAAATGTAAAAAACTTTAGATTTTTAATTGCTTTAGTAGTTTTAGTATTTTCTATGTTTTCTTTGTTGGTTTCTGGAAGCAAGGAGGCATTCATTTCACCACTCATTATTTTCGGACTACTCACGCATTATTTTTATAGAAAAATACCTACATGGCTGCTGATTGTTGGGGTTCCATTAATTGTTATCATCATGCCACTTTATGCATCTTATGCGACAGGTGCTTTAAGCTTAGATAATATTGGAGAACTAGATGTATTAGAATTACTTCCATGGATTGGTTATATGTCAACACAGCGATTTGGAAACTTTCAAACCATTGTATTATTTATGGATTGGTTTGACTTTTCAAAATTGGCTTATGGCTCAACTTTATTTTGGTTTTTCTTGAGACCAATTCCCAGGCCCTTG
Organism: uncultured Saprospiraceae bacterium; assembly: GCA_937961455.1. Classification (GTDB taxonomy): domain Bacteria; phylum Bacteroidota; class Bacteroidia; order Chitinophagales; family Saprospiraceae; genus CALGNN01. The sequence continues at coordinate 9,933 of CALGNN010000144.1, forward strand.
CTTCCATGGAAGCCTCAAGCTTTCGATATTAAATATACGATTGAATTGACGGGTGAAGCAAAGGGGTGGTTGTTGTTTGATAGTTGGGGAGAGATGATGCTTAATTTTTGGTATCCAGGCGTTATCATCTGGAATATATTTTTAGGTATTATTTTATACAGATGTCATTTTGGCTTTTTAAGAATGGTGAAGGAAAAAAATAATGTGATGGTAGCTTTAGTAATTTCAAATTTTGTTCTTTTAAGAGGTACGATAGGATTAGGGATAGCTACTTCAGGAACTCAGAAATTAATCATTGCCGTAGCAGCTCAAGTTTTAGTGATATTTATTATAAAATTTATTATCAAAGGACTTAAACCCAATACAAAGGTTTTAGGTATTTATAAAAAACCAGGTCTTGCCTAAAATACTTCGTATCATCCACCGATTTAGTTTGAGCGGACCCATGTTTAATGCGGCATACTTGGCTAAGTATCTTGAACCTGAATTTGAAACCCTGGTCTTAGGTGGGGTAAATGGTCCTGATGAGAAGAATGCGGAATATATTTTTGATGACATGAATGTCAATTATCGAAGATTAGATCAGATGGGGCGGTCTTTGAATTATTCAAAAGATCGTCAAACAGTAAAGCAGATTAGAAGCATCATTAAGGAATTTAAACCAGATATCGTACATACGCATGCAGCTAAGGCTGGAGCTGTAGGAAGATTCTCCGCACATCGTGAATCTGTGCCCGTGATTTTACACACCTTCCACGGTCATGTATTTCATTCTTATTTTAATCCGCTCAAGACAAAGTTTTATATCAACATAGAAAGGTACCTAGCTTCAAAATCAACAAAAATAGTTGCCATTAGTCCAGCACAAAAGAAAGAATTGAGTCAGGATTTTTCTATTTGTGCATCAGATAAAATTGAGATTATTCCCAATGGATTTGAATTAGAAAAATTTGAAACAGATCAAGAAACTAAAAGAAATAAATTCAGATCTGAATTTGGTATAAAAGATGAAACTTGCTTAATAGGCATAGTAGGAAGATTGGCACCAGTCAAAAATCATGAAATGTTTATTGATTTAATTCCTGAACTATTAAAAAGTAATGAGAATCTTCAATTTATCATAGTAGGAGGAGGTGAATTGGAAGCGGATTTAATCAGCTATGCTAAAGCTCAAAATATCAGTGTATCAAGCCAAGCAGATAAAAAATCAAATGCTTCATTAATTTTTGCTTCTTGGCGCACAGACATGGATGTGGTTTATAGTGGTCTTGACTTAGTATTTTTATGCTCATTGAATGAAGGCACACCTGTAAGTCTTATTGAAGCCCAAGCAGCTTCCAAAGCAATTGTAGCAACTAAGGTGGGTGGGATCAGTGATACCGTATTAGAAGATGTATCTGCATTATTGGTACCATCAAATGATCGAGCCTCTTTTGCAGCGGCTGCTAATCAATTGATCAAAGACAAAGCATTTAGGAATAACATGGCCACAGCCGGAAAATCCTTTGTAAAGAAAAATTATTCTAGAGAGCGCTTGGTGAATGATTACCGCAAATTATATAACAAACTATTATTGAATTGATGGGAAAATTTGAATTAAGTAGTTTTATAAAAAAGCATGTTACAGGTAGAGCAAGCAGCTTTTTCCAAAAAGATATTGTAAATCATCAAGAATCTTTAATTGAAGGTCTTCAATCAAAAAGAATTTTGGTGATAGGAGGAGCAGGATCAATCGGTTCACAATTCATTAAGGCGATCTCAAAATATAAACCTTCCTCGATCGTAGTTGTCGATACCAATGAAAATGGATTGGCTGAAGTCGTAAGGGATTTAAGAAGTGGATCATTTGAAGTTCCTTCAGATTTTCGATTGTATCCTTTCAGTTATCATTCGGATGCATTCTACAGATTATTTGATCATGAAGATCGTTTTGATTTAGTTGCAAATTTTGCAGCGCATAAACATGTTAGATCTGAGAAAGATCCTTTTTCTATTGATGAATTATTAAAAAACAACTTCATCAACGCTGGAAGTTTATTAAATAAATTGTTAGAGAAAAAGCCAGACCATTATTTTTCTGTTTCTACAGATAAGGCTGCTAATCCCGTAAATGTAATGGGAGCAAGCAAACGCCTAATGGAAAAATTAATGTTGGCTTATTCGGATGATATAAATATATCAACAGCGCGTTTTGCTAATGTTGCCTTTTCAAACGGAAGCTTATTTGATGGTTACTTAAGTAGACTGCTTAAAAATCAACCACTTTCTTGTCCTTCAGATATAAAGAGATATTTCATATCTCCCCAAGAGTCCGGTGAATTATGTATGATGGCTTCAGTCTTAGGCAATAATCGACAAGTATTTTTTCCTAAACTTTCTGAAGAATTAGACCTTAAAAACTTGGCAGATATCTCTCTTGATTTTATCAAATCCAATGGATATGAAGTAGAAATTTGTGATTCTGAACAAGCTGCAAGAGATTTTATGGGTGCTCATAGCGAACAATTATTGAAATATCCTATTTATTTATTTAAGTCAGACACTTCAGGAGAAAAGCCTTTTGAAGAATTTTATACTGCGCAAGAGGAAAGAATTTTAGATAAATATGAAGCACTTGGATTTATTCAATTGAAAAAAGAAGAAGACGTTCAAAGTATTAGCTCCTATATTGATGATTTTAAAAACTTGCTCAAAACGGGCCCTAAGAAGGAAGAAATCATTGCGATGATACAACATAAAATTCCAAATTTTGGCCACATTGAAACAGGGAAAAACTTAGACCAAAAAATGTAACATGTATAAGTACATTAAAAGATTTTTTGATTTTCTTTTTTCATTACTATTAATCGTATTAATAGCCCCTTTTTTAATAGTGATTGTGATTCTATTAAAATTGACTGGTGAAGGAGAAGTATTTTATTTTCAAAAAAGAATAGGTTTAGGTGGCAAAGTATTTGACATTTGGAAATTCGCTACGATGTTAAAAAATAGTCCGAATATAGGTGCAGGAACCATAACAGTGACTAATGATCCGCGCGTAACTCCAGTTGGAGGTTTTTTGAGGAAATCAAAATTAAATGAATTGCCTCAAATTATAAATGTGCTTTTAGGCTCGATGAGTTTTGTTGGGCCAAGACCCTTGGTTGAAAAAAATTATAATTATTACAACAAGGAGATGAAGGAAAGCATAGAAAAAATGAAACCAGGAATTACAGGTATCGGTTCTATTGTTTTTAGAGATGAAGAACGCTTGCTCTCTGCCGGCAATAATCCGGAAGAGGTTTACCGAAATCAAATTTCGCCATATAAAGGAAGACTAGAAATTTGGTATGAAAAGAATTGTAGTTTTTTGACTGACCTTAAAATATTAATTACGACAGTTTGGGTGGTTTTATTTCCAAACAGTAACATAGTAAATACCTTTTTTAAACATATACCCAAAAGCTAAAAGATTTATGGAGAATAATTATGTGTGCATTATGGCGGGAGGAATCGGGAGTCGTTTTTGGCCTGCGAGCAGAGAAAAGAAGCCGAAGCAATTTCTAGATATTACAGGGTCAGGTAAATCTTTAATTAGAATGACTTTTGAACGTTTTGCATCCTACATTCCTAGTTCAAATATCTTTGTTGTTACCAATAAAATATATAAAGCTCAGGTACTTGAGCATTTGCCTGAATTAGATGAATCTCAAGTTCTCGTAGAACCCGCAAGAAAGAATACAGCGCCAGCAGTAGCTTATTTTAGTATGCGATTAAAAGCCATTAATCCTAATGGAGTTTATGTAATGGCTCCTGCTGATCATTTTATAGAAAAGGAAGAAGCTTTTAATACAAATATTAAAAAAGCATTAGCTTTTGCTTCACAAGAAGATGTGTTGCTAACACTTGGGATCACGCCAGTAAGACCTGATACGGGCTATGGCTATATTCATTATGAAGCTGATAGTAATCAGGGATTCCATAAGGTGAAGAGTTTTAAAGAAAAACCAAACGAAGAGACAGCACAAAGTTATTTAGACGATGGTTCCTATTTATGGAATGCTGGAATATTTGTTTGGAGTGTAAAATCTATTCTTAAGTCATTTGAAAACAATGCTCCAGAATTATATCAGCAGTTAGAAGCAGGAGCTGCAAAATATAATACAATAGAAGAGCAAACATTTATTGATGCTACTTATGCTGAAATAGATAGCATCAGTGTAGATTATGCCATATTAGAAAAAGCCAATAATATATTAACACTCCCTTCTGATATCGGTTGGTCAGATATAGGAACATGGGCTAGTTTACACGCACTTACTGCAAGTGGTGAAAAGATGATTCAAAGTAATAGCCCTGATGCCATTTTGGATGATGTAGAAAATTGCTTAATAAGAGTACCAAAAGATAAATTAGTAGTAATAAAAGGACTAGAAGATTTTATTGTAGTAGACGAAGAGGATGTATTATTAATTTATCCAAAATCAAAAGAACAAGAAATTAAAGCCGTAAGAAATGGCTTAGATAAAAAGGAATTTACTTAAGTAAGTTTTCGTATTGATTAAATACAGAACTTAATAAATACTTTTTCAACAAGCTTTCCTTTTGATCTTGAGTAAGATGTTTAGTTTTATTTTTTGTGACAAAATCGATAAGCTGGGATAATCTTTCAGGAGCCGCCATGGAAAAATTAAAAATTAATGGATGATCTTGTAGGGCGTTTTTAAAACTGTCCTTATCATCATAAATAATGTTCAAAATAGGCTTAGAAGAGGCAATGTATTCGGGTAATTTGCTTGGTATTTGAAAATTATATTTATTTCCAAGATTAACTAAGATATGAGCTTCGCTAATTTTTTCAATTAATCTATTTGGTGCTATAGATCCATGAATTTTTAAAGAATCCTTAAGTTCAGGATATTCCGAAAATTGGGTAATAAATTGATGCTCATAATTTCCAAAGAAGTCTAAAGTAAAATCTAAGTTGTTCTTTTTAAGTAGAGAGAAAACTTCTAGAATTTTTTTAGGTTCTCTAATTTTTGAATAGAAAGATCCAAAATACATAAACCTAAGAGGACCTTTTACTACTCCCTTAATTGGAATATCTTGAGGGAATCCCGTTCTAAGTAAAGGTGGAATGACATGTATTTTCTGGCTATCAATTTTAAACTGATTTTTATAAATATTTGATAGTTCAGCACTCGTAATACTTATTTCATCAGCAAGCGCTAATATTTTTTGCTCGTTTTTAGTGTTACGACTTTTGTATAAAAATAAATTGTTTTTAGGATTATCTATTTGTAGTGAAAAAGGATCTCCTATATCAACGATCCATTTTAATTCCGGATTTTGTTTTTTAATAGCTTTTCCAACTAAGTGGCTACTGAAAGGCAGAGATACAGAAATCATTACATCAAAATTATGCACACTTTGAAGTTCTCTGATTTTAGATTTAGCCGCATTAATCCAAATAAAACTGCCATCTGGCCAATAAATGTTTTTCCAAATGGTATGTGCCAATTTATGTAAGATGGGTTCTTTAGCAGACCTTTCTACTTTTGATGAATTATTTTTTGACTTAAAACTCAACCACTCTTTTATATTAAGATATCCTACACGATGAATGCTAAGATTAGCTATTGCACTATTTTTTGCCGAAGGGTTTTGACTGCTTACGAGATGCACATAATGGCCTTTTTCTGCCAAGCTGGAGATGATACTAGACCACCTAAAAGCTCTAGGAGTCTGAGTGGGCAAATAATAAGGACAAATTATAAGAATATTCATTTAAATTAATGAGTCTTCAAAAACACATACATTTCTTACATCGCAATAAAGCCTATTGCCCGGAAATCTATGCCTACAAAGATATATTAACTGAGCGGGGATTTGATATAAATATATTTAATAATAAATCAGAAATTTCCAGCAATCTGCCAGGCATCGAGTGGCATATCATGGGTTATGATTTTACCAGTCGACAGCACAAGGATAGTATTCTTATTCACGAGTATCATTCTGTTCCTGTGAATAAATCAAGTGCGATGTCTAAGTTGAAATTGAACATTAAAAGAGCTTTTAATAAAAAGCCTGACCTAAGGATATTCTTGAATGAATTTGTGAAGTCAGAATTTAACTTTAATGATGATGTACGGTTTTTATATCGAGACATGGGAATACAAAGTTCTTTCTTATCAACAGCTAAATCTAGCAAAGAATATGATTTTGTTTATCTAGGCAATATGGATAGTGTAAGAGATGTGCATTCATTTGTGAGTCATTTTAATGTCGCTTTTCCCAATAAAAAATTGGTTTTAATCGGTAGAATTTCTGAAAGAATAAAAGGATTGATTGCTGAGAATAAAAATATAACAGCTGTAGGTGAGATCGATCATTTTAAGGTGCCCGAGTATTTAGCTAAATCAGAATATGGTATTAATTATATTCCAAATAAATATCCATTCTATAATCAGACATCTACAAAACTTTTGGAGTATTGCGCATTAGATTTAAAAATCATTAGTATCAAGTATAAGTGGGTAGAAGAATTTATGAAAAGTAGAAACGCTCGTTTTTTCTTATTTGATGACTTTAGTGAGTTTAATGAAAGTGTTTTTGATTTTGATTATGTAACACCAGATCTCTCCGATTTGGAATGGACGAAGATTATAAAGAAGTCGGGTATAATTAATTATTTAGAAGAATTATTTTAGCGTTTTTCTGCTTTGAAACCATATTTGATTTCATCTCCTATCATATAGATTGGGCCTCCCTTTGATTCGCAGGGAAGATTCTTGTCCCAACAATACTCATGATATTTTTCTTTTATTTCTTTACTCTGACTGGGGTAAATTGCATTGTCAAAATTGCTTGGTAATGATTTTGAAAAATGATGAAAGCTACTAATAATTAGTAAGACCCAAATTCCCGACATGATTCGGAAAGTAAATTTTTGAAAAGCAATCACTTTAAAGCAGGTATAAATTCCTCCTGCAATAAAGCAGATAATTAAAGGCCAAGCTATTCTTGGACTAGGATATTGTAAAAACCACCACAGGATAGATAAAAGGAGAAATAAAAAGATTCCTATTTCTTTTCGGTCTTTTTTTAAGCCTAAAAACCAAAGCAATAAACTACCGATAAAACTGGCGCAAAGGATTTTTATAAATAGCTCTGAGTTAAACCAGCCCTTAAACCAAGAAAGATCTAACAAAGACCCTTTTTTAAGTTGATCAGAAATGTCTATGCCTCTTTTAGCATATTCTGAAACATGGGCATAATATTTTTCGGCTTCTGACAAGACAACTTTCCATTCAACATTAAATAAATCAATGGCATGAATGGGAAATATGAGATATCCTGAAATGATTACATTTCGATAAAGCCATACTAAGACTAAAAGTATGCCTAAGCTAATGGGGACAATGGAGTTTTTATCAAATCGACTTTTATACAACAAGTAAGAAGGTAGGATTAAATAAAAAACGGAAGAAAATTTAATAGTGATTAGAAGGAAAGAGAATAACGTAATTAACGAAGCATGAGCATCCCAATGATCTAAAGTATTTTTTTCATGCTTTTCTAAAAATAAACTTAGGACGATACAGCCAAATATGATATTAAGAAAGTCTGGTTCAAAAGAGCTCAAAGCTTTTCTGAATAAATAAATTAAGGATAAAAGACCAAAAATATTGACAAACGAAAAGCTTATAATTTTTGTAGCATGTTTTCTAAATACAAATAGACTATAAAATATAAGAGAGATTCCGTTTAAATCATTAAAACCAAATTGATGTAAAAATCGCATTTGGAATAATGCATCCAGGATGAATACATTAGAGTTGTAGCCAATTCTTTCTTCAAGATTAGCAATTCCTTTAGTGCTTGGATAATTTTCAATCCATTTAACCGCTTGCGAAAAATAACTTCCTTCATCTACAATTAAAATATCTCCTATGGATAGAAAAATTGCAGTGCAAGCTATTGGAAGAATGATGATCCAATGCATGGAATGAATAGACAGGGATACTAATGGCTGTTTTCTTAAATACACTAAGCTGAATAAAGAAAGGCTTAAAAGAACCAGAAAAAAATGGGTGTTAATTGGGAAAAAGATATTTCCGAGCGAACAGATTAAACACAATGTAAAAAGTCCAATAAAGAAACTAATCGCTATATCAACTTTAGCAAAACCTAAGATTTTATTTGCTGTTAACAATCCTAAAGGGATGGAGACAGCAGAAATCAATATCCAATTTAATAGCGTAAATAACATTTAAAACAAAGATACAGAAAGAAGCTCTTTTTCTACTTTATGAATAATTTGCAAAAATTAAAATTCAATGCAATCTCAGGAGTAGCCTGGAATGCATTTGGTAGAATTAGCACGCAGGTCATTGGTTATATTTTCACCTTTGTCCTCATCCGGATTTTACTTCCTGGCGATTTTGGTTTAATGGCCATCCTTTTGTTGTTTATTGGCTTTATGGGAATTTTACTAGATTTTGGCTTAGGTGCAACCATCGTTCAGAGTCAAAATATTACGGAGAAAGAAATCAATACCATTGCAACACTCAATCTTTTAGTTGGCATTTTATTGATGCTCCTATTTTGTTATAGCGCTTCTAGTATTGCTGCCTTCTTTAAAGAACCCGTTCTTGAATCTTTAATATATGTCATAAGCATTGGTTTTGGCTTAAATGCCTTAAGCATTGTCCCAAGGAATTTACATATTAAAAAACTGCTATTTAAGCGTGTTTCTTTTATTGAACTATTTTCTGTCACAGTTTCTGGACTTATAGCAATATGGATGGCAATAAATGGATATGGAGTATGGTCACTTGTTTTTCAGTACATTCTTAAAGTTGTAATAGAGACATTTTTATACTTTATCAATTCCATTCAAATTCCTAAATTATCATTTGGCTTTTTAGATATAAAAGATCATTTAAAATTTAGTTCAACCATTTTCGGTTCAGCAATGATTTTGCATGTAGCAGATAGTGTCGATAGTTTATTAATAGGAAGGGTATTTAATAAAAGTCAATTAGGATTTTATAATAAATCCATGATGACTTCACGGATGCCTACTAAAATGATATCTAGTATTTTGACGAGAGTGATGTTTCCCTCATTTTCCAAAATTCAAGATGATGTCAAAAGAATATCTAATGGATTTTTAAAGATTCATAAACTGGTTATCGCATTGACTTTACCCTCAATGCTTTTAATTGCATTTTATGCCGAACATATTATTATGCTTGTTGCTGGAGAGAAATGGAGTCCAGCTATTCCCTTAGTTCAAATTTTCGCCATTTCTGGGATTGCCAGATCTATCATTGCACTTTTAGGTCCAGTAGTTTTATCACTTAAAAAAGAAAAATATATTTGGCGTTCAGCCTTGTATAAAAATGGCTTACTTATCATTGGAACATTAATTGGGATTAATTGGGGAATTAAAGGTGTAGCTATTGGAAAAACACTTGCGGACTTTATTTTTCTTATTGTATTTTTTCATTACATCCATTTAATTCTGAAACTGCCCTTTAAACAAATTATACAATCCCTTCAAAAAGTATTTATTGCTGCTTTGATAATGATGACCTTTTTCTTTATAATTTCTTTTTTCGGTAATTGGGAAAGTCTCAATTTTGAATTATTTATAGGAGGAATAGGAGGTTTAATTATCTATTTTTTAATGTTGTTTTGGCTTAAAGAAAAAGGCATTCAATTCATGAAAGAAGTTTTTAGCCAATTGATTTATAGAAATCAGAATGAGTAGGGTTATTTCAGTTACAATATTTTTTAATGCTGAACCTTATGTGGAAAACCACATAAAAAGTTTAAGAAATAATGGAGTAGATAAAATTATTGTAATTGATAATGCCTCGACAGATAATAGTATTGAGGCATTAAAAAATAGCGGAACTGATATCATTATTCAAAATGATAAAAATGAAGGCTTTGCAAAGGCATGTAATAAAGGAATCATTGAAGCTTTATTATATGATCCTGAATATATCTTAATCATTAATCAAGATGCTTACTTACATCCTAAGTGCTTATCAAAAATGTTGAAAGTAGCAGATGCTAAAAATTTTGCTTTATACAGCCCGATGCATTATTATAAAAAAGAAGTCCTAGATAAGGCGTTTAGTAAGTATATCAAAAAAGCCGATAAAGATCTTGATGTTTTTAAAGTAGATTTTGTAAATGCAGCCTGTTGGTTATTGCCTGTGAATACCATTCGCCAAGTAGGAGTATTTGACCCTTTGTTTTTCTTTACAGGAGAGGACATAGATTACTTTAACAGATTAAAGTATTTCGATCTGCAAGCTGTAGTGATAAAGGATGCGAAAATGACCCATGATAGGGATCAAGGAAAAACTTTAAATAATAAATCCCATATTTTATTTGAAAAGTCTTTAGAAGCAGACTTCATTCAAAGATTAAAGAATATTAATTCCTCTTGGTTAATGGGAGTTATAAAATGCTTCTTGCATTTATTACGAATGATTTTTAAAACTGGAAGTTTAAAGCCTTTTAAAATTATGACAAGGCAATTAAATAATCCATCTATTTTTATTCATAGAAAGCGATCTCGTCAACCATCTGCATTCCTAGCAGCCAATAATTAATGGATAGAAAAAAACAATATCGACAGTTATGTAAAGATATAACGCTACCATATTATATGAACGATTGGTGGCTCGATACGGTATCTTCCAAAGATGCTTGGGATGTAGCTTTGAGCATTGGAAAAGATGGTGCGATACAAGGAGCCATGCCCTATTTGATTTCAACAAAAATGGGACTTAAGCAAATAAGGCAATTTAATTTTACGACTTATCAAGGCGTGTATATTAAATATCCGCACAACATAGGTTTAAAAGAACAAACCATAAATTCTATTGAGAAAAGGGTTTTGACTGATTTAATAAATGCGCTTCCCGATTTTCATTTTTTCGATGTTAAGTTTGATGTGAGCATTAAAAATTGGCTCCCTTTTTATTGGAAAGGATTTAAGCAAACGACACGGTACACTTACACTTTGCCAAAGAGTAGTGATCTAACAAAACTATTTGAAGCGTTTAAGAAAACAGTTCGAACAGATATAAGGAAGGCTGAGGATGAGTTTAGTATTCAAGAAGAAACTGATACTGCTGAATTTTCAAGTTTTTTATTTAATGCCTATGAGGAGAATGGGATAATTTTAGATTCGAAATTGTTTCTTCGTATGGATAAGGTTTTAGCAGAAAAAAACAAGAGGGTTGTAATTACTGCAAGAGATAAAGAAAAAATTGTTGCTGGATTGTATATCATATTTGATGATAAACTTGCTCATTGTGTTTTTAGTGCGCAAGATAAATTAATCAAAAATCGGACACCTTTGCATTTGGTTTTTTGGACTGCAATGCAAAAGTTTATTCCCATTTGTGAATCCTTCGACTTCCAAGGAAGTATGGTTCCAGAGATAGAGCATAGTCTTAGAAGTTATGGTGCGAATTTGACCCCATATATGCACATATATAAATCAAGAAATAAACTATGGCATTCCTTAGCCATCTTAATAAATAAATTCCCTTAGTTGGATCGGATCAGTATCATACAAAGTTTAATAAACGCAAATAACTATTCCAGTTATTTAGAAATAGGGGTAAATAGGGGATATTGTTTTTTTAATATTAAATGCAAAAATAAAACAGGCGTAGATCCTAGATTTGAAATTCCCCTTTGGAGGAAGTGGCTTTATATATTTAAAAATACTTGCAACATCAATAATAACTATATTGAAAAAACCAGTGACGATTTTTTCAAAGCTAATAAAAACAGTTTTGATATTATTTTAGTAGATGGTCTTCACACCTTTCAACAGTCTTATAAGGATATTATAAATTCCATGCAAGTATTAAATCAAAACGGCTATATTTTAATACATGATTGCAGTCCCATAAGTGCAGCAAGTGCACAGGATGTTGAAAGCATCAATGAGGCAAAGAAGCATCCAGAATATGAGGGTGATTGGTCTGGAGCTGTTTGGAAAAGTATCATTAAATTCAGACAGGAATATCCCAATATTTTCACAGCGGTAATAGATACAGATCATGGTGTTGGAATCATTGCTCCCCATATGAAAAGCACGAAACAACTATCTAAAAATATATTATTAGATCAGCTGCATTATTCAGATTTAGAAAATAATAGGAAGGAGCTGCTTAATTTAATGAGTATTCAAGAATACCAATCCTACTTAAATCACCTTGGACAGTAAAAAGCGGTATAAAAGATTTATGGAGCGAACTTCTACTCCGGTACAAATGTGCGACTGGTGGTTGGATGCAGTATGTGGAGATCAATGGAATGTTATTTTGACGAATGATGAAACGGCTGCTTATAGTTATTTTATAAAAACGAAGAAAGGAGCTCGCATTGTAGAACATCCGGCTTTAACGACATATGCAGGATTTTGGGCGGAAAAACAGAACTTGGAAGCTAATCAAATCGATGAGCTTATTCGTAAAATGCCTAAGCCATCAATGCTCATCCAAAAAATGCATTTTCAGCTTGGAGGTGTCAATTTACTTCAAGAAAAGGGATTTAAACAAACAAGCCGATATACACATACGGTGGATTTATCAAAGTCAATAGATGATATTTTTCAATCGTTTAAAGGGAGTTTGAAAACAGATGTTAAAAAAGCATCTGTAGAATTGCATGTGGAAGAGACAGATGATCTAGAGCTCACATATGAACTAATTTCAAAAAGTTTTAAAAGACAATCTTTACATACGCCATTTAGCTTTGATTTGTTTAAGCGTTTAGATCAAGCTTTGAATGCTCGAAATGCTAGAAAAATATTAATTGCAGTTGATCAAAATAAGAATAGTCAAGCTTGTGTCTATCTAAGTATTTACCAAGGAATGACTAGTTATATCATAGGAGGCGCTGATCCTTTATATAGAAATACCAATCCTCAAAGCTTATTACTTTTTGAAGCGATCAAGCTTGCCAAAAATAGTAATTGTCATTGCTTTGATTTTACAGGCTCGGTAATGTCAGGAGTTGAAAAGTTTTTTACTGCATTTAATGCAGAGAAAAAATTAATACCAGTCATCTATCAAGCCAAGAATAGATTTTTTGAAATGTATATGAATTGGAAGAATTTTGTCTGATACATTTTATTATAAAGAAGAAGCATTAAGAACTTTAATTTGGCTTAAAACAAGCTTTGCTGTAAATGAATTTAATGGGAGTTCAGCCAAGTATTATAACCCTGTATTTAGACCTTTAAAAGCTTGGGCTAAACCCTATCCTGAAACTACAGGATATCTGCTTCCCACATTAATACATTATGATCCTTTATTTCCAAATTCTTTTATTTCGAAGGCTATTGGAAAAAGTGTCAATTGGTTGAAGGGGCTTCAAAATGAGGATGGATCGTTTCCATCTGGTTTTCATACTACTGGAAATCCAAGTGTTTTTAATACAGCTCAAATTTTAATAGGATTATTATCATGTGCTCAAGATCCTTCCTTACCAGAGTCTCATTTGGAAATGCAAAGCGCATTTAATTATTTATTAAATACTGCAGATGAAAATGGGACGTGGAAAAAAGGAAATTATGTTGAAGGCTTTAATCCTAGCTATTATAGTAGGGTCCTTTGGCCAATGATCAAATATGACTCCACCTATTTAAATTCAAAGCATAGAGAAACATTAGAAGCATTTTCTCTTTATTATTTTGAACGATACCAAGAAAATGGAAGTTTTGAAGATTGGGGATTTGAAAAAGGGAAACCAGCTTTTACCCATACGATTGCGTATACATTGAGAGGATTTTTAGGAATTGCCAATTCTTTTGGCAATGAAAAAATCTTAGCAGCAGTTAAAAAAAGTATGATAAAATTAAAGGACACATTGAAAAATGATGTACTTGCTGGGAGCTATGATGAAAATTGGATTGGAGATTATACTTTTACCTGCCCAACGGGTAATTTTCAATTAGCCATCATTGCGTTTATGTTATCAGATGGACGTGATACTTTTTTTGAATTTGGTGAAACACTTTTAAAGGAGAACATGAAATTTCAGAATAAATCACTCATCAATAGTCTAGATGGAGCTATTCCTGGATCTGTGCCTTTATCTGGGCCTTATCAAAAGTTTGCTTATCCGAATTGGGCGGCTAAATTCTTTTTAGACGCAGTTTATATTTACAATCAAAAGAATAATTTTGCCTAGAAGGCATTCAACTATATTATTAATACAATGAGAAAATTATTAGTACCCATTAAAAGATTTACAAATGCGATGCTTAAACCATTAGGTCTGCAAATTGTAAATTCCTATGAGGTGGTAGATTACTATCTACATGATTATGAAAACTATGAGCAGTATAAATCTGTACAAGTATATCATAATAAAAGAAAGCTTGAAAAGGTTTGGGCAGATGCCAAAACACTAGGTGTAATTGCAGATGCGATGAAAAAGCGTTTTCCTAATAAAGTTATTAAGGCCCTTTGTCATGGAACACGAAACGGCTTTGAGCAAAACTACTTTAGGGATGAACATAAGTTTGATGCCATCGGTACAGATATATCAGATACTGCTACACAATTTGAACATACCTTTGAATGGGATTTTCATAATGAAAATAAAGATTGGTTAGGACAGTTTGATTTTGTTTATACGAATTCACATGATCAAGCATGGAACCCAAAGATGGCTATTAAATCATGGTTGGATCAACTTAATGAGAATGGGGTAGTAGTAATTGAGCATACGGTGGCTCATGGTCCTAAAGGTGCGTCTGAGATGGATCCATTTGGTGTTAAGCCAACAGTATTTCCCTATGTTTTAAGTGAATGGTTTGGTCACGGAGTGAGCACGAGTTTTATTAAAACCACCAAGGGGAATAACAATCAAGAGTGTTGGTTATTTATGATTAAGAAAAATCAAGGATGAATATCTTGAAGTTAAATAAATAAATATTTCAATAGTTAATTGAAATAAAAAGAGCCTTGTTATACAGCAAGGCTCTTTTTATTTATTCTTATTTGTAATGCTATCTCAATAACACCATTTTACCATATCCTTCTTTAAAATATTGATCTGCCTTAGATTCAAAATGTTCTAATTGATCGGCTTCTACATCCCAAACTAATACTCGATAAATATAAACTCCAGGTGATAATTTATCTCCATAATCATCATGCCCATCCCAAGCATAATCTGTCATATGCGTTCCGAGTCTAATTTCTCCCAATTCATGCTTTTCAATTTGTCTTACCATTTTGCCAGACACGGTCAATATCTGTATGGTAAAAACATCTGGAATTTCAGATCCTGTTAGGGTATAAACAAATCTCGTAGAGGTAGAAAATGGATTTGGATAATTCATCACTTGAGACACCATTGATTTTGTAATGATTTCAAAAGCAACTCGATAGGCTAGGTCTCCGCTGACATTTCCACTTGCATCTTTTGCTTCGACGGTTAAGGTATAAATACCATCTACCTCAAATTTTCTGTTGATCTCTACATAAGCTTTATTTTCTTCTGAAAGATTGCCTGTGGCAGGATAAAAACTTACGTCTAAATCTGAAAAATTAACAGACCTTGGTGAAGCTTCATTTGGATATTGAAGTGAGATATCAAACAAACTGGTATCAGCCAAGGCTAAAAACTCATTTTCATCAGACAAGTCAATTCTAATAACAGGCATAGCTGAAACGATGTCTCGGTCAATAATATGAATCCCATCAAAAGTGACATCAAGCAGTGGGTTTTTATTGTCGCCTAATACGTGGAAGTTTAATTGACCGATGTTATTAAATCGATAAAACTCTCCAGGTAAATTATCTGGATTAATATCAATTGATAAAATATGATCTCCTTGAAGATCATCTGTGCTTCTTGTATAAGCGCCAGTTATGGATTGGTCTACTTGCACCATTCCATATCCAAGAGTCTCGCTTATGGATTGATTATTCTGATCCCTGATGGTGTATTTTACTAAAACACTATCGACATTAAGCGTTCCTAGATTGGCAATACTATATTCTAGTTTGAGAGATTCTCCTTTTATAATGGTATCACTTTCAAATAAAAAGTATTCATTAGGATTGATCGCAAGATCTGTAAATGCATCATAGAATACCCTCCAATAATTTAAGTGAGGACTGCTTCGATCAATTTCATCTTTTGAGTGAAACACCAATTTCAAATAAGGATATTCTAAAGCTGAAATACTAGTTAAATCTAAACTTTGAGCCAATTGATTTTCAAATAGTACTGTTTCTGTTTCATCTTGTCCTAATCCGATAATATCATAAGAGATGGTATCATTGATTTGGTCAAAAGCATTTACTTCCCATTCAAAACTACCCCAATTATATGCTGGTCCAATAATTTGAGAATTGATACTTCCTTCAAACCATCTCGTTGGTAAAGAGAGGTTAATGGTATTAGGTTCTGTTAATGATCCCAATGATTCCGCAGGTGTAAAACTGGGATCATTCTTTTTATATACTATGGAATAAGGTAAGGCACCCAGGTCTATGGTAGACTTGATTAATTGTGCACCTTGATTTTCTAATATATTAAATAGATTATCACCAAAGGTCCAGGAGTCATCTAACCACAATTCAGGTCTATAATCAAGACCATCTTTTGTTTGTATGGTAAACAAGACAACATAGTGTCCATCGGGCACAACGTCATTTAAGAAATTCATGACGTTTACTCGATCTTCATAAGTTTGCGTGTGAAAAGGGAACGCAGTAAAACCTACACCTAACCAAGGTGGTATAATACTACCATATAATCCCGGATGATCATTATTCAATGTTTCAAGAGACACGGGATCTAAAACGGCAATATAAACTCCTCCTTCTATCGGTCCATCAGAAGGAATGTATCTCGTGGGAATATTATTAATGTTTAATTCTGGCCTAAAGGTGCCATCATAAACGCCATTCAAGACGGTTAAGTCAGATGGATACTCTGCGTATCTATTTTTTCTTGTTTCTTCTGGTAATGTAAGGTTGTCGAAATCATTTTTCAAATGCTGAAAATAATGTGACTGATTCCACCCGGGAGATGCACCTGGCATATATATGAAAGAATGATTACGCCAATTGTAGCCACTTTGATCTACGCTATCAATTCCCGTTCTCCAATAATAAACTTGATCTTCAATTAAATTGATTGAAGGCGTCCATTCGACGATCCCACCAAGTTGCTGTGTTTGAAAATCCTGTTTTAGAGGACTATTAAATTGCTCTGTGGTATCTATCTCAAAAAGATAAGTATTCATTGGTGCGAATGGGTCTGATGTACTCGCCTGCAATTTTACACCTGCTTCATTTACTATTGCAAAATTAGAAGGGAAACTTGGTCTAAGGTCATTTGATGAGATGAAGAAGTCTAAGCCTTCAATGCCAAATGATGAAATCAGTTTGTTGTTGTTTTCTGCAGCAGGATCTGGCCGCTCTGCAATTTTATTTTCGTGATCGAGCTCTATGAATATTTGATTAACACCAGAAACATCTTCCTTGAGCATGGGAACATTCACACAGACGTTTTCAAAATAAGAAGGTGCCTGAATGCTTGATGTTCTTAGATCAAATTTTTCGCCACTTGGTATTCTTTGACTGATTTTAAATTCAAGTGATTCATTGAGATTGTTTCCAATATTTACGATTTCAAAACATAATTGAAAACTATCTAGATTGGCATTTAGATTCTGCGGTTCAAATCTTACGGTTTGATTGTCTATAACATAGTCAGGTCCTTCATTGATACCCAAGATCAAAGCTGGGTCACCATGTAAGGTCATTTGTTGAGCTAGGAGCTTAAAAATGGTATTACTAAGTTCTTCTAGTTTTGCAACATTCGTTTTGATAATATCTCCCAGACGGGCGCCATACATCTCATTACCTAATAAATCGTAAAAGTCAATTCCAAAGGTTCTTAAGGAAAATTCATATCCTTGAGCAGAGCTAGCAAGGAAGGCTACTGCTCCCGATTCTTCAGAAAAAATATAGCGCTCACTTAGACTCCTATTGGTCCCATGTATCAATCCAGCAAAACAACCCATTGCAGATAAATAAAAATATTTATCCTTATTTAGAAGTTCGTCAGGATCATTGATTGCAAAGTCAAAAGTGTTGGCTGAACTATGACCTAAAAATTTTACGATTGAAACTCCATCATTCAATCTTTGCGTCAGTTCAGCAGATTGAGAAGAAGTTACAGTTGCAGTTGCAGTCTTTCTAAAAGTATTTACTCTTGCACCGTACATACTTTTCTCTATCGTATCTCTCATGACTTCCAGATGCCCAAATAAACGTTCCTGTTCATTAGCACCACCCCCACCACTGAGGTGTACAATCTCTTTCAACCATCTTTTATCTTCTAGTGTTTGCGCACCTTCTCTTTGACTTCTTTCATGAGCTTTCGCCTTATCCAAATAAACCCTTACATTATCGGGAGTAATTGCAGCGATACGACCTATAGCATATGGAGGTGTTGCATTTTCAAATTTTCCAAAAAGCAACATATCAGATCCTGGGCTACCAAAGGTTGGTACGAATAGACTCTTGTGTAAATGTTGTTGTACTTGTGATTCGGATCTGACAAAATAAAACTCAACACTCTTTCCAATGATGAATACCATTTTAGTATCATCCCAATTTTTAGCCATGTAGGCAGCAAAGTTTTTTAATGCCTGTGCATGACGTTCTATCCCATATCCGAATTGATCATAAATTTGATCTATGTCAAATGTTGCAGTCGTAAAAGATCCTCCTTCAGGACTGCTTCTAAAATCTGCATAGTTTTCTACCCAATCAACACCATTAGCATCGCTCCTCAATAATGGGTGCGTAATAATTATGTACTCGGCCTCTTTGCTTGGATAGTTCTCGAATGTTTTTAAATAAGCATTGGCTAATTTTGTTCCATTAGCACTATTGAAAATTACAAGCTTTCTATTTTCTGTAGAGGGAGGTAAGACAAGTTTTATAATTCCTCCTTCATTCAAAGGGTTTAATTTTAATCCATTTGTAACATCATAGACCACAGGAACTCCACCATCTGAGTTAAAATTTTCAATCTCAATATATTTTTTTGAAGCGCTTGCTTCAATATTAAATTCAAAGTGATTTTCTTCGTTGAAATTGAATAATCTAGGATAGCTTAATTGTGTAGTTGACACATTAAATAAATCTCCATCATTATAGACACCTTCTATTATGACTCTTGTAAGATCATCGAGTTCCGCATTTGGTAAAGTAAATGAAGCTTGTATAACTTCTTGCTCTTTAAATGTTGTGTCGAAATAGACGATGTTATTTACACTCAATGTATGTTGGTGATCGTCTTCCCATCCTACCCATCGGACATCGACTTTGGCATCAACACTTCCATTATAAATGTGGCTTGGAGCAAAATCCAAGTATTGGAGATGCTGCCATCCAAAAGCATAACCCTCACCTTCATCAAAAGTCGAATAATGAACATCCTGAGCATTTAGCCTTATACGATTATAAGAATTGCTAAAAGTGATATCTTCCTCCTCCATATAATATAATTCTGGAGGGGGCAAGTTGCTAAAATCATTAGCTACATCTTCATACCTTTTTTTACTGATCTCTTCATTGACGACTAAGTAATAAGCTGATGTATCATTTACAGTACTATAATTTGGATTGAGTAATTCTTCATCAGGATTTTGATAGAGATAACGATCTAATTCCGAGCGATTTTTTGTTCCATAAAACTCAATGTAATCTCCTTGGGTAAAAAGCTCATCGGTACTAACGTAAATTGGAACTTGAAGACCATTTTTAAATAAGACTAAATCAGCGCCTTTTATTTGACTTTCTTCAAAGCCTGTGAACACGATTTGATTATAGTCGACTTTGTAAATACCGTCTTCTGCTAATTGAATTAAAAGGTGTTCTTTGTCATAGTCGATCCACTCATTACCATAGAGGGTATCAACACCATTGAACATTTGAGCGTGAAGAGGTAGGAATGATATTAATAGGCAGATGCTTACTAAAAATTTAGTCGTTCTCATTTTAAAAATTTGATTAGGCAAAGGTATTTCCCGTGGCCTTTAAATAGGTGTTCAGACTGCAAATAAAATGCTAATTTATCGTGAAATATTGTCTGATTGCGCAAATAAAACAAAATAGTAATCCTATATAAATGATTAATAACAATATCGCTATTTAGGTTCGTTATTTAACGTAAAATTATGTAGCCTAAAAGACCTTTATAAACAACAATATTTTTATGCTTTTGTTGGACCTCTAATTAGATTTCACTTGTCAACTGTATCAGTGCAAAATGAAGCATTTTTATCTAAAAAGGAAGATGCATAAGCTTATAAAATATACGAAACTATTATAAAAGGCGGATAAGCTGTTTTGTCATTTTAAAGTGCGACTTTCATTTGTAGCTAATAGGGTGAAAACCTAAAAAGTGTTGCGTCTGCATCTGAAAGAATACATTAATTTGACACTGCTTAAGCTTGATATCATTAAATTTGACTCACACTAGATTTTTAAAATATCAATCCTTCAGAATTATTGCTTCTTGTATTCTTCTTAACACTCGTTGTGCAGTGTCTTTATTGGTTGTTGATATTTTCCCGCTTGAGTTTTTATTGGAAATCTAAGGAAAGGAATGGCAATGAGCATATTCCATTATCAATAGTTATTTGTGCGCAAAACGAAGAGGAAAATCTCAAACAAAATTTAGAGAAAATTTTGCATCAGGAACATGATCATTTTGAAACCATAGTCGTTGACGATGGATCTGAGGATCAATCTAAGGTAGTCTTGACTACTTTGCAAAAAAAACATCGCCATCTTGAGCTGGTTGATTTTCCATCTCAAGAAAAAAAGTATACTGGCAAAAAAGAAGCGCTTTCGAAAGGGATTCATCATGCAAAGCATGAATGGCTACTTTTGACAGATGCTGATTGTTTTCCTAATTCAAAGCATTGGGCAAATAAAATGCTAAGTGTAATAGATGAGGATAAGGAAATTGTGATAGGCTATGCACCACTTCAAAACACTGGAGGATTTTGGAATGCTTTTTTCAGATTTGAAACCTTAATGGTTGCGATTCAATATTTAAGTTATGCGCTCTGTCGTTTGCCTTATATGGGTGTAGGGAGAAATCTTTTGTATAAAAAGCAATTGTTTAACAGTGTAGCTGGTTTTGATTCTCACAAGGAGATTACTTCAGGAGACGATGATCTTTTTATAAGTCAGGTTGCTACAAATAGTAATGTAGCAATTTGTATCGATCCTGATTCTTTCATGTATTCAAAAGCTCCTGACTCACTTAGACAATTTTTAAATCAAAAAACACGGCAGTTACATACTTCAAAATATTATAAAAAAATTACACAAGCTTATTTGGTTGTTTGGTCCTTGAGTTTAATACTGTTTTACTTTTGTATGGTGTTTTTTCTATTCAGTGAATTGAAAGCTGCATTATTGATGTATTTATTCAGATATATCTATGTATCATTTTTTATTTACCGTATAATGAAAAAATTAAGAGAGCTTCCACTATTTTTTTTGTGGCCGATCTACGAATTTTTATTGGTCATTTATTTTATTATTATCACACCCTTAAGTTTTTTCAAGAAAGAGCAAAAATGGAAGTAAAAGAATTAAAAAATTATGTGCCTTTTATCAATGATCAACAAGAAGAAAAGTTGTCACATTTGGTAAAGCTCTTTCCGGAGTGGAATGAACAGATTAATCTAATTTCTAGAAAAGATATTCAACATCTCATTAACAGACATGTCTTACATTCATTGTTTTTAGCTAACATTATTCAATTCAAAGAAGGTACTAGGATTTTTGATTTAGGAACTGGAGGAGGATTTCCAGGATTGCCATTAGCTATATTATTTCCTGAAGTTGAATTCACCCTTGTTGACGCAAGAGCTAAGAAAATAAAAGTTGTCAAAGCATTAGCCAAGGAATTAAAATTAGATAATGTCACAGCTTTGCATGTCAGGGCTGAAGACCATGTTGGTAAATATGATTTTATCGTGACAAGAGCCGTAGCAAAAATTCATATGCTATATGATTGGACAAATAAATTAATTAGAGAACAACATATTAATATGATACCCAATGGGATGTTTGCATGGAAAGGACCTGATTATAAAGACGAGGCTCATTATAAGAAATATCGATCAATGATTGATGAGTATCCCCTGCGTGATTTTTGTGATGATGAGCATTATCAAGAGAAATTTATTATATATCTTCCTTACTAGTTGAGATATATGAATTCATCAGAATTTTTACATACCATTTTATTTACGATCTCAGGCAGAGACTTCACTATTAAGCATCTTGCATCAATTATACTCATTTTATTGATCTGTTTGATTGTTCACAGACTGCTCATTAAGTCATTCTTTCCAAAGTTATATAAAGATTATCAAGTTGATAAAACCCAGAGATCAAAGATTAACAGCTTATTAAAGTATGTTATATATCTATCGGCGACAATTGGGATTATTTGGAGTCTTGATCTAGATTACAATCTAGTTTTGAATGAAAGTTCTTCTATCAGAATTACTAGGTTTTTGAATGCCATTATTATAATCCAGCTTGCTAGACTATTGTATTTCATTTTTTCAAAAATTGTATTACATGATTATTATGTAAAAAGAGATATTAAAAGAAAGTCAGAAGAAAGTACTGATCTTACGGAAGAGTTTGCCAACAAAAACTTTCAAAATCTACTAATAGTTGCTGCACTATTATTAATTATAAAAAACTTCAATCTTGATTATCAATTATTCACCTTTGATAGAGGTGGAGAAATTTTCAATTTTAAGATATCTAATATTTTTGTTGCCATTTTCATCTTTCTCATTGCGAGACTGATATACTGGATTGCTACACAATTGATTCTTTACGGTTATTACAAAAGGATCAAAGTGAATATGGGCTCTCAGTATGCCATCAATCAATTACTAAAATATTTTATATATACGATAGCCATTATTGTGGTCTTACAAAATCTCGGTTTACAAATGACTTTGATTTTGGGAGGTGCTGCAGCATTATTGGTGGGCGTTGGATTAGGACTTCAACAGACCTTCAATGACTTTTTCTCTGGAATCGTACTATTATTTGAGCGCTCTGTTGAAGTTGGAGATGTGTTACAAGTAGGCACGGAAGTCGGCACGGTAAGAAATATTGGTTTAAGGGCATCTGAAATAGAAGGAAGAGACAATAAAATTATCATTGTTCCAAATTCGAAACTGGTGAATGATAATGTAGTGAATTGGTCAAGTAATGATGATAAAGTTCGATTTCACTTGAATGTTGGGGTAAGCTATGATTCAGATGCTGAAGAAGTCAAAAGTTTATTGGTACAAGCAGCAAAGGATAATCCATACATTCTAAACTATCCAGGACCATTCGTTAGATTGACCACTTTTGCAGATTATTCATTGAATTTTGAATTGATATTTTGGTCAAGAAATTTCATTGTAATAGAAGATATCAAAAGTGATCTTCGGATCGCCATACACAAGATATTCAAGAAACACCATATAGAAATTCCATTTCCTAAGCAAGATATTCATCTTGTAAGAGCTGCTAAAAAACCGAATTAGTAGTTTTAAGCCTTCTTAATAAGTCTAATTGATGTAAAATTTAAAACAAGTATGCATCTCTATTAATAGAAATCGCCCAGATTTTGTAAGAATGGATGATTGTAGTCTAGATAAAATAGAAAACTTAATCGCAAGTAGAATAAATTCTGTGATTTGAGTGTTAATTGTGCTTAACTTTCAGCGTTAAACATTAGTTAAAGCTTTTGGCAGAAATTTGAAATTTTAATTTTTAAAATTCTGATAATCAATTATTTGTAATTTTATTCCTTAAGTTTTATCCAAAAATGCATTGAACTTTTGAGGCCTGAAATTCGTCATAGGTAGTAATTGCTGTATTTAAACAGTAAATTTGTATCAATTGAAACGTTATAAGATTAACAAGAAAAAAGTTTTAACCATGATTAAGAAAACATTGAGCATTGCAATTTTTAGTTTGCTTTTCATCGCTGGGATTTCAGCACAAAGAATAGCCATTATTGATATCAATCAAGTACTAGAAAGTACATCAGAATACCAAGATGCTCAGAGAGCTTTAGATCAAGTAGCAGCAGATTGGCAACAAGAGATTGCACAGGAGTACGATAAGATTAAATCTATGTACAACAAGTATCAAGCTGAGCAAGTACTTTTAAGTGAAGATGTAAGGAAGCAGAAAGAAAATGAGATCATGGAAAAAGAACGTCAGGTAAGAGAATTACAGAAGCAAAGATTTGGTCCTGAAGGAGATTTATTTAAGAAAAGACAACAATTGGTTACTCCAGTTCAAGACATGATCTATGGCTTAATAGAA
Source organism: uncultured Saprospiraceae bacterium (assembly GCA_937961455.1). Classification (GTDB taxonomy): domain Bacteria; phylum Bacteroidota; class Bacteroidia; order Chitinophagales; family Saprospiraceae; genus CALGNN01. The sequence continues at coordinate 34,373 of CALGNN010000144.1, forward strand.
GAGTTTGCTGACACAAGAGGATATGATTTGATCTTTGATAAAGCAAGCTCTGCAGGCTTGATATTTGCAAAACCAGAATTTGATAAAACAGAAGATATTCTTAAAAAATTATAATATTGAAATTAGTGCGTGAATAATTATATTTGCGCGCTCATTTAGCGACAAAACATTATTGACATGAAAAGTTTAAAGATTATATTAACCATAGCAGCGTTCCTTGCGCTTACTTTTGAGGCAGATGCTCAAAAATTTGGGTACCTTGATTCAAACGCTCTTTTAACAGAGTTGAATGAAGTAAAACAAGCGAATGCAGAATTAGAAGCTTTGCAAAAGCAAATGCAATCTAAGGGACAACAAATGCTTAAAGACCTGCAAGAGAAGTATAATGAAGTAGGTAGAAAAGAGCAACAAGGTGAAATTTCTCCTAAGCAATTAGAGGATGAAGTAACCAAGTTGAGAGCTGAAGAACAAGGGATCGCAGAGTACGAGCAACAAATGCAACAAAAGATTTTTGAAAAACAAAATCAATTGTTACAGCCTATTATTGATAAAGTAAATGCAGCTATTACTTCTGTTGCAAAAGAACAAGGTTATACCTACATCTTTGACAGAAGTGCTGGAACAGGCGTTTTACTTTATGCAGATGAGAGTTCTGATATCAGCAGTCTCGTCAAAGCCAAGTTAGGCTTGTAAAAGAATTACAAAGATTATATAAAAGGGCACTTCCAAAAGAAGTGCCCTTTTTTTATCTTAGGAAAGAACAAAGCCTTTTCAATAAGGCAAAAATATGATGGACTGGTCTTGCTTCACTAGAAAGATTTTTATTCAAACCAAAGTATCAAAGGTTTACAATGCTTGGGCTCAATCTGCATTAATCTCCAAATGGTTTTTAAGAAAAGCGATCTATATAGATACAGATAATACAATTAAGGAAGGCCATATGAATTTTCAGCAAGGTGACCAATATGAATGGTATTGGCACAATTGGGAGAAGCCCCAAAAAGGAATCATATCCAAGGCTGAAGAAAATCGCTTAATAGCTTTTGACTTTGGAGGTGCAGGTCTTGTAGAGATTTTACTTGAAGAAACCGATTCGGGTACCATGCTGACCTTAGTCCAGTCAGGTATACCAATAGATGATGAATCAAAGAAAAATTTTTATTTCGGCTGTTCTCATGCGTGGACTTTTTGGCTAACTAATTTAAAAGCTTATTTAGAGCATGGTATAACGCTTCATGAAACCGAAGCAAATATCTATAGCATAGAAGACGCGCATACTGTAGTGAATAATTAGAATAAGTAAATTTGTGCTGTATGGAAATGTATGATCTAATAATTATTGGAGCTGGACCTATTGGAATGACCATCGGGATAGAATCTGAAAAACGTGGTTTATCCTATCTTATCATTGATAAAGGTGTATTGGTAAATTCTTTATATCACTTCCCGACGAACATGACATTTTTTTCTACTTCTAAATTGTTAGAAATAGGAGAAACACCCTTCATCTCACATCAAGACAAACCCACACGAAGAGAAGCACTAGAATATTTTAGAAGAGTGCATGATACATGGAAATTGAATATCAATTTATATGAGAAAGTATTAAGTGTTGATGGAAAGGAAGGTCAATTTTTGCTAGGCACCAATAAAGCGAAATATCAATGCAAAAATGTGGTCATTGCCACAGGCTTTTACGATTTGCCAAATAAAATGAATATCCCTGGGGAAGCGCTTGATAAAGTCAAGCACTATTATGACGAACCTCATCCTTATATTGGTCAAAAAGTTGCTGTCATAGGAGCAGCTAATTCAGCTTGCGATGTTGCACTTGAATTATTTCACAAGGGTGCTGAAGTAAGCATGATCGTAAGAAAGCCCACGATCAACGAACGAGTAAAATATTGGATCAAACCCAATATTGAAAATAGGATCAAAGAAGGAAGTATCAAGGCTTTTTTTAATGCAAGTCCAACAAAAATAACCGAAGATCAAATTTTTATAGAAACAGAAGAAGGAGAAGTCGCTCTAGAAAACGATTTTGTTTTAGCTATGACAGGCTATAAACCAGACTATAATTTGTTTAAGGATTTAAATATATCATTAAAGGAAGATATTTATAAGACACCCATTTATCATGAGGAAACTCATGAAAGCATGGTGCCTGGAATTTATTTAGCCGGGGTCTTGTGTGGAGGACTTAAAACGAATGCTTTTTTTATTGAAAATGCAAAAGATCATGCAGTGAAAATTACCTCAGCCATTGCTCAAAAAAATTAATATTGAAAAACAGATAATATTTTGATATGCACAGTACAAATTACTTTAATACCTTAATTGAGGTAGCAGAAGATTGTCCAGCTATTTCTGGTGAACAGCCACCAGTCAAAGGAGATAAATTATCAGTTGCAAATCGCCAGTTTGATATGTTGAAAAACGCTCCTTATAAATATGATTCTGATGAAGTACTTTTTACCGTCTGGGCTGAACGAAAAGATATCCCTAAAGCGGATTATGAAAAAGAACGAGCAATTTATTTTTCTAAAGGGCAGCCTTGCTTTAGGGCTTCACCTTTGACAAAAAGATATGGCTGGGGAGTTCATGCAAATAGTGAGGGGAAGATTGCCATCTATGGAAGAGAAACACAGGCCTACGAAGATTTATGTAAAAACTCAGAGCTTAAGAAAACGAAAGCTATGCGTTCGAAGAGAAAGTAAAATTGAAATATTAGTCTTAACTTTTACAAATGAAAAAAAGTATTAAATATTCACTACTGATAATTTCTTTATCAATCGTTCAGATGTCATGTTTAGCTGTCAAAGCACAAACAGAAGTAGCTGAACCAAAGCCAAAGGCACAAAAGATAGATAAAGAAACATTCCAACAATCTATTGAAAATGCGAAACCTGTTTTCAAAGATGGAGAAGCCCAAATCGTAGAAGTATTTAATGATCCTAATAATTGGATCGTGCATGACCTATGGGTGGAGACTAATTTTGATTCTGACGGAGATGGTAAAAATGATCGAATGCATGTTGATGTTACTAGACCTATTCAAACAGATACAGAAAAACTTAAACTACCAGTAGTATATAATACGAGTCCATATTTTGCCGGAGTAGCTCAAGGAGGGGATGAATATTTTTGGAATGTGAGACATGAATTAGGAGAAACACCACCTGAAAGACCTCATCCTGCAGAGATTGTTAGAAGAGGTGAGCGCCCTGTTATATCTCGAGCACATGTAAAAGATTGGTTGCCGAGAGGTTATGTGGTAGTTCACTCATCTTCTCCTGGTACGGGATTGTCTGATGGTGCTCCAACCATAGGAGGAAAAAATGAATCACTTGCACCAAAAGCGGTGATTGATTGGCTATGTGGAAGAGCAAAGGGATATAAAAGCATAGATGGAAATGAAGAAGTAAAAGCCTATTGGTCCACAGGTAAAGTAGGGATGATTGGTACTTCATATAATGGAACTTTACCTATAGCAGCTGCAACCACAGGCGTAAAAGGATTGGAGGCGATTATTCCTATTGCTCCAAATACTTCTTATTATCATTATTATAGATCTCATGGTCTTATTAGACATCCCGGAGGTTATCTGGGTGAGGACATTGATGTGCTTTATGATTTTGTACATAGTGGTGCAGAAGCAAAACGTGCCGCTAATAACGAAAGGGTTAGAGACACTGAAATGGCAGCAGGAATGGATCGAATAACTGGAGATTATAATGATTTTTGGGCTGGTAGAGATTATTTAAACCAGATGAAAAATTTTAAAGCTGCCTTGTTGATGTCTCATGGATTCAATGATTGGAATGTGATGCCTGAACACAGTTATCGCATCTATAAAAAGGCTAATGAGATGGGAGTGCCTTGTCAAATCTATTATCATCAAAAAGGACACGGTGGACCACCTCCTATGAAGATGCTGAATCGATGGTTTACCAGATATTTGCATGGAGTAGAAAATGGTGTTGAAAATGATCCTAAGGCATGGGTGGTAAGAGAAAATGATGAGTCGAAAAATCCTACCCCTTATGCAGATTATCCTAATCCAGATGCGTCAAATGTTTCATTGTATTTAGCAGGAGGTGCTCCTGAATCAGGTGCATTAGTTCTAGAATCTCCTGCTGAAGCAAAGCAGGAAACCCTAGTTGATAATTTTTCTTTTTCAGCTGAGGTGTTAGCAAAGGCAGAATATACAAATCATCGATTGCTTTATGTGACTCCTGAATTAAAGGAAGACCTTCACCTATCTGGAGAGGCTGTATTGTCCATTAAGATTGCATCAAATAAAGAAGCTGCGAATCTTTCTGCTTACTTAATTTCATTGCC
>CALGNN010000145.1 GCA_937961455.1 uncultured Saprospiraceae bacterium
CAAGCGATTGGATTTGAGTCTTTTCAGATTTTTTCTAATCAATGACTAAAATGATTAAGGCCGATATTGGAACGAATGATCTACAAAGTAGTAAAGCGCGACAGTACTTTAAGTGAGTGAAGCGCGACCGCGCACTTCAACTTTATACAATTGAATAGTTACATATATAGCTAAGACCAATTTTCTAAATTTTCATCCCAAGAATAAGGACTGTAAGCCAGTGCATAGCCATCAGTTTCCATTTGAATTTTTTCTTGTAGAATTTTTCTAATGCCTTTATTTCCTCCAAAATCAGCTTTGAACCATTTAAATAATTGGGAAATATAGATGGTCTTTTTTGCCTCATTTTTTTTGGTCTCAGATTCTAAAAAAGACATGGTCCCCATATCCAACTGTTTGTCAATTTTATCATGATGATAAAATGCTATCGGTGGACAACTTTCAGCCCCGCAGTTTAAGGCAAAGTGAATTCTGTAATCTATTTTATTTACTGCGAGTGATTTAATCAAGGAACATGAAAATATATTGGGCAAATAACCTAATGAAAATTTCCATCTATACTTTCGCAAAATACCATGTTCTATATCATCTAAACTCAGCGACTCACTAGCTATAGTAACTAATTTATTTTTGAAAATTTGAGGCTTAGCAATGTTTAGTTCTTTTCTTAGAATTAAGAAATAGGCATTGTAGACATTGATCCAAAAGGCTTTTTTAGCTTGATCATTATCTAATTCTTTCTTTAATTGATTTAAAGGAGCGGAGGCTAATTTTTCTGAGAGTTCATGATAAGCTTCTCCCATTTTCATGGCAAGTAAAAGCTGCTCGGCTGTTTGTAAAAATTTCAATGAATGCTTAGTAACTGATGCGGACAAGTGATAATCTAGAATTTCTTTCACTTGGTACCAAACACGAATTGTGTGTTAATTGTACGGCCTCTTTGAATCTGAGTTTTAGCTTTTGATACTCCGTTGAAAATAAACTGTTTCTTTCCGTTTTTCCATTCGCACTCAAGACATATTCACTAACGGTATTTTCATTTTTAATTTCATCATTATATAAAAGCTTGATCGCTGTTGGAGTTTTAAAAAGAAAGAAAGAAGAAAAAGCTCCGGCGTCATCTTGTGAATATTGTTTTTTGCGGAGCACTGTATTCCAATGCTCTTCACCATCGGGATGTACAGCCATTACCAAAAGATCCTCCGAATAATAATCAACCCATGATGATCCTAAATAGCCAGCTTCTGCGCTCCGTCTATTTGTCCCATAGCTTGGTCTTCTAGAGTACTCCTTATTCATTTCACAGATCATAATAATCCCACCGTCAACTCTTTTTACGATTTTTTCAATACTAAAATCCGTAAGGCCTTTCTTATTTTTTAATTCTTTTCCATAGACATCTTGCAAGAGTACATCATCAAACTCTCTAAACATTATTTCTTGAACTCCTTCCCCATATGGATTTAAGCTTCCGTAATAATATCCTATTGCCCTGAGTAAATTTTTGTCCGTATAGAATCCAGCATAGACCAATTTTTTATTGAGATTGTCATATTCCACATGGACATCATAACTCAGATGCTCTTCCACTGAAGTTGTAAACTCCTTTATATTATCATTGCCCGGAGCCATGTAGTAGGTAACAAATTGATGTTTTTTCTTCTTGAGTTTGGTGTTGTCTTTTTCAAACATGAGAAACATCTCTCCTTCATTACTCATTTGTATCGATCTCAAATCTCTACGAAGGTACATGTCTGCAAAGGTGATGATTCCTTCATACATTAACTCCATATTCTCGACATCAAAGGCTAGAATTTCAACCTCATGATCTTTCTCTTGATTGGTGAAAAGGAGTTTGGTTTTATCCTCTGATGAAACCATGTTGTATTTTTTAAAGAAGCTGATAGACTTCTCTCGTTTAATCAACATGCTGTCTTGCAATTGCAAATCATTATCATACTTCCTTACGAAAAAATCGATTTCACCTTTATTCCTTTGTGTGTAGAAATAGGCAAATTCTTTGTTATTCGGAGCAATAGCTCCGGCTGTGTATATTTTACGTTTGCCTAAGTCAACTTTTCTTGACCACTTATGTCTAAGGTCTTCATCAAAGGCTTCAACGTGAATTTCATAGACATTATCTCTCAAGAGCAATATTCTACCGTCTAGATTACCTAGTATTTCGTAGTAATAATCATTCTTCAATAAAATTTCTTGAGACACTACAATTTCTTGCGCATTGAGTTGGCTACACAAACAAAAAGAACCAATAAATAATAATCTTATAATAAGCTTCATAACGATTACCTTAAATGTACAATCAAAACGGTAGAAAATCCATAAGTGTTTTGACTATCTAATTCTAAATTAACGTAGTTTTACTACAAAGTATAGAAAATGTCGGCTAATGCATTAATAGAATGTGTTCCTAATTTTAGTGAAGGAAGGAACCCGGAAGTAATTCAACAAATAACATCTGTCATAGAAGAAGTGGAAGGCGTTCGTCTTTTAGATGTAGATCCTGGAAAAGCTACACATCGAACTGTTGTAACTTTTGTTGGTCATCCTGAACAAGTAATTGAAGCGGCTTTTCGAGCCATTCAAAAAGCTTCTGAATTGATTGATATGAGTATCCATAGTGGCGAGCATCCAAGGATGGGTGCCACGGATGTTTGTCCATTGATTCCTATTGCTAATATTTCCATGGAAGAGACCGTCAAGTACGCACACAAATTGGGCAAAAGAGTGGGGACGGAATTGGGCATTCCCATTTACATGTATGAAGAAGCGGCTACCAGTAAGAAGCGTAAAAATCTTGCAGATATCCGTTCTGGTGAATATGAGGCTTTACCCACCAAAATGGAAAATGCTGCATGGAAGCCTGACTATGGCAAAGCAATATTCAATGAAAGAAGTGGGGCCACCGTCATCGGAGCAAGAGACTTTTTGGTCGCCTACAATGTCAATTTAAATACGGCATCTGTCAGGAGAGCAAACTCTGTGGCCTTTGATGTCAGAGAACGAGGTCGTGTCAAAAGAAAAGGACATCCTGTAACAGGACCAATTGTAAAAAAGAAGAATGGGGAAGCAGCTAGAGTCCCTGGAATGTGTAAAAGTGTAAAAGGCATTGGTTGGTATATCGAAGAATATGGAATTGCACAAATTTCTATGAATCTGACCAACATCAATATTTGTTCTTTGCACGAAGCTTTCGAAGCTTGTCGCAAATCAGCCACCAAAAGAGGCTTGCGAGTTACTGGTTCAGAACTGATCGGACTTGTACCTAAAAAGGTCATGATTGATGCGGGTAAATTCTTTTTGGCTAAACAAGGATTAAGTCAGGGTGCATCTGAAGAGCACATCATTCACATTGCCATCAAGTCAATGGGCTTAGATGAGTTAAATTCCTTTGACCCCAAGAAAAAAATTATTGAATATTTATTAGAAGATGAAAACGATGCTCCATTGATTCAAATGGATTTAAGAGCATTCGCAGATATGACTGCTTCGGACAGCCCTGCTCCAGGAGGAGGATCTATCGCAGCCTACCTAGGTAGTCTAGGTGCTAGCTTAGGAACCATGGTGGCTAACTTATCAGCAACAAAAAGAGGATGGGATGATAAAATTGAAACTTTTTCTGCGTGGGCAGAGAAGGGTCAGGTGCTAAAGGATGACTTGCTAAAAATGGTAGATGAAGACACGAAAGCATTTAATCAAATCATCACAGCTATTAGGTTGCCAAAAAATACGAAAGAAGAAAAATCTCTTCGTTTTAAAGCTATAAAAGAAGCTACTAAGAATGCCATCAATGTTCCTCTGAAGGTAATGCAAAGGAGTGTGGATTGTTATCCTTTGTTAAAGCAGATGGCCAAAGAGGGTAATCCCAATTCGGTTTCGGATGCAGGTGTTGGAGCCCTCTGTGCACATGCAGCTGTATATGGTGCTTATTTAAATGTAAAAATTAATTGTGCAGACTTTAAGGATAAAGAATTTGTAGATAAGTCCTTAAAGAAGGCTTCGAGTCTATTATCTAAATCAGAAAAAGAACACAAACTCATATTGAAAATCACGGAAAAGATTATCTCTTAGTATTTTCAATCAATAATGGATCGACTTAAATAATTTGGACAGAATCATTGGAACATATACTGGAAATAAGAAAGGACCTTTACTGATTGTATTTGGTGCCATGCATGGCAATGAGCCAGCTGGTGTTCATGCCATTAAAGAAGTTATCGAAAGTTTATACAAGGAACCTAATAATAATCCTGCTTTTGAATATTACGGAAAACTCATAGGAGTCATTGGAAATCTTCAAGCCTTTGAAAAAAAGGAAAGATATGTTTTAAAAGATTTAAATCGGTGTTGGATTAAAAATCAAATAGAAGAAATATTGAAAAAAGATCCTTCAAAATTAGAAGGAGAAGAACATGAGATCAAAGCCATTATTGAATTAATTAGATCAGAAATTGCAGATTATCAAGCTGAAGAATTAATTGTTCTTGACTTACATACCACTACAGCAAAAGGAGGTATTTTTGGAATCCCAACAGAAGATCCTAGTTCAATCCAATTGGCCTCAGAATTACATGCACCAGTCATACGAGGTTTGTTAAAAGGACTGAAAGGCACTACTCTTCATTATTTTAATTCCGAAAACCTAGGAATCAAGACTCGAGCCGTCACCTTTGAATCTGGTCAACATCAAGAAGCTTTATCTGTGAATAGGGCTGTTGCTGCGATTATAAATTTAATGAGATCCACAGGCTGTGTGAAAAAAGAGGATGTAGAAAACAGGCATGATGAAATTCTTATTAAGCACAGTTCAGGATTGCCAAGAATTTCTGAATTAATTTATCGACATGAAATTTTAGAAGAAGATGAATTTATTATGAAGCCTGGTTTTAAAAATTTTATGCCTGTTCAGAAAGGGGATCATGTGGCTGATGATAATAAAGGTCCTATCTTGGCGCCTATGGATGGCCTGATGTTGATGCCTTTATATCAGAAACAAGGAGAGGACGGATATTTTTTAGTTAGATCACTTGATAATTAATATAATGATAAAGAAACTGATTATTTTTTTATTAATAAATTTTGGCGCATTAGCCCTCGGAGGGTTTTTCACAAACGCTGGAGTTAATGGTGATTGGTATGTAAATTTAAACAAAGCCCCATGGACACCACCTGGTTGGGTCTTTGGTACAGCGTGGACTGCCATCATGATTTGCTTTTCGATTTTTATGGCTTATGCCTGGGATGAGGTGGCTAATAAAAATACGCTGCTAACTTTATTCATAATACAGTTGATCCTTAATATTGGATGGAATCCTGTCTTTTTTGAATACAAGTGGGTATTGACAGGCTTAATTGTCATTTCAAGTTTGACCCTTTTACTTTTCTATTTTTTCTTTAACTATAGAAAGACCATGAAGGCTAAAATCTTTTTATTGGCGCCATATATGATTTGGCTTTGTATCGCGACCTCACTTAATGCCTATGTTTTAATTAATAATTAATTGCTTTTTTTCAATTGATTATTTCTATGCTCCCACAGGTATAGACATGCGTAGCTTCGAAAGGGTGACCATGGCTTTGCTATTTCAAGCATTTTATTTTTGAGCACTTTTTTTTCTTCTTTAATCTGGTACAAATCTTTCATGGCCATTTGAACTCCATAGTCATCTATTGGAAAAACATCTGATCTTTTGAGATTAAACATCAGGACCATTTGAGTAGTCCAGACGCCAACGCCTTTAATAGATGTTAATCTTTTAATGATTTCTTCGTTTGAGATACCATCCCAATCTTCATCTGCGTTTTCTTTTAGCGTAAAGAATGTGGCGATGTTTTTCAGATACTGTGCCTTCTGATTTGACAAACCGCAAGATCTTAACATTTCAATTGTGCAATTTTTAATGGATTTAGGAGAAATTTTCTTAGTATTGAATTGCGCTTCGAATTTATTCCTAATGGCGGCTGCGGAGGCTACAGAAAGTTGTTGAGACATTATGGAATACATCAAATCCAAATAAAGTGGATTTTTGGAATGTCTGTTTTCTATCTTATACTGCGCAATTAACGGTGAAATTACAGGATCCTTTTTTAAGTGATCGCGTATTTTTTTCTTAATTAAGCTCATAGAAAACATCTTACAAAAATTTTGTATTTATTTTCTTGTAATTATCAAATAATTACATATTTAATAAAAGTACAAATGAATATAATGGCACAATATTTGAATTTAAAGAAGTACAATTAATAACCATTACAATACATCCTGAGAAGATGAAAATTAAGCAAACATTAAGCTTAATCTTGATAGTGTGCTGTTCATTTGCGTTTGACAATAACAACAATGATGAAATAGCGAGGATCTATGTCCAGACTTATAAAGATTTAGCCATAAAAGAAATGAAAAGATCTGGCATCCCAGCTAGTATAACATTGGGACAAGGATTATTAGAATCAGGTTACGGCCAAAGTTCTTTAGCAAGAAAAGCTAACAATCATTTTGGAATAAAATGTAAAGTTGAGTGGACTGGATCCACATATTATCATAAAGATGATGATTACGACAAAAATGGAAAATTAAAAAAATCCTGTTTTCGTTCTTATGACTCTGCCGAACAATCTTATATCGATCACACTGAGTTTTTAGTACATCGAGATAGATACCGTGAGTTATTTGATTATGCACACACAGATTATGTCAGTTGGGCGAAAGGTTTGAAAAAATGTGGTTATGCAACCAATCCTCGATATGCTGAAATGTTAATCAGCACTATTGAAAGATTTGGATTGTATCAATACGACCAACTTCAACCAAGGATTTACTTTTACGATAAACAAGGAAAAATTCAATACATCGATTAAGACCCGTCCCAAAAACAGCACTTTTTACAGAGTGAAGTTTGGGTTTTAGTAGAGCAAAAGACGAATACCAAAACACACAAATTTTTTCCTTTATTATAAGATTTGACAGCCGAGGTCACAACCAATCTCATGAAAGGATAATAAGAACCGCGAAATTTATTTCGCCATTAGACTTTTTCAGATGACTTTGGCTGTTTTTTTAGCCTATTCTCACGCATCTCTTTGTGTGAAATTCTATTTCTAGCAATATCAATGGCATGATAAACAGCTTGTCTAAAAGACGAGGGGTCCGCCATATTTTTACCAGCAATTTCATAAGCCGTCCCATGATCAGGAGAAGTTCTTACTGCTGATAAGCCTGCAGTAAAATTCACACCCTGCCCAAATGAGAGCGCCTTAAAGGGTATCAAGCCTTGATCGTGATACATGGCAAATATTCCATCATACTTTCTGTATTCTCCAGATCCAAAAAATCCATCCGCAGACAAGGGGCCCATTAAAAGCACTCCATTATTTTTTGCATCTTCTAATACTGGAATGATAATTTCAGTTTCTTCATCTCCAATGACACCTCCGTCACCAGCATGAGGATTTAATCCCAACACAGCTATGACTGGTTTATCAATTCCAAAATCCACACGTAAGGTTTTATTAAATAACTTAAGCTTCCTGGTAATGTTATCTTTTGTAATGTGCTCCCCAATTCTAGAAACGGGCACATGAGTACTAGCCAGGGCTATTTTCATTTCATTACTAACCATCATCATTAAAGCATCTTTAGAATTAAACTGTTCTGCTAAATACTCTGTGTGACCTGGATGTGGAAAGCCTGCTTGCTGCATGACTTTTTTATTAATGGGGGCCGTGACTAAAGCGTCAATCCAGCCTTCTTTTAAATCTCTAACCGCTCTATCTAATGAGATATATGCATACTTTCCTCCCTCTTCAGTTGCTTCTCCTAAATTGATGTTTACTACCTCATCCCAACAGTTTACGATATTCACTTTGTTTTTGCTTAGATGTTCAGCATTAGTTGCTGAGGTACTATAAAAGTCATCAACCTTCGCAATGTTTTTATGATAGGATATGACCTTACTCGATCCATATACAACAGGCGTACACATATCCAGTATTTTCTTATTGCTTAAGGTTTTTATGATTACTTCAGGTCCTACACCATTTATATCTCCGATCGTTATTCCTATTCTCACTTTATCCATAATGTAAATGTCAATTTTATTATTCTACTAATTGTATAAAATGTAAAATATAAAGATAAGCAAATTACGCCCATGGTTTTTTCTTATTTTCGCAGCAAATATTAGCATTGAAAGCAAAGAAATCCTTAGGGCAACACTTCTTGGTTAACGAATACATTGCCGAGCGAATTGCAGATGCCTTGCCAGAGGAAAAAAATTTTATTGAAGTAGGCCCAGGACGTGGGGTGTTGACTAAGTATTTAGTCAAGAGAGATGCTAATTTTATTCCCATAGAAAAAGATGATGTGTTGGCTGCTTTTATAGCAAATGAATATCCATCATTAGCGCAAACAATCATCAACAATGATTTTCTAAAAGTAGATTTGAGTAAATTGTTTGAAGGGGCAAGTTTTTCCATTATTGGAAATTTTCCTTATAATATTTCAACACAAATACTATTTGCCGCAATTGATCATTCAGAGCGGATCAATCATTTAGTGGGAATGTTTCAGCGAGAGGTAGCCCAAAGGATTGCTTCTGGTCCTGGTTCAAAAGTTTATGGAATAACCAGTGTTCTAACACAATATTATTTTGATGTAGAATATTTATTTAAGGTCGAAAAAGGAAACTTTAACCCACCTCCAAAGGTTACTTCTGCAGTGATTAGATTGAGCAGAAAATCATCCGTAGATCGTTCTATTGATTTTAGTCTGCTTAAATCAATCGTTAAGATGAGTTTTCAGCAAAGACGCAAAATGATGCGGAATACTTTGAAGGGTATTGTAAAAGATAAAAATCTATTGGAGGAGGAAATTTTTCAAAGAAGACCTGAAAGCTTATCCGTAGAAGAATTTATATCATTAACGAAATTAATTGGACAAAAAAATGAGTCTTGAAACAAAAATAAACGAAGATCTTAAAACAGCAATGAAAGCAAAAGATGAAGTAGCTCTTAGATCTATTCGAGCTATTAAGTCAGCGATCATGCTTCATAATACCAGTGGTTCAAATGAAACATTAGATGAGGCTGGTGAAATTAAAATGGTGCAAAAGTTGATTAAACAGCGTCAAGATTCTCTTGATATTTATGAAAAACAAAACAGAGAGGATTTAGCGGTAAAGGAGCGAGAAGAAATTGCGGTAATTAGCAAATACTTACCAGAGCAAATGGACAAAGAAGAATTAGAAGAGAAGCTAAGGGGGATTGTTGAAGAATTAGGCGCTAGTTCCATGGCAGATATGGGCAAGGTTATGGGTAAAGCCCAAGCCATGTTTGCTGGCAAAGCAGATGGAAAAACCATTTCTACGATTGTTAGAAACATATTGATGGGTAATTAACACACATATAAGATTTATTTATTATATGTATTGTGTTACTTAATGACTTTTTTAAAGTCTTAATAGCCAAGAATCAAAGGTAATTTGTCAAAAATTAACAGAAATATTAGTTTTCTATCTGTTTGCATCTTCATGCTTGCACTGTCATTTAGTTTGTCTGCTCAGCAGAAACAGATTAAAAGGTTTTATAGAGATACCATTAATCAGAATGTAATTGTGGTGGTCAAAGAGGATTGGGCAAAGGATGAAAACATTCTTATGCCTACGCTTAATGATACCATCGTAAATCTCAATGAGCAAATCATGATATTTACGGAGAAGGAGCTTGAGCTATATATAGAAAATAAAACAGGCAAAAAACCAGAACCGAAAAATAATACAGAAGTTGTAAGCTCACAGACTGATCCTTCTGGTGTCACAAAAACAGAGGTTACTTTAGAAGGTGAAAGACAGACTGGTGAAGAACCCATTCCTATTTTTAACATTCCAAATTCAGCTGCCATTCCCCAATCGACGCCCCGTGAATCATATATTGGTGGGACCAATGCAGGAGGAGGAGTGCCCTCACCAAGTTCTTACACTGGAAAGTACCAACGAAAAAAGATCAGAAAGAAGCGAAAAGTAAAAAAGTATAAAAATGATTGTCCTTTCTTTTACTAATCGAAAGGCAGAAATTTCTACTCCTCTTCGTCAAACAATTCATCCAACTCTTCAAAGGACTTCATTCCTAATTTTTCTTCTGAGCTTCCTCTTACTACCATGCCATATGGATGGAAATGAGAAATGAAATAGTTCATTTCTGTGACAGAAATTGGTAGATCCCAAAATATATTCGGTCTCTGAAAAAGACTGGATCTATTTCTTTCGATCATCGTCATTAAAGAATAAGAATTGCGAATGGTGTCGGTAAAGCTGATAATGATAAACTTATCCTCTGGAAGTTCTTTCGGAATATTGAATTTGATATTCTTCTCATCATAGAGATTGAACAATTCAAAATCCGTTTCAGATTTTACACTTCCGGCTTGGTCTTCATTAAAAATCATTTGATCAATACTACTCATATTTTTGAGTTCATTAATCGCATCTTTTTCCAAACCATCCATTTCAAGAAGAAGTTTTGGACCTTCTATCCATTCTGTAATTTCGTTTACTTGCTTTAAAGCAATAAACTCTTCAGAATCAGGATTGAGGTCAAAACTCAAGTAAGTTATGTTCTTAGCCGAAAAATATCTCGCATCTGTAAGACTCGTAATCTTACGGGCTAAAATCTTAGGCTGCATAAAGGGATAAAAATTTAGTTACAAAACTTAAATTCGTAACAATGACAAAAAAATCATATTACGATCAAGTGTACGAAATTACTAATATGATTCCACAAGGAAAAGTTTGCACCTATGGAATTATTGCAGATTTTTTAACACTTGGTTCTGCAAGAATGGTAGGATATGCCTTAACAAAACTGCACAAAGGCAGTTCAGTCCCTGCACATAGAGTCGTTAATCGCCTAGGCGAATTAAGTGGAAGAGTACACTTCCCAACACCGACATATATGCAAGAAATGCTTGAAAAAGAGGGAGTTATGGTAAAAAACCATAAAATTCAAAATTTTGATGAGGTACTTTGGAAACCAGATGATTTACTAGGAGATGATTATTAATATACTCTCAAACCCACGTAATATATCAACAGCTTTGATGTATTCATTTAGTCAGCGCAAAGATTTATCTGTTATTGATGAACCATTTTATGCCTATTATTTAAAAAAATCAGGAAAGAATCATCCAGGAAAAGATGAGATTCTTAAATCCCAATCTCAGGATTCTGAAGCACTCATTCGCCAAATTAACGATGGGTCACAACATATCTTTGTTAAAAATATGGCACATCACCTTATAGATATGAAGTGGGATTTTATGCTAGAATGGAAAAATGTCTTTCTTATTCGCAATCCATATCAAATGATTAGTTCTTTTGCAAAGGTGATTGAATCTCCAACACATGAAGATATTGGATACCAAACGCAATTTGAAATTTACCACTTTCTGGAAAGCCATGGTGCTGAAATTCACTTTATAGATTCAGGCGAAATATTAAAAGATCCCCATTCAGTGCTTCTTAAACTTTGCAATAAACTACATCTACCTTTTGATGAAAATATGCTCCATTGGAAGGCAGGCGCAATCCCTGAAGATGGCGTTTGGGCCAAATATTGGTATAATAATGTCCATAGATCCACAGGCTTTTCAAAGCAAAAAACCAGTGACCGAAAATTACCTGAGCATTTGCGTGATTTATATAATGAAAGCGAATACATTTACAATCAATTTTATAAACAAGCGATTAAAGCCTAAGCAAGATGTTACAAAAATTTGATGATAGAAACGCAAGCATAAAAGTATACGTTGGAGATGCCATCGTATCAAGGGACGAAGCAAAGGTTTCAGTATTTGATAGTGTCGTACAAGGAGGAGACGCAGTTTGGGAAGGACTAAGAGTCTACAATGGAGCGGTCTTTTGTTTAGATCGACATCTTGATCGATTACAGTCTAGTGCGCATGCTATGCTATTTGAAAATATCCCTTCTAATGAAAGCATTAAAAAAGCCCTATTTGATACCCTAGAAGCTAATGGGATGACTGATGGGGTTCATATCAGATTGACCCTTACTCGAGGAGTAAAAATTACAAGTGGAATGGATCCAAGATTAAATCAATCTGGCTGTACTCTGATTATTCTACCTGAATGGAAAGCGCCTGTATATGACAATGAGCATGGTATTAAAATCATCACCAGTACCATAAGAAGAAATTCACCAAATCATCTTGATTCTAAGATTCATCACAATAACTTGATTAATAATATTCAAGCGAAAATACAATCAAACGTTGCTGGGGCAGATGCGGCTTTGATGTTGGATATGAATGGCTATGTTTCAGAGTTAAATGGGACCAATATTTTTATGGTTCGTAAAAACATACTCTATACTCCTTACCCATTTGCCTGTCTTCATGGAATTACCAGAGGACTCATTTTAGAATTGGCAAAAGAACTCAACATCGAACATTACGAAAGAGATTTATCCCTTACAGAATTTTACTATGCAGATGAAGTCTTTACGACTGGAACCATGGGCGAACTAACGCCTGTCACTGAAATCGATGGAAGAAAAATCACCAATAAAGAGGGAAGCAATATGACACAAAGGCTTAGAGAAAGTTTTGAGTCAAAAATTGAAGCTTTATCGGTAAAATTGCCTTTCCATTAAAAAGTATAGAATCTTTTTAACTTTAATTTATGTTTTTAGTAAGCTCCATTTTGAACCATATTTTGATAAAAAAGCGTTAATAAAATAGTTTAAACTAATAAAATCATGAAAAATATACTTTCTCTAGTCTTTTGCCTTTTTGCCTTTAGCCTAATGGCTCAAAACGATTACGTCGGTACTTGGAAGACCGTAGACGATACAGATGGAGCAACTAAATCTCATTTCGAGATTTATGAAAAAGACGGAAAATTGTACGGAAAAGTAGTCAAATTGCTTGAGGCAGCAACTACAGATGTTTGCACAGATTGTCCTGGAGATAAGAATGGTAAAAACCTTGTTGGAATGGAACTCTTAATGGGTTTGGAAAAAGATGGTGATTACTGGTCTGATGGAGAAATCATCGACCCTGCAGATGGCAAAGTTTATTCTTGCTATATAGAACTTGAGGAAAAAGATAAATTGAAAGTTCGCGGATATATTGGTTTTTCGCTTCTCGGAAGAACGCAATATTGGTATAGGGTAAACTAGCAATTCATATAACATTTTTTGGTACATAGGCTCAGCATTTATTGACTGTGGTCTATTTCTATAGGTCTATTCTTGACCTTTTGAGGCATCATTTATGATGATGTGTTTTTTGTAAAATCACATCAAGTACACAATAATATTTAATCAATAAGGGTTAATAGTTTAAATATTAAATACAGTACAAACTGCCTATGATGACAAACTTTACTTTAAATCAATTGACAAGGTTGCTTTACAGAGAAACTTCTTCAGAAGAATCTGGGATGCTTTATGAATTAATGAAGTATTGTCCTAATCTGAAAAAGCAATATGATGAAATGAAAAAGACAAAGACATTGCTCGGACGTCGAAAAAACAAGCCATCAAACCATAGTGTGAATAATATACTGATGTATAGCCAAATGAAACCTTCACACTTGTGATGCTGTAACAACAAAATGTCAATAAATAAAAAGCCACGGTTCTAAGAACCGTGGCTTTTGTTTTTTGGGTCAAAAAGCTAAAGAGCAATACAACCTATTGCTCTTTAGAATTAAAATAGACAAGCTTTATTAGTTTGTAAGAATGAGTGTACTCGTATGATAATCTTCCTTAGAAGCTACCTTTATAAAATACAATCCTTCTGGAAGTTGTTCGTGAAGTAATATTCTGAAACCATCTTCCATCTGCTCTTTTGTAACATTGTAAACTGAAACTGCATTTCCCTGTGTGTTGTAAACTGTTAGAACAGCATTCGGCGAGATCATATTTTTCATTTGAACGGTCGTATATGACTTCGCTGGGTTAGGAAATATGGTAAAGTCTTTTGCTACAATATTTGAGCTTTGCGTAGTAGAAATAATTTCTACATCTGTATTTGTGTTCGTATTCGTATTACTCGTTGATGTTTCATGAACATCCAAAGGATCCGTGTCTCCACCTGTCAATACTGGAGCTTCATATGAAGGGTCAGCAAGCAATACTGGCATTACATCAATCTTTTGTGTGCATTCACTTCTGTTTTCACATCTATCCGTAGCCACCCATTTTCTATAAATGGTGTAATGAATAGAAGGGTCTGTTGATGCAACAAGCTCTTCTTCAAATGAAACTATCACATCTGGATCACAAGCATCAAGAACTTCTGGCTCAGTCAAAGGAATCGCTCCGCCCTTTAAGACTTGAAGATCAGAAGGACAGCTAACAAATTCAGGAGCTGTTGTATCTCCCAATACATTGAAACGCATCGTTCTTTCTGCTTCTTGTCCAAGGCTATTTACAGCATACCATCTATAGACTACTTCATAGCCATTACATAGATCTACATCGTAAGGATCAATACTTGCAATTACCTCAACAGGACCATTTGCATCTTGCGCATACAATACTTGTTGTGCAGGTAATGATTCATGACACTCAATGTCATCTACTTGTACAGGTGCATTATTAAAAACAATCGGATTTGGGTCTGGCCTCACGAAAAAGCTTTGCGATACATCTGTACTGTTTCCACAATCATCAACTGCTACCCATCTGTAGGTAACTTCATAACCATTAACTGGATCTGAAGAATAAGGATCTACCATTGGAATGACGAATGCATGTGTACAATTATCAACAGCTTCTAAATCTTCATGTGCTGGAAGTGGATCACCATAATCAATATCTGCTATTGGTGCAGGTTGGCTTAAAAATTCTGGTGCTTTATCGTCAGGTAATACATTGAAACTGCTTACCATAGTAAAACGATTTCCACACTCATCCTCTGTCACCCAACCATAAGTAACCGTATAACCCGTACAAATTTGTTCATCAAAATGGAAGTCACAAATGATCGTTGGTTCTAATTCAGAGCATCCATCAACTGGATACAGTGTCTCTTGTATTGGCCATGTTTCACCGCACTCAACATCTTTCATCAAGGCTGGTTCGATTGGGAATACTGGAGGCAACTCATCAGGCAATACTTCAATTACACATTGAACACTGCTTTCATTTCCACAATCATCTGTAGCAAACCATGTGTAGAATACATCGTATCCACTACAACTGGTTCCTTGACCATAGGTAATATCTGTAGTGATTAAAACGGTTCCTCCACTACCATCAGTTGCTGTCAAATCTTCCATTAATGGGAGATCTTCAATACAATAAATAGCTACTGTCTCTAATGGCATAGAATCGAATACCGGTGCTTCAGTATCAGGTCTCACATTGAAACTTGCTGTAGTCTCCGTGCTATTTCCACATAAGTCAACAGCAGTCCATCTGTAAGTCACCTCATAGCCTCCACACAAATTAACTACATATGGATCCATCGATGTTGAAATACTCACTTCACCGCAATTATCTGTAGCCGTCAAAGTTTCAAAATCTGGGAAACTCTCATTGTAGGCAATATCAGCCATAGCCGCAGGCAAGGCATCAAATACAGGAGCCTCTTCATCAAGAATTTTATATTGAATAGAACATTCTAGTGTTGGGTCATCTGCATCAGGACCATTGCCGTCTTGATCATCTAATAAGGTATAAGTCCTTGTGACAAATAGTACACTTGTTGAACATCCTTCTCCCCCATTATCTGTATCTACATAAGTAATATATACCGTCCCATATGCATTTACATCTGCATTTGGATCAAGCGCTTCAAACGCACTTTCTGTAGTTACCGCATCTGGAATATCTTCTAGACAAGAGAAATCAGGTCCATCAAATTCTGGACAATCTAGTGTAAAAATGAATACATCCAATTGAGAAGGATCATAGTCATCTTGATCATTTGGATTGTCTGTTGTCCCTGGGGTTCCAGAGGCTTCATCATCCAAATCTCCATCTGTCGCTATTTCAGATTCATCATTAGCTGAGCCAATGACAAGATCTAATGGACTGTCTTCATCGACTCCACCATCTGCAGAAACGATTTCAACATTATTCGTAATTACTGTTGCCTGAGGTGTGTTGGTATCAATGATAAAAATCAATTCTACACATACTTGATCCATTGCTAATAATTGATCAATTTCAAAGGCGCCATCTCCTGAGGTACTAATACTTACAGCGTTGCCATTAACACTTGCTGTTGGTAAAGAACCATAAGAATCAAAACTCAAATAATCTGGAACATAATCAACAACCGCAATATTGGATGCATCAAGGGTTCCTTGATTATAGGTGCAAATGGTATAGTTAACTACACTGTTTGGTACATATGGATCTGGAGTAACTGAAATATTAATGGTATTGTCAATAGCTAAATCAAATTCATCAACTAAAATTTGTGCTGGATCATAATCATCTTGATCAGCAGCATTATCCGATGAACCTGGAGTACCATCACCTTCATCGTCGATATCATCATCTGTGCTTAACTCTGAAGTGTCATCAGTAAATCCAATCACATCACTTAGTGGATTGTCTTCATCATCGCCACCTTCAGCATCCACGATTTCGGCATTAGTTGTTAAAATCATATTTCCTTCAGCACCTGGATCTAAGTTCACTTCAACATCTATACATACATGATCTTCTTCTTGAAGCAAGTCAATGGTGTAATTTCCATTACCATCAGTCAATATCACAACAGGTGCTCCTTGAGCAGTGGTAGTTGGTAATGCTGCATAGTCTTCAAAACTCATGAAACTTGGGAAGTAATTTACTACATCCACATTGGCTGCATCCAATGTCCCTTGGTTATATACACAAGCTGTGAATGTGATGACATCTCCCACGACATAAGGTCCAGGGTTTGCAGTTGTATTCGTACTATTAACAATAGCCAAATCAAATTCATCAATTACTATTTGTGCTGGATCATAATCATCTTGCTCCGCATCATTATCTGATGAACCTGGAGTACCATTTCCTTCATCATCAATATCATCGTCAGTAGGTAATTCCGAAGTATCATCAGTCACACCAATTACATCCGCTAAGTCACTATCCTCATCTTCACCTCCTGTAGCATTTACAATTTCCGCATTACTTGTGATAAGCATATCTCCTTCTAAACTTGGATCAAGGCTCACGATGCTGGATACACATACGTAATCATTTGCAGCGAGTGTATTAACAATAAATCCACCTAAACCATCAGGGCTTATTGAAACAGGATTTCCTTGAGCCGTGGTATTTACAAGCTGAACATAATCTTCAAAATCCGTAAGACTTGGCACATACATCGCAACTTCTATATCTTGGGCTTCCATCGTTCCCTGATTATGAATACATGTCGTAAAAGCCATTTCGTCACCTGCAATGAATGGTCCTGGATTGAATGTAGGGTCCACATTGTGTGTCAAAGCTAAATCAAATTCATCTACGCTAATTTGTGCTGGATCATAATCATCCTGGTCAGCGTCATTATCTTCTGAACCTGGAGTCCCGTCACCTTCATCATCCATATCTCCATCTGTACCTATTTCAGAAGTATCGTTGCTTTGTCCGATGGCATCTTCCAGTGGACTATCTTCATCAACACCTCCTGTAGCTGCAACAATCTCAGCATTACTTGTGATCATCATTCCACCTTCTGCAGTAGGATCAAGACTAAGGTTAAATTCAACGCATACCTCATCTCCTCCTTTCAGACTATCCAACATAAATCCGCCTTGTCCATATGGAGTAACCACAACCTCTAATCCATCTGCCGTTAATGTTGGCATGTCTGCATAAGCTTCAAAACTTGCATGATCAGGAAGGTATTCAACTACTTCAATCTCCATAGCATATAAACTACCTTGATTGTACACACAGGTTGTAAAAGTAATTTCATCTCCTGCGATGTATGGACCAGGTGTGTTTGTGGTATTAACGATATGATTAATAGCTAAGTCATATTCATCAACACAAATTTGTGCTGGATCATAATCATCCTGCTCTGTGGCATTATCAGCTGTTCCAGGAGTTCCAGCTCCTTCATCATCTAGCTCATTATCGGTGGCCAGTTCAGTGGTATCATTCACTGCACCTATGACTAAGTCTAAATCACTGTCTTCATCATCTCCACCTTCAGCGAAAATAATTTCTGCATTACTTGTAGCCTTATCTCCTGCCTCTACAGATTCAGAAAGTGTTAGAATTACTTCAACACATACATGATCTCCGTCTTCTAACTGATCAATGGTAAAGCCACCGATTCCATCTGCAGAGATACTTAGGGTATTTCCATTTTGGCTTGTGTTAGGCAAAATACCATAGGAGTCAAAACTCATATTACTAGGCAAGTATTCTACGACTGCAATATTATTTGCATCTAATGTACCTTGATTGTATACACATGTAGTGTAATGAATATCTTCTCCTGCTACATAAGGAATAGGACTTATCAATTCATTTACACTATGAACCAAGGCCAGATCAAATTCATCAACACAAATTTGTGCTGGATCATAATCATCTTCATCGTTAGGATTATCCTCTGTTCCTGGGGTTCCCGGTGAAGCATCATCTATATCATTATCGGTGGCCAGTTCAGCAGTATCGTTTACTGATCCACTGACATTATCTAGAGGACTATCATCGTCAGTACCTCCATTTGCAGATACGATTTCTGCATTACTCGTGACTTTCATTCCACCTTCAAGATCGCTTGAAAGTGTCAGCGTTAGTTCTACACAAACTTCATCTGACGCAGCTAAAGCATCTAAAGTAAACCCACCTTGTCCGTCAGTACTTACACTGATTGCATTGCCATCTGCAGTAAGATTTGGAATATCAAAGTATGCATCAAAACTCGCATCAGAAGGTAGGTAAGCTGCAACTTCTATATCCGAAGCATCTCTGGTTCCTTGATTGTAGACACAAGTCGTAAATGTAACATCATCCCCTGCGATATAAGGACCAGGACTTACGCTTGCATTTACCGTATGTAATAAAGCTAGGTCAAATTCGTCTACACAAATTTGAGCTGGATCATAATCATCTTGCTCATTGGCATTATCCTCTGTACCTGGTGTACCTGAGGCTTCATCATCAATGTCATTATCTGTACTTAACTCTGAAGTATCATCGCTGAAGCCAATCATATCATCAAGAGGGCTATCTTCGTCTACTCCACCAATAGCTGCAATTATTTCTGCATTGCTGGTAAGTTTTACTCCGCCTGGCACATCCGAGTTTATTTCAAGCATTATATCATAACATACATGATCATTTGCTTTCAAATTATTAATGGTAACACCTCCATTTCCGTCCATTAAGAAAAGTAAAAAATTACCTCCGTTAGAACTAGATGGCAACACATCATAACTATCAAAACTCATATCATCTGGAATGAATTCTTCTACTTTAATAAATGTTGCATCTAAGCTACCTTGGTTATACACACAAGTGGTGAAACTCACGATTGATCCGTTAAGGTAAGGCCCAGGACTAGCTGTTGTATTTACAGAATGTACCAGTGCAAGATCAAAATCATCAATGCAAATTTGTGCTGGATCGTAGTCATCTTGATCTCCAAGGTTATCCTCGGTACCAGGCGTCCCAGTTGCTTCATCGTCTATATTATTATCAGTAGGCAATTCGCTGGTGTCATCAACAACTCCGATCACATTATCAAGAGGACTGTCTTCATCCACTCCACCATCAGCAGATATAATTTCTGCATTACTGGTAAGCTTGTCTCCTGGTTCGGTAGTTGGAGACACCATCAATATAACTTCAACGCATAATTGATCACCGGCTGGTAATGCGTCAATGGAAAATCCTCCATTTCCATCAGTCGTTATATTGACGGCATTTCCATTTTCAGTCATTACGGGGATTACACCATAGCTGTCAAAATTGGCATCTAATGGAATGTAGGCTGCTACTACAATATTTTCTGCCGTTAATGTCCCTTGGTTATAAATACAGGTTTCAAAATTCACATTCGCTCCAGCAACATATGGTGTAGGGGTATTATCTATATTGACGCTGTGCGTTAATGCAAGATCAAAATCATCTACACAAATTTGTGCTGGATCATAATCATCTTGTTCTAGCGCATTATCTTCTGTGCCTGGTGTATCAGTTGCTTCATCATCTATGTCATTATCTGTTGGCATTTCTGAAGTATCATCAATCGATCCTTTAACATCATTTAGTGGACTATCTTCATCCAGTCCTCCATCAGCACTTAAGATTTCAGCGTTGCTTGTGATTTTGACACCTGCAGCTACATCCGAGTTGATTGAAAGTGTGTAATCGATACAAACATGATCTCCCTTTGCTAGCGTGTTGATGATAAAATTACCTTGAGGATTATCTGTTACCACTACCGCATTGCCATCTGCAGATAAAACAGGCAAATCTTCGTAGTTTTCAAAACTCATATTGCTTGGAAGGTAATTTGCGACATTGATGTTATCTGCACCTAGACTTCCTTGATTATAAATGCACGTCGTATAAGTCACTTCATCGCCAACGATAAAAGGTCCTGGGCTATCCGTGGTATTCACTTGATGGGTCAAGGCTAAATCAAAGGCATCAATGCAAATTTGAGCCGGATCATAATCATCCTCATCATTTACATTATCTTCTGTTCCTGGTGTATTAGGAGCTTCGTCGTCAATATCATTATCTGTTGGCATTTCTGAAGTGTCATCACTTGATCCAGATTGATTGGACAATGGACTATCTTGATCATCTCCTCCTGCTGCACTTACAACCTCTGCATTACTTGTAACTTTTGCACCTTCTTCCAAGTTGTCGTTAAGACTTAAACTCACATCAACACAGACATGATCTCCTTCAGCTAAAACATTTAAACTAAAGGATCCCGCACCATCTTCTGTAACAACAATCGGATTGCCATCCGCAGAGCTTGTAGGAAAATCAGCATAAGAATCAAAGCTGGCTCCTGATGGAAGGTAGAGGAAAACTTCAAGATCACTAGTTGAGATATCTCCTTGGTTATACACACAAGTTGTAAAAGTCACTTCATCTCCAGGAGTATATGGGCCTGGGCTGGCTGTTGTATTTACAGCATGTGTTAAGGCTACATCAATTTCTGGGCAGTCGCCACTAGGATCAATTTGAACACAATTACTTATCACATCACAGTTACCTCCAACGCAATTGCCAGAGCTAGAACTAACAACTCTGAAGTAAGTAATTTGACTTATGTTTACTGGGGGCACATAATAATTTTCTGTTGCTCCTGCTATATCAGCAAAACCAGCATCACAACTTGTAGTGCTTGTTTGCCACTGATAGCTCAGTGGATTTGTCCCACTTCCTGGGGTACTGATTTTAATGGTATCCGCTTGAGCTCCTGAACAAATGACCTGATCTCCTTCAATTGTTGGGCTACTAATTTCTATAACATTGATATTAAGTGTTATGGTGTAAGCACCACATTGGGGGTTGTTGCCTTGACCATTACTTGCTAAACCAAAAGATCCACAAGCTCCTTCTTCAGTTACCGTTATTGTGTTTGCACAAGGGTCATAAGTTAATCCAACATTATTTGGATCAGGTGTCCAAACACCTTCACATATGGTCCCATCGCAATCAATTAAGTCTTGTAGAAAGTATACTTCATTTAAAGGAACATTACATAGCGTTGAATCCACAACCATGTTGTTCGCGACAGGACAGCATTCTTTTACAATGTTAAGCGCTTTAGAATAGGTGCCAGGTGAATGAGGAATTCCAAGATTGGATTGATAGACCATAGATCCATTTTCCCCTCCTGCATCGATGACTGCGACACAATCATCTCCCAAGGTTCCAATATAAAGTTTGCCTGTATTGACATAGTATTGGATGCCCCAAGCGCCGCCAAATCCTGATTCATTTAAAACAGGATCTACGATGGAGTGAATAAAATTACCATCACGATCATACTTATAAACGGTAGTTGCTCCATCAGTCCCCGCATTGGTTACAATGAAGTAAATATTATCATATTCATCTGTATCAACACCAAGCGTATAAATGCTTGCATCTGAATTGGGAACAGTAATGACTAGCTCCAATGAGGATAGGTCTGGAGCAACTCGATAGACATTGTGGTTACCCGCAATACCTCCCCAAGAGGTTGTGACATAAATATTTCCATCTTCTCCTTGGCTCATTCCCCAATTAATCTCAGAAGCACTTTGCTCTGCAATTCTGAGGAATCCAGTTTGTTGTTTGGTGCAAAGGTCGTATTGATAAACGCCAAACTCTTCTAGACCGCCTTCTAACCAACCAGAAGTATAAAGGAAATTTCCAATACTTAGTTTGTTATAAAAGGCGCCCCAATTAGGAATGAAATTGGGATCAACTACATTCCCATCACAATCCAATTTAAATAGTTGATTGGTTGTTGGGTCATTCGGTTGGTTTAATTGAGAGATGTACAAATTACCGTTAATGTCAGGTGCTACTCCGTGAGCGTTGACAATAACATCTGTAGTTAACCAAGGGTTTCCGATTTCTCCAGAAATCCCTCCGTCGCTTTCATCAATAATAAATTTGTGTGTAATGTCTACTGCCGGATCATTTACGTATAGAAAATCTTGGCAGTCACAAACCGAATTTTGTGCGTATAAAGAAAAGAAACAAAAATTGATAAATAGGGTAAGTAATGCTCTATTGAGCAGGGGTGTTTTGGAGGTCAACATTGTAATGTTTTTTGGTGATAAAAAACATTTCAATTATATTTTCAATTAGTTTGTTTTCCCAGCAATACGATCTTCGCCATCGTAATTAAGTTTTAGTTTTGCTGTGATACTTGCAAACATAGAAAAACATTTTCTAAAAAAAACATACAAAGTCTCTACAGATTTTAATTTTGTTTCTACCAAAAAGCTACTCTTTATATTTTTTCAAAGCAGATTTTGCGGCTATAAAACAATCGTCTTGTTGTTCACTCTCACTATTAAAATTTTGTGCCTCCTCTTTATTGTAGTGGGCTTTGTTTCAGCTTATACTACAAGAGAAAAGTCCTCTTTATTTTGAATTAAAAAAAAAGAGGATGTACTGTTCGTACATCCTCTCACTCTTTCATAGTAGCTTCTGTAGAGCTTACTCCTCTACGGTTGCGTCTTCTTTAACATCGACCATGGTCACATCATCCATCTGTTCTGTATCTGGAACTTCAGGTTTAAAATGCAATTTGATCTTGTTTTCTATCTCTTCCATTACCTCAGGGTTGTCTAGCAAAAATCGTTTTGCGGCATCTCTTCCCTGTGCAATTTTTGTTTCATCATAGGCATACCATGAACCACTCTTATGGATGATATCTAAGTCCACCGCAAGATCTACGATCTCACCAGCCTTGGATACTCCTTTTCCATACATGATATCAAACTCTGCAATTCTAAATGGTGGAGCCAATTTATTCTTAACCACTTTTACTTTTACGTGGTTACCTACTACATTGCCTTCTTTATCCTTAAGAGCCGATCCTGACCTTCTAATATCTAATCTTACTGAAGAATAAAATTTCAAGGCGTTTCCACCCGTCGTTGTTTCAGGATTTCCGAACATGACGCCAATCTTCTCTCTCAACTGGTTGATAAAGATGCAGCAGCATCCCGTTCTTCCAATAGTACCCGTAAGCTTACGCATGGCTTGTGACATCAATCTCGCTTGGAGTCCCATTTTTGAGTCTCCCATCTCTCCTTCAATTTCTGATCTTGGTACCAAAGCAGCTACGGAGTCAATTACGATGATATCAATTGCACCTGATCGAATTAGATTTTCAGTGATCTCTAATGCTTGCTCTCCATTATCCGGTTGCGAAATGAGGAGGTTTGCTGTATCAACACCTAAGGCTTCAGCATAAATTTTATCAAAAGCATGCTCTGCATCTATAAATGCAGCGATGCCACCTTTCTTTTGACATTCCGCGATAGCGTGAATGGCGAGGGTTGTTTTACCAGAAGATTCTGGACCATATATTTCGACAATTCTACCTTTTGGAAGTCCTTGGATACCGAGTGCGATATCTAGGGTAAGTGATCCTGTAGGAATTGTATCTGATGCAACTACCTGTTTATCTCCAAGCTTCATCACGGTACCTTTACCGTAAGTTTTTTCTAGCTTATCTACAGTTAATTGAAGTGCTTTTAGTTTAGCATCTCTTTCTTTATCGTTTGCCATCTAAGTCTTTTTATTATATATGAATAATTTATATCTAAGTTCGTCAATTTTGACCAAAAAGAATAATGATATGAATACCTTTTGTCGAAAGAATCGACACTGACCAGAAGCTATCCGATCAGGTCGACTCGAAACGACTTAGAAAGGCAAATCTTCCTTCTTGGTTTCTTTCGTAAGTTTTACAAATTCATTGGCCACAATTTCTGTGATATATCTTGTTTTGCCTTCTTTGTCTTCATAAGATCTGTACTGAAGTTTGCCTTCCAGTGCCAATTGATTTCCTTTGTCCAATAGTTGAGACATGAGCTCTCCTGTCTTTCCCCAAGCGACTACATTGTGCCATTGTGTGTCATCCACACGCTCGCCTGATTTATTCTTATAGGATTCAGAAGTCGCAATTCTCAGTTTGGTAACTTTCTTACCACTGTCAAATTCTGTAGTTTCTGGTTTAGCGCCTAAGTGGCCAATCAATTGAACTTTGTTTTTAAGTTTGTACATAATACATGTTTTTAAAAATGAAAAATAGTTTTAATCTCAGGTCGGTAATTATCGACAATGCAAAGATGAGGGAAGCAAGAGCAGAAAGCCGTGTATTAAACGTTTACTGTCGTTTGTAAACGGTTGTATGCGTTTGCTAACGCTTAAATAGTGCACAATTCTCTGCTTTTCAGCATGTTGGGTGATTTTTATAAAAACCCAAAAAAATGGACTAATTGATTTTAAAGTAGATTTTAATTAGTTTTACAAGCTACATTTACGCATAGGCAAAAATTTCATCACAGTTTTATCGAACATCAAACCAAAGAAATTTTGAAAATGTATAAAGCGAGGTCCATCCTATTTGTCATCTTGATGCTTCTTTTCATGATGGAAGTCGATGCACAAATAAATGGCTTGGATCAAAAATCCATCGAGTATACGGATCATTCAATGGGAGGAAATTTCTTTGTAGGTAATGGCATCTATAGTGGAAATATTTCAACATATTTTTCAAACCCGATTTATGTAGGCTTAAACATCGATTATTATAGAAACAGATTTGTTATACAGTTTGATAATTATCTCGGATTTGGAAAAACGCAAAACATTCTGGATTTTACCAATCAAGATTTCTGGGATAAAAATGATTTTGTTTTATCGGGAATGATCAATCTAAGCATCGGCTTTAGTATCATCGATAATGATAAAATCATGATCGTGCCATTGGTTGGAATGGGCTTTAACAAACTAGCTGCAAATCTTGATGAACTATATGATTTCAAGAACCCATTTAAACCCATCGCTCCACATATTACATTAGGCGGCTACATCGACTTGCGTAGTTTGAAAATATTCAAATACCATCCAAGTTTTAATAGCCAAGATGGATCCTATACTTGCCCTAGATTATCCTTTGGGTATACCTTGCCTATAGGGCAAATAGACTATGCACAATTTTATCAGGGTAATCAACTATACCTGAGCTTAGGCATTGGTGGCTTAGGAAAACTGAAATAAGTAAACTACATCATGTTTTCGGTATTGTCTTGGGCATTTCATTAAAGACCTTGTATGAATCTTGAATCGCAATGCATCAAGCATCTAATGGTAGTGGCTTTATTGCAAGAGGTCTGCGCTGTCTTGCGATTCATCACCTAAGACTTTGCACTAAGCTTGGAGTGTAATGCCTTAAGCAATGAAGGCGTCGGTAAAAAAGTAATAAGTAGTATCTTAAACTCATTGAATTCAAGTCATAAAAATAATATCAGCAAATACCTTATGGCCGTAATTAATTTACTGGTCTTAGCTAAGTTTGCCTATCACGGAAATTACTTACATGGAGTCGGCTATTTTATTTTCTTCTATGCGAGTATTTACGGTATTGATTATTTCACGGATCGCATAAAGCCAAAGACTACCATCTCCATCAAAAAACCTAAACAAGAGCTATTCGTCATTTTGATCTTTATTGCTTTAGGTGTTTTATTTATGGCTTTAAAATTTTTATTCGATCAACAGGCTTCCACCAACAATGCTTTAAGGCTTACTATATTAATTGGCAGCTTGCTATTTGGCTTACCCTTAGCTGCGCTAATTTATTTATTATTTAGAAAATATAAATTTTCGAATCTAGGGTTTTCATGTCGACCGGTCGCACTTATTTTCATTGGTGTATTTGTTTGGGCATTAACCGGCTTGATCGCTTACCTATTTAATAAGAATGGTATTATTTGGAAGGAAGGATATGCTGAATTGGGAGGTGTTCTCGGAATTATTTTGCAAGGCATTATAGGAGCTGCTTTGGTGGAAGAGTTTACCCGATTTATCCTTCAAACAAGAATTCAAGAAATACTAAAAATTAAACATATAGGAATTCTACTTGCCACCATCATTTGGGCTTTCATGCATTTCCCTATGAGTTTTTTTAAAACGGATCACTGGTTGAACTCCACGATGTACTGCATTCAAATCATACCCATAGGTTATGTCTGGGGTTATTTGAGTTTTAAGACAAAGAGTATTGTTCCTTCGGTGTTCGCCCATGGATTAAATTTATGGGGATTGCAGAATGGGTGATTGTTGCGTATTAGTTTATATTCTCAACCACCTCAAAACCCACCTGCCACATCAAACCTCCCATACTCCAACACCACCCCTGACACATCCTCCCCATTCATAAAAGCAATCATGGTTTTCATGGTGTCCCACAAATTTTTAATCTGTTCGTGTCCAGCGTTCTTTACCACCAAGTGGGTACTGTTGGGTAAATGCTTTGCAAGTCGATCAGCTTGATAGGCAGGAGTATTAATATCTAGGGAGCCAGATAATAATAAGACCGGAACATCTGTGCTAAGAGGTTTTCTAAAATCGGTTCCCAAATCTGTGATTGGCCAGACACCATGAAGATCAAGGAAGGGGAAATTATTCACCTTACCAAAGATGCTTTCTTGCTCTTGCTTGGCAATTTCTTGGAGGCGTTCTTCGGAACCACCTGAGGCTAGATCCATCGAAAAGGTCATCGCAGGAATG
>CALGNN010000146.1 GCA_937961455.1 uncultured Saprospiraceae bacterium
TAAATAGTTTATAAGCCCATTGAATGATTGTCTATGGTCCTCATTTCCTTCTTGCCAAGTGCAGCTGAATGGATAAAAAGGAATCGCAAGCGCTTGATTATTCAATAAGACAGAATATTCTCCAAATAAAATAATTTTTCCAGGATTGGAACTCATTAATATAATGTCTAGATAGTCTTATAATTTTGCATAAAAGCAATTAAATAAATTTGAATAAATTAATCCAGTTTACCCAGGAATTTTGAATGGACCATTTGCACTCAAAGGTACTAAGAATTGAATAGGTAAAAATAGTATCCATAGCCTTTATTATAGATAAGCACTTTATAATAACATGAGAAGATCTGAATAACTCTGATGAATCAAATCTTCTTTTTGTATCTCCAATAAATCCATGTACTTCTTACATTGATCTTGAAGTTCTTGGAAAGACAAATCTTTGGTCTCATTTCCTATCGCTTCAATCTCCATAAAACTTCCCAATGATTTCACCTCATCAATATGGAATTTCACATTATCAATAAAATAGATTTTTCTCTTTTTATCCACTACTACAAGGATCTCTAGATTCCTTGCTAATATTTCTGGAATGCGACTTTTCTCATCAATAGATTGAAAACTAACATCACTCTTTTTGACTGAAACATCATCTGGCCTAAAGTAACTGATTAAGTTTCTCTCTATATTACCCATTCGGAGTTTCAATCTACCCTTTGCTACTTTGTAATAGGTGTCTACCTGATGATCTATCCCTTTATAATCTGCTCCCAATGCAATTAATCTTTCATGTAAGCTTTCAGCATCTTTACAACTGGCCTTGATTTCTGCAATTTCAATGTTCATGTAAAAAATAGATTTCGAAAAATAAAATCCAAATATCTAAAAAGAAATTGCAAAGCACTAAATTTGCGCTGTGGAGAATTTGCAAAAGCTCCTTGAACTGTTTCTCAAGGATCAAAGAGTAGCACAGTTGGTAAGTTTAAGCCAACAATCAACTTCTAATATTTTACTTAAAGGAATAGTAGGAGCACAAGAATCCTTTGTCCTAAAAGGACTGTACGACAATCAAGCCAGAACCATATTATGCATTGCTACAGATAAAGAACAGGCAGCATATCTACAAAATGACCTTGCCAGTATTTTTCAAGATAAGAACGTATTCTTTTTTCCAGATTCTTTTAAACGCCCTGCCGTCTTTGAAGAATTAGATAACAATCAGATTACTACCAGGACAGAGATCATTAATAAACTTTCCTCTTTTCCTGAGCGAAAACAAATATTGGTAAGCTACCCTGAGGCTTTATTTGAAAAAGTGGTTTCTCCTGATGTACTGAAGCAGACAAGGATTGATATCAAAAAAGGAGAAGATTTAGATATTGATACCATCATTGAGCTTTTGGTAGAGTATGGCTTTGAAAGAGTCGATTTTGTCTACGAGCCTGGACAATTTTCTATAAGAGGTGGCATTGTGGATATTTTTTCATTTGGCAATGAATGGCCATATAGAATTGAACTCTTTGATGATGAGGTAGAAAATATCAGAACATTTGATCCACTTACCCAGCTATCAAAACAAAATATAGCCAACGTTTCTATTGTTCCTAATATCAATACAAGATTCAAAAAGGAAGATAAAACTGCCTTCTTTAATGTATTGCCAGAGGATGCGCTTATTTGGATCCATGACTTCCAAATGCTTGTCGATAAATTGCTCGACTGCTTTGAAAAGCTAGAAGCATTTGCAGCAAGCATTAGCAAGGTTGAAGATTCGGAGCTGAAAGAGCTTCTGGACGAGCGTGCATTTATCTACCCCAATGATGTCATTGAGGATACGAAAAGAAGAAGCATTGTTTTAAGAAATGTAGACGCAACAATCCAACATACACATGAAATAGATTTTGGAGGCAAGCCCCAACCGAGCTTTAATAAAAACTTCAACCTCTTGATTGATGACCTAAGGAAGAATGAAGAAGCTGGGATGGAAAATTATCTATTGACGGATAATAAAAAACAAATCAAACGTTTCTTTTCCATTTTTGAAGATTTAGAAGCGAAGGTGCAGGTGCATCCCATTCCTATCGCATTACACAGTGGTTTTATTGATCCACAGCTTCAAATTGCTTGTTACACGGATCACCAAATATTTGAGCGCTTCCACAGATATAAATTAAAACGAGGTTTTACAAAAGAGCAGTCCATCAATCTTAGAATGCTCAGAGAATTGGAAACTGGAGATTTTGTAACACACATTGATCACGGAGTGGGTAGGTATTCAGGATTAGAGAAAATCAACATCAATGGACATATACAGGAATCGGTAAGATTGATTTATAAGAATAATGATATCCTATATGTAAGTATCAATTCGCTACACAAGATTTCGAAATTTGTAGGTAAAGATGGAACAGAACCCAAGCTTAATAAGATTGGCGGCGATGCCTGGAAAACCCTCAAACGTAAGACAAAGAAAAAAGTCAAGGACATTGCCAAAGAATTGATCAAACTCTATGCAAAGAGAAAGGCGAGTAAGGGTCATGCCTTTCCACCTGATGGCTATTTGCAAAATGAATTGGAAGCTTCCTTTATCTATGAAGATACTCCCGATCAGTATCAGGCTTCTGTCGATGTGAAAGAAGATATGCAAAAAGAGCATCCAATGGATCGATTGATCTGTGGTGATGTGGGCTTTGGTAAAACAGAGGTAGCCATTCGAGCAGCATTTAAGGCAGTAGCGGATGGCAAACAAGTAGCTATACTCGTACCAACTACCATCTTAGCTCTTCAGCATTATCATACCTTCCATGATCGCTTGAAAGAATTTGGGGTCGATGTGGATTATGTGAATCGATTTAGAACTACCAAAGAAAAAAAGGAAATTTATGCAAAATGCAAAGAGGGAAAGATTGATATCGTAATTGGAACCCATGCGATCTTGAACAAGGATATGGGTTTTAAAGACCTTGGATTATTGGTCATTGATGAAGAGCAAAAATTTGGAGTTGCAGCAAAAGAAAAACTGCGCACCCTAAAAGTAAATGTAGATACGCTTACTTTGACAGCTACTCCAATTCCTAGAACCTTACAATTTAGTTTAATGGCTGCGAGGGATCTTTCAGTCATCCGAACCCCACCACCGAATAGGCAACCGATCTATACAGAGCGTAGAGTTTTTAATGATGCATTGATAAGAGATGCCATTTATTACGAAATTCATAGAGGCGGTCAAGTATTCTTTGTACATAATCGTGTAAAGTCCTTGCCAGATATCATGGCGATGATTAAAAGAATCTGTCCAGATGTTGATGTTAGAATGGCGCATGGACAAATGGAGACGAAGGCGCTAGAAAAATCCTTAATAGATTTTATCGATCATCAATATGACGTCTTAGTCTGTACCAATATCATAGAAACAGGATTGGACATTCCTAATGCAAATACCATAATAATCAATAACGCACAACAATTTGGCTTAAGTGACTTACATCAACTGAGAGGAAGGGTAGGAAGATCAAATAAGAAGGCATTTTGCTATTTGTTTGCTCCACCACTTTCTGTCTTGACATCCGAAGCACGGAAGAGAATTAAAACCATTGAAGAGTTTTCGGACTTAGGGAGTGGCTTTAATATTGCCATGAAGGATTTGGATATCCGTGGAGCTGGAAATATGTTGGGTGGAGAACAAAGCGGATTTATCTCAGATATCGGATTTGAAACCTATCAAAAGATTTTGGAAGAAGCCATTCTAGAATTAAAGGATACAGAGTTCAAAGAACTATTTAAAGATGAAGAGACCAAAGGTCCGAAGGAGTATGTCAGAGATGTACAAATAGAGACTGATATTGAAATGTTGATTCCTGATGAATATGTCTCGAATATTCAAGAGCGATTGAGATTGTACACGGAATTGGATCATATAAACAATGAAGAAGCCTTAGAAAAATTCTTTGAGAAATTAAAAGATCGATTTGGGGGAGTTCCTTTGCAAGTGCGAGAATTATTTGATGGCTTAAGATTACGATGGATCTGCAAAGAATTGGGTTTCGAAAGGCTAACATTGAAGCGAAGAAAACTGAGATGTTATTTTATTTCTAACCCCCAGTCTTCTTATTATGAGTCTGCGCTTTTTAAAACGATGCTTTCCTATTTGTCTAAGGAAGGCCCAAAAAATGCTTTACATCTTAAACAATCAGCAAAAAATTTAATTCTTATTAAGGATAAAATCAATAACTTAAAGGAAGCCAAAAAGGTACTTGAATTATTAAAGCGCAATGTTATACCTGGAAGTAAAATAAATCCATGATTTTCGATAACCCTCAGATAGCATCAAATGATTTGCCGCAGATAGAGCAGATCGAATTTATCAAATTAGAAAGAGATTATTTGAAGGTATTGATCATTTATAGAATGATCTTTTTAGTCCTTGCACTTATAGGTTTATTTGCTTTATACTTTTTTCCTCCAGAAGATTATCAAATGTCATTTTTTTACTTTGGGATGGGAGCTTGGCTTGTGCTCTTTGTGGCTTCAATGATTCTCATTCCAATGGCATTCAGAATTAAAGGATATGCACAACGATTTCGAGATTTAGTATACCGCTCAGGTTTAATCGTGAGGACGATAACGGCCCTTCCCTTTAATCGTGTCCAACATGTAGATGTGAAGCAAGGACCGATAGAAAGAATGTTTGATTTAGCGAGTCTTAATATTTATACAGCTGGAGGACAGAGTAGTGATGTAAGTATACCAGGTCTTAAAAATGCGGATGCCTTAAAACTGAAGGAATACATCCTGAAGCGGACCTTAGATCAAAAAGAATATGATGAAGAGGAGTGATCATGAATCTTTATTCATACCAAGTCGACAAAGTATTGTTGCCATTACCATCATACTTCTAAAGTTTGCAAGGATCATCGTGCGTACTCTGTGGCCATTGCTTCTCGTATTTCTTCTCAATAGGGGAGGAAGTAGTGAGAGTAGTTGGTGGAATATTGGAATCACAGTCCTAACAGGTGTATCTTTTGTTGGGTCTATCATAGCCTATTTTAAATTCTACTACCACGTTGACGAAGATTCTCTGATGATCAGTAAAGGAGTAATTAGGAAAACCAAATTAGATATTCCTTTCGAAAGAATACAAACCATAAATTTTGAACAAAATATTTTGCATCAACTATTTAATGTAGTTGGAGTCAAAATAGATACGGCAGGTTCTGTGTCCAATGAGGTAGCTATTGATGCTTTAGATAAACCCACAGCTGAGGCGCTGAGGAGTTTTATTTTAGAAAAAAAGGCCTCACTTTCACCTGAAAATTTTGATGAAATTCAATCGAGTCAAGAGGGAGGATTGGTAGAGATCGAAGAAGAAAAAAACATCTTGCTTCATTTAAAAATTAAGGATTTACTTAAAATTGGTGTTAGTGAAAATCACCTCAGGACAGCTGTTATTATGCTAGCCATTGTGGGAGGATTTATTGGTGATATTGAAGATGCATTGGGCATGGATGTATTTGAAGGGATTGGTTCATGGGTGGGCTCAGGGATCAGTGCGATTTTGTTTTTCATTTTCATTTTTATTCCTTTCTTTCTTGTGCTATCTTTTTTTATCTCTTTAATCCGAACGGTCCTTAGATATTTTGATCTAAAATTTTGGGAAAATAAAAGAGGTTATAAAGTTGTCTCAGGTCTCTTTACTAGAAAAGAGGTGTCGATATTAAAGCAGAAAATACAAATCTTAGAATGGGCGACCAATCCATTGAGACAGGTGTTTGGAATCTTTACTTTGTACTTGAAGCAGGCTTCAAGTGTAGAAGTAAATACGAGTAAGACTGTAAGTGTTCCTGGTTGTTATGAAAGCCAGGTAGAGAATATTAAATTCGATTATATTCCACAAAGCATGTGGGCTCAATTGAAAAGCTTTGATGTAGATAAACACTACCTCATTTGGCATCTACTCTATGTTTGTTTTTTGCCGACCATTGCATGGTTTTGCCTTAGGTACTTTTTAGATTTTTCCAATTATTTTTTCATTGCCATATATTTTATGGCCTCTGTAGTGATGGTCATTTTAGCATATCACAAACGAAAATTTCACTTGAATGAGCATATCATTCAATCAAGTTCAGGGATCTTTGGCAATCGAGAAAAACTACTACAGCTTTTCAAAATACAATCTGTAAGCCTTAGGCAATCTATTTATCAAAGAAGGAGATCACTGGCAAGCTTAGTGCTCCATACAGCATCTGGAAATGTAACGGTGCCATTCATACCACTCGATCAGGCTAAAAATCTTCAAGACTTTATCCTTTACAAAGCAGAGTCAATTAATAAGAAATGGATGTAGTCTTTTACTCCGAAAAACTATGTGAAAAATTACATTGAATTGGAGGGTAATGGATTTCTTTCTCTGTTTTTTCAGAAACCAATACTGCCTCCATTCCCAAATGGTCATCTTCAATAGTAGTTTTTTGTTCTATGGTTTTTCTAAGTGCTTTAGTTGGTTTTTTGACCTCTGCCACGCCTGTGTCAAAATCTTGTTCGTATTGTTTGTAATGATTCGCAATGATGTGTGAGCATACAGATTGAAAACCATGATCCATATGATTTCCATCATCTTGCATGATACATAATCCATGATCAGCTCTGTAGAGTGTAATGCCACTTAACTTCACATAAGGTGTGCAAGCTTTTTCTGGATAACCGTTCTTAATGTTGTATTCTTGACATTGGTTTTTTGTTTCGAAAAATACATGGTCCTCAGGCATATACCAGTTTTCGCCTTTGTAGTTTTTAATCTCCGTACAATGTTCCATAGGTAATTTATGATCAATCACAAATTCGATACAGGCACTTAATTCTGTAAACATGTTAGGCCCATTTTGTGAAGTCGTGCATACGCAACCATCATACTCATCAAATAAATTGAATATGGTATGGCCCGTCTCATGTATCGCGGTACCAGGATTGTTAGCTTCTGAGGTAAACATGGGTACTTTCAAAAAACTGAGATTACCCTGCAGAAAACTGGCATCATCGTAATCCTCTTTATGTATCAAACCATAAGAATTGATGCCTATAGATTTGTCATCAACTAAGTAGCTTGGATAATATTCCTTTTTATTAAAATTCTTAAATAAAGCCTGTCCATCCAAGGTGTTTTTTGCATAGAAGAAATTCCAATTGGCCCTATAATCTTTAATCATGTTATTTGCTAGATAACCTTCGAAAATCAATTTCTCAAGATCGGTAACAAATAGCTCCCAGTCTTCTTCATAATCTTTATCAGCAATGAAACAAATGTTGATTGCTTTATCTATGGAGCGATCGTTATTTTTATAAAGTAGAATTTTATCATTTTCAAATTCCGATGTGCCAGCATCAAACATGACCGTTTGTGTATTAGCGTCACCTAATCCATCGTAGGCTACGATCTCATAAGATATGGAAGTGGATGGACCAAATCCTTCAGGTATTTCATATTCTAGATTGACATCATCTTGTAAACTTGGAAAATTCCAAACATGCATGAGGCCCCATTGCCCAGAAGCTTTTTTCTTTTTTGAAGGATGACCATTTTTGTTTTTGTATAACTCATATTCATACACATACAATTCGACTTTGGACAAGCCAATGTCCGAATGCAAATCCGTATAAATCTTGATGGATTCATAATCATCTGGATGGAGTGGACTATGTTTCAACAAAGGAAACTGAATATTTGCATCCCAGCTTTGAACTACTGGATTGTCGGCCATTGGATTCCTTGCGCAACTAATGGCAATCGTAAAAAGACACATTATAAAAAGAGCTCGAAACATAATTCTAGCGTTAAATGGTGGTGTCGCTCCAAACAAAATATTGTACTATTTTCGGGTATACTTAAGAGCTATTATATTAAACTAATGCAGACATTTAATATTTTGTTCTATTTGTTAAAGTATTGTTTTATTTTGACGCTTTATATACAATTGTCTTATGATCAATTTATTTGTTGAAGGTGGGGTGCTTTTCATGAGTATAATCAGTTTACTACTGCTTGCTATGCTGATTTTCATCTTTAGTTCTAGAAAGGACAGTTCCAAGGAAGGGAGAAGGCCTTTCCAACGAACGATTCAAATTTTAGCTAGAATGGCAGCAGCCATAGGTGCATTGTCATTTTTAATAGGAATGTATAGTGGACTATCTATTTACGCTACAAATGATCTTTCTCCAGCCATATTAGCTGGAGGTGTAAGGGTTGCCATGATCAGTCTGTGCTATGGTTTGATCGTGTATCTGATTGGCCAAATAATTATTTTAGTTGATCAGAGGACAAGGTCTTAAGGGCTTTCATTTTGATTCATATAATGTAATGGCCTCCAAATAATTAATTGCTCCCTTCATGCTCATATCATGAATAAAACCATCAAGTTCAGGGTGATTTAATGCTATCCATTCTACTAATTTATTGACCCGATTTTCCCAAGTTTCCCAATCAGCATTATGACAATCTAAGGATTCAATTTTTGCAATTTGACCTGATTCAAAAGACAATTTATATAGACATGTCATTAAATCATTTTTCAAAAATCTATTTCGAATGGAGGATAATGCAATTGATGCTATAATATGTTCGTCAATTTCTTCCAAGCTTACTATTTCATAAGAACTTTGAAATATTGAATCCCACTTAAACATTTCATAGAAGCTATCTTGAGAATAATACATTTTATGGTCTCCTTCTACAATAGTTAAGCTATCAGCTATGAGTTTTTTTATTTCGTCAAACTGAAAAGAATTTCGTGCTTGGAAATATTTT
Source organism: uncultured Saprospiraceae bacterium (assembly GCA_937961455.1). Lineage (GTDB taxonomy): Bacteria > Bacteroidota > Bacteroidia > Chitinophagales > Saprospiraceae > CALGNN01. The sequence continues at coordinate 8,795 of CALGNN010000146.1, forward strand.
TCTGCTGCTTCTATGTGAGTCGTATTATTTTGAGTGCATCCTACAATGAATAAAGCGCTTAGTAGGATGATGAATCGTCTTTTCATTTGATGTTTTAATGAGTTGATGTTAGTTTCTATGCTCCCACTCTTTGCGCAATGTCTCCAAAGCATTTTTAATTTTATCCTGATTGTCAAGGATCACTTCTTCAAGCTTTGTGTTTAAAACAGCTTCATTCGTAAAATGAAAATAGGATCCTTCTTTTTGTTCCTTTGTTTTTAAATAAGCAATCTCATGATTGAAGGTTTCAATATGGTTTTCATCTTCACCATGCTGATGAACGATTAAGCTATTTTGAAGTGGGATTGATTCGATCACCCTACCTTCTTGATTTAATAAATTTAGAAAGGTGTTCTTCCTGGAGTTTAAGCATCTTGAGGGAATTCCATACTTTAAGTTTTTGGGTTGAATACTCAAATGTTCTTGCAGCATATTGCATTCAGAGACGAGTACAGGAACGTACCCATACATATTGTCATATTCATCTGTATGAGCAAATATCATAGAATTTCTATAAGGAAGATTTTCATAAAATGAAGCAACCAAACTGGCACAGACTGACTGAAAATCATTGACCTTATGATCTCCATCATCTTGCATGATGCAAATTCCATTTTCTGCTCGATACCAAATCGAACCATCTACTTTTTGGTATTGACCGCAGGCAAATTCTGGATATCCATTGGCTACATTATATGCTTGGCAATCTTCGTTACTTTTGAATAGTACATCTTTTTCAGCCATATACCATAGCTCCTCTTTATAATTTTTCAAGAGTGTACAGGAGTCTACATCGATGTTGTTTTCTACTATAAATTTTTGGCAATCGGCGAGCTCACTAAATACATTTGTTCCATTTTGTTTTTGGGTACAAGCACAGCCATTATACTCATCATAAAAATTAAATACGGCGTGTCCTGTTTCATGGACTGCTGTTCCAAAGTTGTAATATTCAGAAGTAAACAAATTGAAATTTATATAAGATAAGTTGCCTTGTAAATAACTAACATCCCCATATTCGTATTGATGAATTAATCCAAATGCATCAATCCCTTCAATAGTTCCTTCAACTAAAAAGTCTGGGTATTTTTCTATATCTCTATAATTTGCTTTTAATTCGACTCCATCTATTTGTCTCTTTGTAATAAAGAAATTCCATTTATCACGATGTGTATCGATCATATTATTTTCGAAATAACCTTGATAAATTAAATCTTCAATATGACTCGTAAATAATTTCCATCGACTTTCTTCTTGGAGATTTCCATAATCTGCATCCGCAATGAAACATATATTGATCGCATCATCCAAGCTAGATCCTGCAGCTTTATACAATAATATTTTTTCTTCCTCCCATGGAGAAAGCCCCCCATCAAAACTGATACTTTTACTTACCAATTGATTATTTTGATCTGTTACAACAAACTCATATTCTATATTGCTATGATTGCCGATTCCTGCATCATTTGTCCATTCGAATAAGGCGCTTGCTTGAAACTCATTAATGTCCCAACTGGATTGTTCTCCCCATAGCCCGCCAGATTTTTTTCTTTTAGATGGAAGTCCATCTTCATTGGAGTACAACTCATATTCATATACAAACAATTGTACTTTTTTAATCCCGCTAGAATTTTCAATGGAGGCGCTTAAGGTAAAAGATTCATTTGTGCCGGGTAAAATGGGGTGGTGTGAAAGACTTAATTTTGTCGTGCTTGTTCGACTTTGAGGGACCGTTTTAGGAGTGACTGTTGGGATATATTCACAAGCGGTCAAAAGGAAAAAGAAAACAAAGAAATATTTATACATGCCTTAAATTTTGATTGTTTTGTAACCAAGGCCTGAGGGGGAAGTATCACAAAATACTTCTTTTCTTAAAATCTTTGATATTCGTAGAAATACTTAAGTGGTGTTTGCTACCAGCGAGGTGATAAACTGAGAGCCCGTAATCCAGATAAAATTGTTTGACCCTGAATCCAAAACCTGTATTAAAGCCTGCAAAACTTCTGAATGAGCCAACCTTTAATTCACGTCCTCTTTGATGATTATATCCTAATCTGATTTTAAAATTTTCGTTAGCACCTAATAAGAATTCTCCATTAAGGCTAACATGTCTAAAAATATTATCTATCGCATCAGCTACCGGAGTTTCAGCTGGATCGTCTTCTCCAATAAATATTCCTGAGTTTAATTCATCTGGCAAATCGTATAGGAGATTAAGAGTATTAAGATGATGGGTTACGATTCCAAATCTAAAAGGTAAATGCTCTAGTCTTTTCGTAAAGCCAAATTTTATATCAAAAGGTAGTGGCTGCTTTTCTTCAGTTCCATAACTGGTATATTGAAAACCAAAATCAGAAATCACTATAGCGTAACTCGTCCTATTTTCAGGTTTCTGATAAACCGCTCCAAAATCTAAGGCTAGGCCAGAGGCATTATAGGATTCTAAGTTTGAGAAGATCGCTTTCATATTGGCACCTACTGAAATCCGCTCATCAATAGCTTTACTTGCTCCAAAGACCAATGCAAATTCATTGGCTTTGAAATTTGAAGTGAATTGACCTAAATCATTTGCACCCGTAAATTCACCGTACTGCACATGCTTGACTCCAACTTGAAAAGTTGCTTTATATTTTTCAATATATTTTGCTGCTGAAACATAACCTTGTTGTATTCCAGCGAAATAAAACTCATGGTTGAAACTAATTTGCTGGTCCATCTCTGGATTTAAAACTGCAGGATTTTGATAGGCCAGACCAACATCACCATCCACTACAGCAATCTGATATCCTCCTAATGCTGTAATTCGTGGAGTAGGAGCTTGACGTAAAAATTCAAAAACTGTTTTTCCTCCAATCTGTGCTTGAATATCTTGAAGCAAAATGGAAAAGGCTATAATTAATAAAGTCTTAGTTAGGTTCATTCTCAGCTTTCCACGTTGTTTTACAAATTCCCTTATCACAATCCATTTTCCTTTGCAAGATACCTTGCTCGTTATACATTTTTAGTTCGCCATGTTCATTGTCTCCATCTAGATAACTTCCCTCTGCTTTCAAATTTCCATTTGGATACCATTCTATGAAAGGGCCGTTTTCTTCATTTTCTGAAAATTGCACTTCCTCTTCAAGTTGACCATTTTCATAAAATTTTTTCCATGTACCTTCCATAGCTCCATCTACATATTGCCCATCTTGTTCTATTTGACCATTTGGATAAAAGGATTGATATGTCCCTTCAAACTGTCCATTATTATAGTGTTCGATGACTTGTTTATTGCCACCTTCATCAAATAAAATTCTTTTACCATGAGGAAGGCCATCGACGTATTGGGACTCTTCTAGGATTGTACCACTTTCATAATACACCTTATATAAGCCAGAGATTTTATCGGTTTCCTTGTCTTTGAAATACTCTTTGAAAGTTTTTCCATTTGGGTAAGACTCTTCTACTTTTACAGCATTCTGGCAAGAATACAAAAGCAATAGTGAAAAGCTCAATAGGAATATGCGTGTCATGCTATTTGAACGCATACAACAAGAAATAATTTTAATATTAATGACAAATAGTTTTCATTAAAAGAACTTAGATCGCTCGTCTTCGACGTTCTTAAGCTTCTTCCAAGTATTCATCAAATTGCCATAAATAGAATTTTTCATTCTGCTTGAACTCTGTGTTCTTAAGGTGCCAACATTGGCTCCTGAAGCAGCTGTATTCTTTGCATTTGTTTTTACAATATAGACACCAGATTCACCAATGACGGGCTCTGATAATTGACCTGCTTCCAATTTAAAAGCTGAAGCAATAACATTCGGTTCAGCGCCTAATCCTGCAGGTGATAAATCTGTAAATCTTACACCTGAAATACTATCAACATCAACCTTATATTTCCTTGCTGCTTTAGCTAAATTAAAGCCAGCCATCGCTTCTTGTAATAAAGCACCTTTTTTCTCTAATCTTACAAATGGAGTTATTTGATCTCTAACTTCACTTAAAGATGATCTTCCCGCTGGTAAAATATCTGTGAGTGTTGCGATTACATAATTAGAATTGTAATAATCTTCTGCGTTCTCATAAATATATACATCAGATACGCCACCTAAATCTGTAGAACCATCAAACATCCATTTTACAAGATCTCTAGATGTCTGACCCTTACCCATGTTAGCAAAATTAAAATCATTAGCTTTTACATCAGTTGAAGAAAGCATAATAATTGATGGGTCTGCATCGGCAGCGGCTTTTAACTCTTGATAGGTCGTATAATCAGAAGCAATTTGATCAGCTTTATTGAGAAGCTCATCTTGCGTCTCATCTGAAGGGATTATTGCCTCTCTTATTAATCCTAATTTATATCCCATTTCATTAGCACCACGTTTTTTTCCTAAAATCTCAACTAAGTGCACACCAAATTGGGTAAAGATTTTATATAATTTTCCTTGCTCTCCTGTGTAGAACAACACATCGTTGTAAGGTTTTACAGTTGCATTTAAAGCAGAGTATCCAAGATCACCACCAGTAGGACCAGAAGGCCCAGTACTAAATCTTTTAGCCATAGCGTCAAAGTTGGCAGTTCCAGATTCAATAGCTGTTTTAATACTGTCAATTCTAGAATTTGCTGAAATAAGACCTGCCTGATCACCATTATTCACTCCAATTAAAATATGACGTGATCTCACTGAATCAGGAATATTCTTATTGTCTATGAGTTTTAGACCCACGTAATTTTTACCTTCTAAATAGGGACCATATACTTCACCAGGCTGCATATTCTCCACCATAGATTTAATATTTGGAGGTAAGATGGATGCTTTATTATAGGAGTTGTCGTAAACACTATAATTACTGATCAAAAACAATGAATCATTGTCTGTGGTTCTGAATTCCTCACAGAGTGCTGCCATATTATCTTTTACAATTGCAGAATCTCCGCTCGTAGGAACAACATCAAATACAATGTAGTCAGCTCTTCTTAGCTCTTCATCTCTTGTATAGTTAGCAATGTTTGAGCTTAAGTAAGCATTTAGATCTGCATCAGACACTTCTACTTGATCATCTGAAATATTATCAAATGGTACTCTTACGTATTGAAAGTCCACATTGCTTGATTGATCAGTACCATATGCTTCAGCCATCCAGCTAGGTGCATAAATGGCTTTATCAATCATACCTCCAATTTTACTTTGAAGACGATCTTTCTTTATTTCAGTTTTTTGATAATCCCAATAATTTCTGAATTGTGCTGTTTGAGCATCTGTACTTTCCAGAGTTTGTCTTATCTGACTTATTTGGCCTGGATCAATTTGACGTGTTTGTGGATTTGCATATCTACTTTGTACAATAGGGCTGTAATTGGGTCCAAACTGTAATTCCTCCATCTCATCATCTGATACACTTATTCCCATGGACTCTGCTTCATCTTCCACCATCATTTTCTCTACAAAGTAATTCCACAAGGTGTTACGCTGCTCAAAAACATCGTTTCCAGATCCACCAAGTCCTAAAACACGCTCGGCATTATTAAATTCAAGATAGTCCATATTTCTATCACCAACCTTACCCATAATGGTTTGACTCGTTTGACCTCGGTTACCTAGTGAATTCCAATCCATGAAGAGAAAAGCGATCAATGCTAATCCGATCATGAAAAAAAGTAGAATTGGATTTCTTCTTATCTTTCCTATAAGTGCCATCTAATATTTTTTATATCATTTTAGAATTTGAAACAATTGCTCATTTCAAAAGGATTGCAAAGATATACTTCTAGATTGTTTTATCAAAGAGAACTTTGATGATCTATTGCGGCGATTAATTCTTCATAAAATGCCTCTCCGTAGGCTCTAATGAGTGCATCTTTCAAGAAACCAGTTAGTGGTAATTCAAGTTCATCACCTTTTTTTCTTGCCATATGACAGATGTCCCAGTTGTCAAAATTCAATGCTTCAAAACCGCCTTTTTCATTTTTTGAAACTCTGATAGGGTATAAATGACATGAAATGGGTTTTTTAAATGTGCTTAAACCTGCTGCCTGTGCCTTTTCAAATGAACATTGCGCAATGCCTTTTTCATCTTTCAACATAAATACACAAGAAGCATCTTTCATTAAAGAGGTCCCCCAAAGTTGCGGTTCGTCGTAATAGCTAAAAAGCCCTTCTTTTTCTATTTGAGTTAAATTCTTCTCAGGAAGCAGATGTTTAATATCATCATAGAGTTTTGATATTTGATCCATTTCCGCTTTTTCCAATGGAGCACCAAAATCTCCTTCCCAACAGCAAGCACCTTTGCATTCTTTTAAATCACAACAGAAATTGACTTCAGCCAATTCATCACTCACTAATATTTCTTGGATCAGGAACATCTATTTTATAAAGCTATATAATCTCTTCGTACTAGTTAACTTTTTTTAGCATTTCTGTGTTAAACTAATTGTAAGAAAGCCTTATAGATTAGGGTTTTTTATTATTTTGCATGATTGAACATATAGAATTGATTTTATCTAAATTGGCTCGCAAATTGAAAAATATTCCATGGATCTATTAAAGAAAAAATTTCACGAAAAATCTTCAGCTTTAAAGGCTGAAATGCGTGCACTTTTAAAGGAGCACGGTGGTACAGACATGGGCAGTGTTACACTGAAAAATGTCTTTGGAGGTATGAGAGGTGTTAAAAGTATGGTCTATGAGACCTCAGCTCTTGATCCAGTAGAAGGTATCCGATTCAGAGGATATAGTATTCCTCAATTAAAAGAACTTTTACCTAGCAGACCAGGCAAAAAAGAACCTTTACCAGAAGGCTTATTTTGGCTGATGTTGGTGGGAGAAATACCAACTCAAGAAGAAGTAGACTGGTTGAGTGATGAATGGGAAAAAAGGAGAATCATTCCTGATCATACGTTTAAAGTATTGGATACATTAGCGCCTGATACACATCCGATGACTCAATTGGTTATTGGTATCACTTCTTTGCAATCACGCAGTGAGTTTAGCAAGCGCTATGCGGAAGGGATGAGTAAGAATGATTACTGGGATCCAACTTATGAGGATGCGATGAATTTAATTGCCTGCTTGCCTAGACTTGCCTCATACATTTATCGACGTTCTTTTCACGATGGAAATCACATTGAACCAGACGACAGTTTGGATTGGGCCGGGAATTTTGCCCATATGTTAGGTGTTGAGGGTGATTTATTTAAAGAACTTATGCGTCTCTACCTGACGATTCATGCGGATCATGAAGGAGGAAATGCAAGTGCACACACTGCGCATTTAGTGGGCTCAACGCTTAGTGATGCCTATTTGTCATTCGCAGGTGGGATGTGTTCCTTAGCAGGTCCTTTGCATGGCTTGGCTAATCAGGAGGTAATTAAGTGGGTGTTTGAAATGATAGAACAAATAGGAACAAGAAACCCAACAAAAGAACAAATTGCCGAATATGTGCAACAGACACTTGATCAAGGTAAAGTGATACCTGGATATGGTCATGCAGTGCTAAGACAGCCTGATCCAAGATTTACAGCCCAAAGAGTTTTTGCGGAAGAGCATCTCTCAGATTCAGATTTAGTGCAGATCGTATGGAAGATATTTGAGGTAGTTCCACCAATTTTAGAAAGCTTAGGAAAGGTGAAAAATCCATGGCCAAATGTAGATGCACACTCTGGAGCATTGTTGGTACATTTTGGAATGAAAGAATATAGTTTTTATACGGTACTTTTTGCCGTATCGAGAGCGCTAGGGGTATTAGCAGCCTTGTGTTGGGCAAGAGCCTTAGGTACTCCACTTGAGCGACCTAAATCTGTCACTACAGCTTGGGTTAAAGAATATTTAAAATCATTATAAAATTTAATATTTAGATGAGTACTATTCCTGAAGGGTTGAAATATTCAAAAGAGCACGAATGGCTCAAAATTACAGAAGAGAAAACTGAGGACGGCTTAAGTATTGCACTTGTCGGAATCACAGATTTCGCTCAAGGAGAATTGGGAGAATTGGTATATGTGGAAGTAGACACAGTTGGGGAAGAAATTGCAATAGACGAAGTTTTTGGAACAGTGGAAGCCGTAAAAACAACATCGGATCTATTTATGCCAGTATCTGCAAAAATTTTGGAATTTAATCCACTATTGAATGAAGATGATGGAGATCAACCTGAATTGATTAATTCAGATCCTTTCGGGGACGGATGGGTGGTCAAAATTGCGCTTACAAACATGGATGAATTAGAAGGATTGATGTCTGCTGAAGGATATGCAGATATGATAAGCTAATTTTTTGTTGCATGACACACCAAAAATTCAAAACAAATCATCAATACTAAAAAAGGAAATGTAAAAAGTTATGTTTACCTGATACCCGCTATCTGCTGGTGTATATTAATTATGATATTATCTTTCTCTTCACCAGAGAAACTTCCAACAGTATCAGTAATTGGAATAGATAAATTAGCCCATCTTGGTGTCTATTTTATACTTTCGATTTTGATATGCCACGGTTTCAATAAATATGGATTTACACTTAAAAAAAGTGCAATTTTTAGTTTTTTATTGGCATCAAGCTTTGGAATAATGGTTGAATTCGCTCAAAAGTACTTTTTTAGTTCTAGGAGTTTTGAAGAGTTGGATATTATTGCTAATATTATCGGTACGATTCTAGGGATCTGTATTTTTAGTTTACTTAAAAAAAGATATTTATGATTGGAGATTTAGCAGTTGACGGGAATACCTTGACCATTTTAGTCATCGCACTGGTTGCTTTGATTATCGGTCTTATTTTCGGCTTCAGAGCGGTTATGAGATCAAGATCTCATACTGACTTAACTGAAAAATATAAGGAAAAGACTTGGTCTTCTCCATTAAAGGCTCGGGCGAAATATCCAGATGTTGATGCACTATCTTTTAGTGGTCCGCTATTCAGATTTGGACTAGCTGCTGCTTTAGGATTGATCATATTAGGTTTTTCATATACACAATATGAAAATGAAATTTACATTCCTGACAATGCCTTGGAATTTGAAGAAGAAATTGAGCAGGAGCCTCCTAGAACAGCTGAGCCGCCACCACCACCTCCTCCACCACCACCACCAGTGATTGAAGCAGTGGAAGAGCCACCAGAGGATCCACCTCCACCACCACCTCCTCCACCAGAGGAAGAAGAGGAAACGGAGAACATTCCTTTGCCAGTAAAAAAAGACACGGTAGTTAAGAAAAAAGCACCACCGCCACCACCACCTCCTCCGCCACCACCACCACCGGCAGAAGAAGAGATTTTTAAAGTAGTGGAGCAAATGCCAAGATTTCCAGGTTGTGAAAATGAACCAGGAGATAATAAAGCAAAAAAGGCATGTGCAGATAAGAAGATGCTTCAGTTTATTTATAAGAATATCAAGTATCCTGCAATTGCAAGAGAAAATGGTATACAAGGAACTGCAGTAATTCAGTTTGTAGTTGAGAAGAGTGGTGAAGTTACCGATATCCGTTTAGTAAGAGATTTAGCTGGTGGTTGTGGAAGTGAAGCTAAACGTGTTGTTGAACTGATGAATAACATGGGTGAAAAATGGACTCCAGGAAGACAGAGAGGAAATAATGTGAGGGTTCAATTTACACTTCCTGTTAAATTCAAATTAGAGTAGAAAGTAATTAACTTTAAAATATCAAAAGGGCTAGCACATTGTGCTGGCCTTTTTTAGTTTTAAGTTGATTTTTTTTATTCTAATTGAAATTGATAATTTGCCTTAGCAAATTCACCATTTAAAAAGTATCAGGATTTTTGCCGCACTTTTTGGTGAACTAAAGCGTTATTAGCTTGATGTAATTATAATATGGTAGTGCGCATGAACAAATTATTTACTGTTATTTTCTTTTTAGCTTCATTTAGCTTTTTGCAGTCGCAAGATGTAAGATTGGCTAATCAATATTTTGCAAATGGAGAGTATGAAAAAGCAGGCACCATTTATAATGAACTTCATAAAAAAAATAAAGGAACCCTCTATTATTTTTCAAAATATTTGGATTGTCTCGTTAACCTTGAAGAGTATGATCTTGCCAAAGATCTCATCAAGAAGCAACTCAAAAAAAACCCTAAAAGCATTGAGCTTTATGTAACTAGAGGAAATATCTACGAACAACAATTTGATGAAGCTGCTGCAGAAAAAGAGTACAAAAGAGCCATTCAGTTGTTATCTGGAAATATTAATCAAATATCCCAACTAGCTAATTCATTTACTAAGCTGGCTAAATTCGATCTTGCTATCGCAACTTTTGAAAGGGGAAACGAAATCTTAAAAAACAAAACACATTTTGCTTATAATCTTGCTGGGTTATATCAAAGAAAAGGAGATACTCAAAAAATGATTGAGTTTTATCTCTTGAGTATGGGGACTGATAAAAATCGACTTAATAATCTTAAGTCCATTTTTCAAAGGACCTTTGATGAAGCACAGTATGACGATTTGCAAACTAAGCTTTATGAAAAGATTCAAGAGTATCCAGATGTCCTTTCATATCCTGAATTATTGCAATGGGTTTTTATTCAAAAGAAAGATTACAAAGGCGCTTTCAGGCAAGCCAGAGCTTTAGATAGAAAATTAGAAGAGAATGGAAGTCGAGTTTACAACTTAGCCCAAGTAGCACTCAATGATAGCGACTATGATACTGCTATAGAAGCATTCGAATACATAGTGGATTCAAAGGGCAGGGCCTCATCATATTTTTTAATATCTAAAAAAGCCTTATTAGCCAGTAAGCGGAAAAAACTGGTTTCATCATATGAATACACTCAGGAAGATCTTAATTCACTAAGAGATGAATACAGTTCTTTTTTGGATGAGTTTGGAAGAAATAAAGAGTCTGCTTCGATCATGGTCGAATTGGCAGAATTACATGCCTTCTATTATGATGATTTAGCTAGATCCATTGAGATTCTAAATAAAGTAATTAAGTATCCCAATCTGGATAAATATGTAAAGGCAAACGCCAAATTAGATCTTGCAGATTATTATTTAATGAGTGAAGATATTTGGGAAGCAACTTTATTATATTCTCAAGTGGATAAAGAATTTAAAGAGGATTACCTTGGAGAGATTGCTCGATTTAAAAATGCAAAACTATCCTATTATAATGGTGATTTTGAATGGGCCCAAGCGCAATTTGATATCCTAAAAGCATCAACCTCGAAGTTGATCTCTAATGATGCAATTGATCTTTCAGTATTTATCATGGATAATGTTGGATTGGATACTACATATGTTCCTTTAGAAATGTACTCAGCTGCAGACTTACTGCATTTTCAAAATAAGTTTATGAAAGCAAGGGCTAAGCTGAAGACGATTACAGAGGTTTTTCCAGAACATAGCCTCCATGATGATATCTATTATTTAGAAGGTCAAATCTTTGAGAAAGAAAGAAATTACGAAGCTGCAAAGCAGTCCTACGAAAAGATTCTCGAATTGTATCCAGAAGAAATAAGAGCAGATAATGCACTTTATAGATTAGCTGAGCTTCATGAGCTAGTTTTTGATGATCTGGAAAAAGCCCAAAGTTTGTACGAAAAACTTTTTTTGGAATATTCTTCAAGTACCTTTGCGATAGAATCGCGAAAGCGGTTCAGAACACTCAGAGGCGATTTTGATAAAGACAATTCCGATTCTGATATTATTTATTAATCAGAAATCCCAATAGGATTCGGAGTCTTGAAGAATCTAACAGCCATAATCCTTTTATTTATAGCCAACTTTATCTCTGGTATAGCTCAGGGTATCAGCATGATTGCAATTCCATGGTACTTTGCTCAGGAAGCTGAAATGCCCCTCTTTGGATCCTTATATTTAATTACCAATATATTGGCTTTTTTCTGGGTTCCTTACAGTGGAATCTTAATTGACAAGTATAATAGAAAGCACATCTTTCTTTTTATAAATGCGATCACTGGATGTTTTGTATTACTATTAGCCATCACAGGACATTATAATAATTATTTGAGTCTCTTAGCAGTGGCATCTGTGTTTATGCTGACCTTTTTGAATTACAATATTCATTATCCAAATCTTTACGCCTTTGCACAAGAGATTGTACCTCCAGATAAATATGGCAAAATTGCCTCTTACTTGGAGATCGAAGGCCAAACGGCGAATATGTGTGCAGGAGCCTTTGGCGCGCTCTTGCTTGAAGGTACAGACAATGGCATTTTAAGCATCTTTGGTTTGAAATGGGATATCGGAATACATATTGATCCTTGGCATATTTGGGATATATTTTTGATGGATGGCATTACCTATTTTATATCGCTTATCATCATTGCGATGATCAGTTATATCCCTCTGACGAATAGAAAGGAAGAAAAAGGTTCTTTAAGGATTAGACTACAAACTGGTATCAATTATCTCAAACAACATAAAATGATTTTCATTTTTGGATTGTTTTCTTACGCCATATTTGTTACCATATTAATGGAAGGTTTTTTCTTGAATGCATTGTATGTAAACAATCATCTCCAAGCAGGAGCTAATGTTTACGCAGCAGCAGAAATATTTTATGGGCTCGGAGCATTCAGTTCTGCTTTTATCATCATCTGGATCAGTAATAAATTTTCTATTCCATCAGCTATCATTTTTCTGACTCTATTGACTGCTTGGGTTTTCATTTGGATGACCCTATCTACCAGCCATCTGGTTTTTTATACGGTTGGAATATTATTGGGTTTGAGTAATGCTGGAACTAGAATTTTAAGAACTACTTTCTTATTTAAAACGGTGCCCAATCAACTCTTCGGTAGGGTCAGTGGAATTTTTATTCTTTGGAATATCAGTGCGAGAATCATCTTGCTTGTTATTTTTAGTATGACATTCTTCTCCTTATCTAACAATGTGATTTATGCCTTTTATATTCTTGCAGGCTTTTTATGCCTGTCAGCGTTTGTATTAATTTATTATTATAGAGATATTGTGGAAGTTTTGAATCGAGGAGAATCCAATCCACAAACCAAACTCAACTAGATTGTATGGAATTTTCATTAACAGAAGAACAGTTAGCAGTACAAGAAGCCGCTAGAGAATTTGCCCATAAAGAACTTCTTCCTGGGGTTATAGATCGAGATAGAGAAATGCGCTTCGCTACGGAGCAAGTCAAAGCCATGGGCGACCTAGGATTCCTAGGGATGATGGTTGACGCAAAATACAATGGTGGTGGTATGAGCACCATGGCCTATGTATTAGCCATGGAAGAAATTTCAATGGTCGATAACTCTTGTTCTGTACTTATGTCAGTCAATAACTCATTGGTCTGTTGGGGAATCGAAAAGTACGGAAATGAGGAGCAAAAGCAGAAGTATCTAACAAAACTAAGCACTGGAGAATGGATTGGTTGTTTCTGCTTGTCAGAGCCAGCAGCAGGGAGTGATGCAACGAGTCAAAGAACTACGGCCATCGACATGGGCGACCATTATCTACTTAATGGAACAAAAAATTGGATTACTAATGGTTCTTCTTCAAGCGTCCATTTGGTCATAGCCCAAAGTGATAAAAGCAAAAGACATAAAGGCATTAATGTTTTAATTGTAGAATCAGATTGGGAAGGAGTAGAAATACTTGGAAAGGAGGATAAGTTAGGCATCAGATCTTCTGATACACATGCGATCCAATATACCAATGTAAAAGTGCCGAAAGAAAATAGAATTGGCGAAGACGGTTTTGGATTTAGTTTTGCCATGAAGACCCTCGAAGGAGGAAGAATTGGTATCGCAGCACAAGCACTTGGCATTGCAGAAGGT
>CALGNN010000147.1 GCA_937961455.1 uncultured Saprospiraceae bacterium
AATTCAAGTATTTGAGATCAAACATTTGAGAAACATCTAAGACCGTAATGTCATTGTCAAAGCAATTAATTGAAACCAAAGAATCTAATGCCGACACATCAAGCATAATCAAATTATTTGCTCTACAATTAAGACTTTTTAAGCCAGGTAAATTTAAGAGTGACAATTCAGTCATTTCATTTTGTTCACAGTTTAGGCTGTGAAGATTTGCCTTATTTGAAACTTCAAGAGTTTCAATTCTATTTAGATTGCAATTCAAAAATTCTAAAAAGCTCAATGTGGAAAGATCTAATTCTACTATATAATTTCTATTACAGTCTAATCTTTTTAAGAAAGACGTAGGGCTAAGGTCTAGATTATTAAATGAATTAGATGAACAATCAATTAACTCCAGATTTGGCAAGCCTGTAAGATCAAGATTTACTATAGAATTTTGCTGGCAATCAAGATGCTTTAATCCAGTCAAATTCACTAAGTTGAGGGTGTCGATTTTATTCATTCCGCAGTTGAGATAAACCAGATTTAATAAGGATCCTATTTCTAATTTCTCAAGATTATCATTATTTGTAATCGTTAATGAATCCAGATTTACAAAAGCATTAATGCCAGTATAATCAGTTATTACATCTTGATCAGAAACCATTTTTTGTACCAGAGCTGCTTCAGAGAATTGGATTACTCCATCTCCATTTAAATCAAAACCTTCCTCAATTAAAAAGTCAAGAAAATTAGGGTCTGGGATATCTACATTTTGAGCAAAAGCAACACTGCTAAAAGCAAAGAATATAGCTAAGCAGATAATATTTTTCATGAATGTAATTTTAGTATTTACAATTTAGGTATTTGCTTAAAAATAATTGCATTCAATGTCCTATTTCGAATCAAAGCTTTTCAATCTGAATTGGAAAATACTTTTTGATGAACCAAATATGATGCAGAGCATAATGAATCATTCTTTATAAATCACATCATCCCCCAAAAGTACTAGCACTTTAGCGCTAACCACATCCAGTTAATTTATGGTATATTCAGGATTTAGCCACATCAAATTTTGCAAATCCATGAAAACCATGATGTTTTATATTATATTAATACTGAAATAATATTTAATTAACCTTTTAACACGAAGACATGAAGTTTATTAATTTTTTGATGATTTTTTGCGCCGCAGGCCTATTGCTAACATCTTGTGCTAAGGAAATGCCAGAAGAAAAACTGGATGATCCAGCGGAGACTTTAGAAGTTTTTATCAGTGATGAAACCATTGCATTTCATGAAGATTTATCATTCAACTTGGATGATGCAGTATTAACTGATATGTATTTTCCAGATGGAACTTCTGAAGAAAGAATGTTGCTTGAAGGTGATTTGATGGTTGAAGTTCAAAAGTATAAAAAAATGCTTGAGGATCACGAAAAGCAGTACCGTACTTGGAACCTGGTGAATAACAATCAAACCATCGATGTCATTGGCTACACAGGTGGAGGTGGTTATGGCTTGACCTCTAAAATGCGTACCGCATTATCTTGGGCTGTGAATAATTACAACGCCCTTCCTATAGGTCTTAATTTCTCTTTGACCTACGGTACCAATTACGGATCAAAAGACATCGTTGTTTACCGAAATCCTAACAACAGTGGCGCTGGTGGATCTGCTGGATTCCCTTCAGGAGGTCGTCCGTACAAGTGGGTTCAACTTTATGCTGGTATGGATAATTACAATACCAACACAAATGAGCACGTAATCACACATGAAATTGGTCATGCCTTAGGTATGCGTCACACAGACTATTTTAGTCGTGCAAGCTGCGGTCAAAATTCGAATGAAGGATCTGCAGGCGTTGGTGCTGTACACGTACCAGGGACACCTACTGGTATCGATTGGAACTCTGTCATGTTAGCTTGCTTCAGCAGCAATGAGGATGGTGAGTTTGGCTATTACGATAGAGTGGCTTTACAGTACATGTACTAATAACCAAAGAATAAACTATACACTTGAAAAGGGTCTTTGATGGTATCAAAGGCCTTTTTCAATTTCAGCCTTTTCCCATCTTATGCCAGGAAGTGCCTCTCCAGAGTGGGCAAGCGCAATGATTTTAGTTTTGAACTTTATTTTTTTATCATAAAATTCGTGATCACTCAAAAGATTTTGAATTGCACCTTCTTCTAAACTGAGGCCGTTAATGAAAAGTACGAACTGCAATTGCTTATTTTTTAAAATGGCTTTCTTAACACATCTCCAGTAGTACCAATCTTTGTTTAGAAATGGCAGTTTATCAATGAGTCCTGCGAAAAATTTATATCGCCGTTTTTGATCATAATATTTATTGATAATCTCTATGATCTGGATGCTGTCTTTGAGTTTATCATTGAGATCATGAATTAATTGTTTTGATGCGATGGCTTGAGCTTCTTGGTGATGCATTCTGAAATTCTTTACTTCCATCAAATACAATGCATCATTATATACAGCACTAAAATCTACTCCACTTAATGATTGCCCACTGAGCACTTTATAAAACTGGTGTTCATCAAATTGTATCACCAACCATTCCTTAGTAAAATCAAATTGATAAGCACTTTCTAAATAGGTCATTTATAAACTGTGATAGGCGATCAATCCCTTCAAGGCGTTTTGCTGAATCTTACTAATCCGCCTTTGATTTTGTTGCGCGACTTCCCTCAGGCGGTCTTCAAAATGTACGGCTATAGATCCATTGCAATAGAGTGGGACTTCACTAGAGTAGTTTGCCACATGTGCATCAAAAAAATCTTGAAAGGCTTTTGTTAATAAATGTTGAATGAATGGGTGTGATTCATGTTCCTTAGCAAAATGGGTAAAATGAGCAAGGTAGGCACTTTCTGATTCTTGATTTTTTAATTGTTTTAGAAAATCAGTAGCCTGAGCTAATTGATATTTTTCTTTAAAAGATTTATGGAGGTCTTTTGGCATTTTATTATAGAAAAATTGTTGCACCAATAATCGTCCAATATGATTTCCACTTCCTTCATCTCCCAATGGGTAGCCCAAGGCCTGTGTTTTTTGGCTCAATTTGCTTCCATCATAGTAACTACAATTACTACCTGTACCCAATAGGCAAACGATGCCTTCATCTCTTTGACACAAGGATCTTGCAGAACCTAAAGTGTCTGAATAAACTTCGCAACTAAGATCTTTAAAAGCATCGACAATCAGTTGTGCTTGTTTTT
>CALGNN010000148.1 GCA_937961455.1 uncultured Saprospiraceae bacterium
AAACAACAGCTAGGATTTCAAAGGCAGATATACTTTGTTTCAGATGGTGGCTGGGATCATCATGATGAATTATTAAATAATCAGGAAGGAATGCTTGGTGTCATTAGTGATGGAATGGCTGAGTTTAATGCTGCCATGGAAGAATTAAATATGTCTGACTGCGTCTTGACATTCACCATGTCAGAATTTGCCAGAACTTTAACGTCAAATGGTAACGGTACAGATCACGCGTGGGGAGGTAATGTTATGGTGATGGGCGGACCTAATCTAATTAATGGAAAACAAATTTTTGGAACCTTTCCTGATTTAGATCCTAGTGGAAATGATATCGTAAATGGAAATGCTACCATTCCTACAACATCTGTAGATGAATATTTTGCAGAAATTTCTAGATGGTTTGGAGTTCCAAATTCAGATTTGGATTTGTTATTCCCTCAACTCTCCAATTTCTTTAGTTCCAATTCACCTAATAATCCGATTGGATTTATAAAATAAGTCAAAGATGAAATCATATATATATATAATCTTTTTGTCAGTCATCCCATACATCCTACAAGGACAATGTTTTGAAGATAGACATTCAACAAACATTCACGAAAGTTGGCTTTCTTGTACTAAAAGCCCAAATCCAAATAATGCGAACGGCAGTTCTCATTGGATCATGTACAACCTTGGTACAAATACCAATTTATACCAAACTACTTTTTGGAATTTAAATCATCCAGATCATCTAGAATCCGGTGTTAAAAAAGTTCTTGTAGAGTATTCTTCAAATGGTGTCAGTTGGAATTCATTAGGCACATTTACGCTACTGCAGTCAAAAGGTAGTGGATTTTACGAAGGAGTACCAGGTCCCGATTTTGAAGGCGTAAGCGCTCGATATGTATTATTAACTGCACTCGAAAATTATGGTGGAGAGTGTTACGGATTTAGTGAGTTTAGAATATTCACAGAGGATTATGATCAAAACACGGAACTTGATTTAAATATTCAGGTCTGTATTAATGAAGGAATTTTAGAAAACTTAAGTGGAGGACTTGGCCTAGGAGGTACTTATAGCGGTCCTGGGATTATAGACCATGGAGATGATAAATTCACGCTCGATCCTGATTTAGCTGGTGTAGGTAGTCATTATTTAGAATATTCTTATAATGGACCCAATGGCCTTGAAGTATTAAGAGAGCCTATGGTAGTTTATGGTTGCGATAGAGATATCTGTCCACCATGTGTAAGTTGTTCTGACACACCCAATTCTACCTTTGATAACATACCAATCCCTAATGGAGTTTACCATAAGCAATTTATCAGTTCAAGTGGACATGTAAATAACAATTACAATGTTGATTTCAGAGGTGAAGAATCGGTCACATTAGAACCTTCATTCGAAGTAAAAGCAGGAGGCTATTTTGTAGCCCAAATACGAGAATGTGATGTTATTTTAGGATCTAATGGTGGTTATGAGGATGGTATGACTAACTGGACACATGAACAACATGATGGAGCAATTGCTACAAGAACCATTGATACAAATGAACCTTATGCTGAAAATCAATCGGCACGTGTTACAATTGATAACCAATCAAATGGACTTGGTTGGTGGCATGTGCAGTTTAAACAAACGGGGGCATCTCTAATACAAGGGCAAGAATACAAAGTGACCTTTGCAGCAAAATCTGATCAGAATAGAGAAGTTCATTTTTTCGTAGGAAGAGATAACAGTCCTTATAACAGCTATGAAAGTTGGGATATCGTATTATCTACAAATTGGAAATTGTATCAATTTACCTTTGTGCCTGATGAGGATAATAATGGATTTGTAAGACTTGCCGTAGGCTTGGGAGAAAACCCAACAGGTTCAGTTTTCTGGTTTGATAATTTTGAATTAAGACAATAAATAAAAAAGACATGAGATATTTATATACAGCCATTATATTTTGCTTTTTCACTTGTGCCCTTCAAGCGCAACATGCAAAAGGGAATGCAGCTTCAAAAACCACCAAGTTAGAATACAGTATTAAAAAGCAATCAAAATCATACAGTCTTCCAGTTGAAAAAGATGGGACCTATAGTATTGTCATAAGAGATCCAGGTGGGAAGACCATTTCTATACCCATTAATAAAAAGTCCTTTTATCGAGGAAGCACTATGGATTTTGAGGTGAATACAAAATTTTGGGATTCAGGAAAATACTTAATCATCATGGAGGATGAAAATGGAAAGATGATGGATGTCAGATACATTACCATTGCTCCAAGAAATCCTAATGGCTAGCAGCTAAGCAATTAATGATTAAAGCATTATACAAGAAAGCATCAAGTAATTATTCTTGATGCTTTTTCTTTATCTACAACTTTGCATTGGTATTGCAGCCCTAGTTTATTCCTATTTCTAGAAATGAAATCATAAACGATATCCCTTAACGATTTTGGTATCAGTTTTATAAAACGGATAAGATGATAAGGAGCTTCCAAGAAATGGCTGCTTGCAAGGATTGCATCCGACTTTGTACTCATCAAATTATTATTGATAAATATTGCAGTGGAGAGATTGCTAGAATCAAAACCATACTTTTCACTTAAAGCTTCACCTGTGGAACTCTGAAAAGAGACAAAATAAATTTCATTAGATTTTTCGTGATCGATAATGAATTGAACACTTTTATTGCATATACCACATTCGCCATCATAGACGAAGATTGGATGCTCTATCAGTGCTTTAAGTTCCATATTAGTTTAACAAAGTGAACGAATGATTGGTTGAGAGAATAAATCCACAACTTGCAGATTTTTGATCATTATCTCATTAATCTGAAAAGATTAAATCTATCAATTCATTGATTTTTTTAATCCCTATGATATCAATATTAAATTCAGAAGTCTTGATGCTTTTCAAATTATAATGAGATACTAAAATTGAACTAAAGCCCAAGCGCTCTGCTTCTTTAATTCTGGATTCCAAACGGCTTATAGCTCTCACTTCTCCAGACAAGCCTACTTCTGCTGCCATCACCATATCTTTTGGAAGGGCCTTATCTTCAAAGGAAGAAATTATAGCAGACATAATTGCAAGATCCATGGCAGGATCATTGATTTTTAACCCTCCTGCGATATTTAAAAATACATCCTGCAATCCAAGTGGAAACCCTGAACGCTTTTCCAATATGGCCAAGAGCATGGCCAATCTTTTACCATCAAAACCTGTCGCAGATCTTTGTGGGTTACCATATACAGCAGGACTAACTAAGGCTTGCACTTCAATGAATAAGGGTCGCAGTCCTTCTAGAGTTGCTGCAATACTAGAACCACTTAGTAATTCGTCATGCTGAGATAATAAAATTTCTGATGGGTTGCTCACAATGTTTAAACCATCAGATTGCATCCGGTAAATACCTATTTCTTCAGTAGAGCCAAATCTATTTTTGATGGTTCTGAGAATTCTATAGATGTGATTGTTGTCTCCTTCAAACTGTAAAACAACATCCACCATGTGTTCTAATAACTTTGGTCCAGCGATATTCCCTTCTTTGGTGATATGCCCTATGATGAATACGGGTATTCCTGAACTCTTGGCAAAATTTTGTAAAACAGCCGTACATTCTCTGATCTGTGAAACTGAACCTGGAGTAGAATCAAGTAAAGGAGAACTTAAAGTTTGCACACTATCTACGATAAGAATATCTGGTTTGATCTTTTTGGATTCCTTAATGATTTTATCAACATCAGTTTCTGTAAATAAATAGCAATTTTCATTGGTGCCAGCTATGCGCTCTGAGCGGATCTTTATTTGTTCTCCACTTTCTTCACCAGAAATATATAAGGTAGAAAGATCATTTTGTAAAGCAAGTTGTAAGAGCAAGGTGCTTTTACCAATACCAGGATGTCCCCCAATAAGAATGACTGAACCTTGTACGATACCACCTCCTAATACCGTATTGAGTTCCGTATCTCTGATAGTAATCCTTGGAGAATCTGAGCTACTGATGTCTTGTAGCTTAATCGCCTTATTTGAAATATCTGGTTCTTTGTAACGCTCCGCTAGTATTTGTCTTGGATCCTTTTGTGTGCGTACCAGCACCTCCTCAACTAAAGTGTTCCACTCGTTGCAAGAATGGCATTTTCCCTCCCACTTGGATGACTGTGTTCCACAATTAGAACAAATAAAAATCTTTCTGAGCTTAGACAATGTGATTTTTTTGTAAAATTGAACGTAAAGTTAAAATATTTTAGAAAAAAATAGTTACAAACAAATTTTATAATAAACTGTATTACAATAAGTTATAGTTTATATTTTTAAATATTTGAAATTAGAGTTAAAAAAAAGTGACTCTTTTGTTCTTGTGCGTCTTAATGGTGTAAACATTGCAAAGGCAACGAAAAAGAATCGAAAAGTTTACAGGAATTCAGAAACAAAACCCTAAATTGTTTCTACTTCCACCAAGAACATCTGTTGTGCTCAACAGAAAAAATAAAAAAAGATTGTTTTCAATTGGTTTTTTGGGGTTATGCAGGGTGCTCGCGAATTTTCGTCGGTACCCTGTTTTTATTTTGCTGCACATCTAACACAAAGTCCTGACTCAGGCATATATATCACTCGCGCAATTTGAATTGGATTCTTACATCTTTCACATGTTCCAAATCCTGGCAGATCAATTTTAGTAAGTGCATTTTTTAAACTTGCCAATTTTTTCTTCTTAGTTCGCAATGCTGCTTCAGCCACACTTTTATTATTAATGGCATCCATTCTGCTTATCCTACCAATAGCATTCTCTGGAGAGATCGGTTGCGTTAATTCTTCCAACTCAATAATTTGCTTTTCTGTTTTGAGAATGGATGCTTTAATCTTTATTGTGATTTCTTTTTTATCGAGCATTTTTGCAATTGAAACATGAAAGCCTTTAAGCAGACTCAAGCTTAAAATAACATTTAATCACGTAACAAATGGCTTAGCCATTTTTTGGTTCAAACAATACTCACCAAATGCGTAAAGATCGGCTTGCTAAATTCATGATTAATTGTATTTTAATACGCAAAATTAGACTGTAAGCGTTATTTATTAAAGCAGTTCATTTTGGGACAGTTCAATTGGACATATATAGACGAGTTTAATCAAAAGCATAAGATTGGACTTTATCATGGAGATAGTACAGGCCATGTGATGCTTTATTGCGGCTCTAAGATTGTAGCTATTGACTTTGAAGTATTAGAAGACAAGAAATACAGCTTTTTTGTAAATGATGAATTATGTCATGTATCTATTGAAAAAAAAGATAACAGCTTTGCCTATGATCTCAAAATTGACAAAGAAGCTGACACCAAAAAAAATCAAGCCAGGAAAAAAATGCAGAAACGTCATTTTTGGAAAGGCTTATCTATCTTCTTATTTGTAGTCATTTTAGTTGTAATTGCCTTACTTTTACTGAAGTAAAAAATTAACATTGGATAAACTAGACCAACATATAGAGAGTTTGATATTTGTTTCCGAATATCCCTTGAAAATAAACGAGATTAAATCTGTTTTAGAAGCCAGCCTTGAACAAAGCTTTAAGAAGCCTGAAATAGAAGAAGCGATCGCTAGAATTCAAGAGCGATTTCAACAAAATAATTCAGCATTAGAAGTAGTGAAAATAGCAGACGGTTATCAATTTATGACTAAAGCCATTTATCACAATACGGTAGGATCGTTGTTAAAGCAAATAAATAAAAAGAAGTTATCAAAAGCTGCTTTAGAAACACTTGCCATAATTGCATATAAGCAGCCAGTATCTAAACCTGAGGTTGAACAAATTAGGGGTGTCAATTGTGATTATGTTGTACAAAAGTTATTAGAAAAAGAATTGATCAGTCTAGCAGGGCGATCAGATGGTCCAGGAAGAGCTCTTTTATATGAAACAAGTTCGAAATTCATGGAATATTTCGGATTAGAAACTATTAAAGATCTTCCAGACATCAGAGAATTCAAAGAACCTGAAAACGCCATAGGCGAGCCAGCACCTATTGAAGAACCTGTAATGATTGATGAGTCTTCTTCGATAGATGAAGGCAATACAAATGAAAGCACTTTACCTGAAGATGAAAGTGCAGAAGATGCAATTGTTGACGAAAATGAAAGTGCAGAAGATACAATTGCTGGAGAAAATGAAGCTATTGAAATTATGGCTCATGAAACTTCAGATCCAAGTTTAGAAGCAAGCACCTTAAAAGCAGAAGAAATTGAAGGAAGAGATTCAATGATTGATCAATCAAACGAAGAGGAATAATATGAATCAACTAGATAAACCACTCGTTAATCGAGTCGCAAATAGTTCATTAATTACCATTAATCTTGAAGACTATTATCCTCAAGAAGACCCTCTTATATTTGATCTTAAGGACTATCTTTTTAAAGAGCTTATTTTAAAGGAAAAAGATTTTCGATCAGCCCTAAAAGAGACTGATTGGCAAAAATATGAGTCTAAAGATGTCCTGGTTTTATGTTCGACTGATGCGATAATTCCAGTTTGGGCTTATATGTTGGTTGCGGCATATTTAACTCCAGTGGCTGAACAAATTTTTCAATGCAATCTTAATCATTATAATGACTTGAAATTTAAAGAAGCGCTAAAGTCACTAGTGCCTGCAGATTATAAAGGACAAAGAGTCGTTATAAAAGGGTGTAGTGAGAAAGATGTACCTGTCTCTGCTTATGTAGAACTAACCCATATTTTACAACCCCATGCGCAGAGCATCATGTATGGCGAACCCTGCTCAACAGTGCCTGTCTTTAAAAGACCTCGCGAAATCAAGAAATAACATATTAAATATTTATTTAATATAAAAATTATTAACTTAGAGCCATTTAACTAAGGTCAAGAAAATTATTATCATGAAGGTTTCAGAATTGTTATTATCTGCCTGTCTGGCATTTTTCATCTTCATCTCTTATTCAAGCCTATCTGAAAACGAAGAACAAGATGCAACTACGATCGAAAATTTGAGTCTACCTCAGGTGATTAAATCCATTCCATTTAACAGCAGCTATACCTTTGCTGGAGAAAGAGTACCAATTGAAAATCATGATATCAAAGAAAGATTAGACCGAGAGCTAACGGTGAATTCTTATAGACACTCCTCTACCATTTTAAATATTAAAGCCAGCCAAAGGTATTTTCCAGAAATAGAAAGAATACTAGCTGAAGAAAATGTACCTGATGATTTTAAATATTTAGCCGTGGCTGAGAGTGCTTTGCAAAATGTAACTTCACCAGCAGGCGCCAAAGGAATTTGGCAATTTATGAAAGGGACTGGGATAGAATATGGCTTAGAAATCAATTCAGAGATTGATGAAAGATATCACTTAGAAAAAGCTACTAGAGCTGCTTGCAAATACCTTAAAAAGTATAAAGAAAAATTTGGATCATGGACTTTGGCTGCAGCTGCTTATAATATGGGCTACAGCAGAACCAAAAGCTCCCTTGAGACCCAACGCATGAGCAACTATTATGAATTGAATATCAATCAAGAAACTTCCCGATATTTATTTAGAATATTAGCCTTCAAAGAAATTTTATCCAACCCTGAAAAATTTGGTTTTTATATTGACCCAGCTGATCGTTACCAGCCTATGGATCAATACTATGTTGATACCGTAGATGGAAACATTTCAAATTGGGGTGACTATGCAAATGAAAAAGGTATATCCTACAGAACCTTAAAAGTGTATAACCCTTGGTTGATGAAAACCTCTTTGACAAATTCTAGAAAGAAAAGTTATCAAATCAAAATTCCTAGAATCTAATCCATTTTTTCAAAGTTAAATACAATTTTATCAGTCCCTCCTGATATAATGGCTTGTAGTTTGTTTTCCCTAATGTTATAAGCAATTTTTTTTGGGAAAGGGTTTGTTTCATTAGTGCAGCTAAAGCTCGTATCATCATGACGGTCTATTTTAAAAGGTACCGCTTCTTCATGAACACCACTCACTTCAAAGATCCAAATGCTATCTCGATAAAGGATTTTTATATCCTCTTTAAATACCGTGTCTATGCCTTCTAAAGTATAGCCCTGTCCTATGTAAAGCTTTGAATTTTCCTTTTGCCAATTTTCGAAAGTCGCTTTGCCTGCCTCATCGTTGACTCTTGCCCACTTGCCAACTAAGGCATCAAAAGGAGTGGTAGGGGTTTTCTTTAATTCAGAAGTACAACTGATTAAACATAAAATGGTAAGGATTGCGTAGCCAATGAATTTCATATTATTTCCATCTTTTTCATTAAGAAAGTTGCATTCTTATTTTTACAAACCCCTTCTCTTAACTTATAATCAAATACCAATTCATTATCTAT
>CALGNN010000149.1 GCA_937961455.1 uncultured Saprospiraceae bacterium
TGAATTGGCATATGCATCTGAAATGTCAATATCTTCAGCAGCATTATTATTGCCTGACCAAACTCCCCAAAGCTCTGTGTTTTGATTTAGCATGTCACCCAAATCATAAGTTTCGAAAGTCTCATTAAAGATGACCTGCGCCTGAAGATGAGTTGCTATTGTTAAAAAAGTGAGTGCGATTAAGTAGAATTTTTTCATCGATATTTTCCGTTTTAATTATGACTAATATTAAGAAAGATAATCTTTTTGAAATTAATGCAGGCCTGCTTCACTTACCAAGAGGAGTAATGCCAACTGAATGGCCTTATAGCCTTCTTTGTTTAGCCACCATTCATTCAATGAATGTCCATAGGCTCCAACGCCTCCTCTTCCAATCGTAACAGCAGGAATATTCATGCTAATAGGAATATTACTATTGGTAGATCCTCTTGTCAATCTCGGCACTTGACCAAAATGTGCAGTAGCTGCCATGGCTCTTTGTATTAATTCAAGATCATCAGGCAATTCTCCCGATGGCCTATCTCCTATTTTTTCGATTTTAACTGTCAAATCATCTCCTAATCGTTTTCTTCCATTTTGATCATCCAAGGCTTCTTGAACGGCTGTCATTAGTAAGGCTTCTATTTCATTGAGTCGCTGTGGACTTTCAGAACGCATATCTATTTGCATCCAAGACTCAAAAGGAATCGAATTCACAGAAGTTCCTCCTCCTATCATTCCTACATTGTAAGAGGTTCTTGCACCATCTTTGGTATAGTCATCTGCGAGATTCATAAATCGATCAATGGCTGTCCCTAATGCATGGTGCGGATTGACAAGGCCAAAAGCTCCCCATGAATGACCACCGGGACCTATGTATGTTATTTTATATCGCTTTGATCCTAGACCTTTGTTATTCACTCTTCCGATTCGACCTCCGTCAATAGAAATCCATGAATCTATTTTGGGACCATCTTCCCTAAACAAGTGTTTTACACCTCTTAAATCACCAATACCTTCCTCACCTACAGTCCCAATAAATAAAACATCATTCTGCAATTGAATTTTTGCCTTATCTAAACTTCGCTTGATGGTTAATAGCATCGCTAAGGCTCTCGTATCATCTCCAATGCCTGGTGCAAATAAAGTATCATTCTTGATTTTTACTTTAACATCCGTTTCTCTTGGAAATACCGTATCTAAATGTCCATCAATTGCAATGGTCTTTGCCGCTGTTTTCCCTTTCCATAAGGCCAAGACATTTCCAACTTCATCGATCCAGACTTTATCAAATTGTTCTTTTTCTAACATAGCCTTGAAAGCTATGGCCCGATCCATTTCATCAAAAGGTGGAGCAGGAATTTCTGTCAGATAAATATGATCTTTTTGTGTTTGAGACTCAAGCTTTACTATTTCATTAAAGGCCTTTTTGATTTTTCTGTGTTTGGCTAAATCATCCATTTCCTTTAAATATTTTTTCTCAACAGTACTAGCAGGTACCTGAGCAATCATACTTATGGATAAAAATGAAAAGAGCCACAATAGCTGAAACTTATTCATAGTGTTTATTTGATGATTAAAACTAATTAATTTCTTAGCTAAAAGTAGTAAGGGTATTGCCCTATTTATTTCCTAGTTTTTTATAATTAAATTGTGTCAAAATAATTACCACATGAAATTCTTCTTTAGCTTTTGTTTTATCACTTTATCTTATTTTTCATTGCAAGCCCAATCTGATTTCATTCATGTTGATCAATTTGGCTATCAAAAAAATGCAACAAAAGTAGCCGTCATCTCGGATCCACTTAATGGTTTTAATTCTGGAGATAGCTATTCACCAGGTTCAAGTATTCAATTAATTGATGTAGCGACAAACAATGTCGTATTTAATGCAGCGCCAAGCCAATGGAATAATGGTGCAGAGGATGCATTTTCTGGTGACAGAGGATGGTGGTTTGATTTTAGTAGCATAAGTACAAATGGAAGCTACTATGTATATGACCCTTCGACTAATGAAAGTTCAGCAGTTTTCAATATAGGTGATGATGTATATTCTGATGTCTTAAAAGCTGCATTCAAGATGTTTTATTATAACAGATCGAATATGGAAAAGGTCGTTCCATATGCAGAAGCTGCGTGGGTAGATGGACCAAGTTTTATGCAACAGGCCAATGCGCGTTTTGTGAATAACTCAGGTGATGCCAGTTTAGAGAAAGATTTAAGTGGAGGATGGTTTGACGCTGGCGATTACAATAAATACACCACATTTACAACCAATGTAATGCATGAATTGCTTTGGAGCTATAAAGAGAATCCACAAGTTTGGACCGATGATATGGGAATTCCAGAATCAGAAAATGGAATCCCCGATTTAATAGATGAAATTAAATATGAATTGGATTGGCTGGTAAAAATGGTAAATGACGATGGTTCTACCATTTTAAAAATAGGAAGTAAATGGGGAGACAATTCAAATTTTCCTCCCAGCGCAAATACCGATACTGCTTTTTATTCGCCAACTTGTTCGTCTGCTTCTATTGCAGCCGCAGGTATGCTTGCACATGCATCTTCCGTGCTATCACAATTTCCTTCTTTAACAACGTATAGTGCTAATTTGCTAAGCGAAGCCGAAGCTGCTTGGAATGATGCGCTTGGATTTTTGAATAGCAATACATTGGAGACCGATTGTGATGTGGGAATCATTGCGGCTGGAGATGCAGATTGGGATGAAGATCGACAAAGGCAGAATGCCATTCTTGCTGCTGTGTATTTATTCGAAGCTACAAGCAATTCAAGTTATCATGATTACATCCTAAACAATTACACAGATATCCCTGCACTTGTAAATGATTGGTGGGATAATTATTCGCTAAATGTTGAAGATGCCCTCTTACACTATACTACGTTTGCAAATGCAAATACAGGTCTAAGAACCACTATACTAAATTCAGTTTCGCAAGCGGTAACAAATAATTATGGTAATTTCTTTGGTTATAATGACTTAGCACTTTATCGATCTTATATGCCTGATTATTCTTATCACTGGGGAAGCTCCACTCCAAAAGCAGGTGTAGGTGTATTAAATCAAGTACTTGTCAATTATAATATTAACGCTGGATCTCAATCGAGTTTTGAGCAGAAAGCAGAAGAGCAGATTCATTATTTCCATGGTTTGAATCCTTTAGGTTTAGTTTATTTAACCAATATGAATCAAAGAGGTGCAGAGAAAAGCTGCGATGAAATGTATCACACATGGTTTCACGATGATTCTGAATGGGATAATGCACAGAATTCATTGTACGGACCGCCTCCTGGATATATAGTTGGAGGGGCTAATAGAAATTTTGGAGGACCTGCTAGTTTAATTCCTCCTCACAATCAGCCTCCACAAAAAGCTTATCTGGATTACAATGATGATTGGCCCAATAATTCTTGGGAAATCTCTGAGCCAGCAATTTATTACCAAAGTATTTATTTACGTCTGTTGGCAAATTTTGTTGCAACAGATAATACGACAGGCGCGCCTCATGTTGGATTGGAAGTTGATAAAATTCATGTTTATCCATCTCCTACAAATCAGTACTTTAGAATCAAGGGCTTGCTCAGCAATTACAATTTAGAGATTGTTAATACCGCAGGAGTAGTTGTACAAACATTAAACAATGTTGGTTACAATCAAGAAATTGATATTTCTACTCTTGGTGCTGGCTTGTATCTTTTGCGCATCACAAGTTCAACTTACGGAGACTTGCATTTACAGACCATTATAAAGCAATAACAGTTAGCCAAGGTGTATTAAGCTTTGCTTCGGGTACATAATGTTACATTTCATGTCAAAGAAAAAATATGTAACTTATCCTTATGACCCGATGGCAATTCCTAATAATCATTTTCCTTAGCTACAGCATACAGCTGTTTGGGCAAATAGAATTATTTGAAAAGGGCAATATTAATTCTTATGTATTAGAGGACTTAGCTGGGCCTGGGGTCACCATATCCAACATTAGTTTAACAGGATTTAAAACTCAGATTAATGCTTTTAGTCAAAGCAATACACAATTGGGTTTTGATTCTGGATTATTTATTTGTGCAGGGCTCGCACATATTTGTCAAACTTATAGTGGTGATGCTTCAGCTGGAAATGTCAACATTAACCAAGCTGCAAGTTCAAATTTTGTCAATAATTCTTCTTACGATTTGTTAGAGCAACTTGCCAATCAGAGTGTGAGAGATCCAGTTGCCATTGAATTTGATTTTGTAGCTCAGGGTGACATTATAAAATTAGATTACGTTTTTGCATCCGAGGAATATCCAGAATTCAATTGCACCAGTGCACCTGATGTCATGGGAATATTTATTGATGGCCCTGGATTTGATGGCTTTACTAATATTGCCACCATTCCCGGAACTGATATCCCCGTAGGTGTAAATACGATAAATGATGGCAATATTGGCACAGAAGACGGGGATATTATTTTTTGTCAAGAACCATTTGGCTCAACTGACTATTCAGATTTTTTCATCAATAATAGAAATGGCCCATGGCTAGAATTTGATGGAATTACAAAGGCATTGAGTGCTGAAGCCCAAATCATCCCATGCGAAAAGTATCGAATGGTAATTGCTGTAGCTGATGTAAGTGATCACTTGTATGACTCAGGAGTTTTCTTGAAGGCAAAAAGCCTAAGATCCAACTCTCTGATTGTGAAGGCTGCTCATGAAAGCAATTCAGGCATTATGTATGAAGGATGTTCCGTGGTAGAACTTGCCTTTAGTTTACAAAATCCTTTAAGTGTTCCTTATACGATTCAGACACGATTATTAGGTAGTGCTACTGCAGGAGAAGATTATTTTACTGATGTGCCTAGCTCCTTAGTTTTTGAGCCGGGTGAAACTCGTAAAACTTTCATTATTTCAAGCTTTGAAGATTTTATCGATGAAGGAGAAGAAGAAATAAAAATACGATATCAATTACCTGAATGTCTTTTATTGGATTCCATAAGTTGGACATTAAAAGATGATGGCATCTTGTCAACAGAGCAGGAAATCTATTTTATTGAAGAAGCTACCCAAGCTTATCAAATGCAAATTTCAGCTAACGGCATCCCTGGAAATTATAGATGGGAGCCTACTGAAGGAGTGAGTGACCCGAGTAGCAATTCTCCTATAATTACAATTAATGAGCCTAGGGATTATTTAGTCATTTTTGATAATGACGAATGCTTAGATACCCTTCAAATACAATTTATTGACACTCCCAAGGAATTAATTTATGTACCTAATATTTTTTCTCCAAATAACGATGGGCAAAACGATCTAATAAAGATCAGCAGCGATCCATCCTTTGAATGGCAATATGAATTTACTATTGTAAATCGACAAGGGAGAACGGTATTTACAACCTCTGGAAAATTGCAAGGCAGCTTAGATACTTGGGATGGCTTTTATCAAGGACAGCTTGCTGAACAAGGTGTATATATTTATTCATTAGTTTATTGGAAAAATATATTTGATAAAAAAACACAATTCGGAGATGTGTTTTTAATGCGAAAAGAATAAATATTAATTATTTATTAATTCGAAATTAAATACTTTTTGAAAAGCAATTAATACTTCTTTAGATACCTGTTCAAATTCTTGTTTGAGTTTTAATTCATTTTCAAGGCTGGTTACTTCTTTATCTTGATCATTAATTCCACAAGGCACGATGTATTTAAAATAATTAATATCCGTATTTATATTAAATGCTAGACCATGCATGCTTACCCATCTACTTAAATGAACTCCAATGGCACAGATTTTTTTATTTGAAGTTTTTGGAGACTTTAACCAGACCCCAGTAAAGTCTTTGATTCTTTCTGCCTTAATGTTGTATACATCAAGTGTTTGGATAATTACCTCTTCTAAAGATCTGATATACCAATGAAGATCATTTTTAAAATAGTCTAGATCAAAAATAGGATACACTACTAATTGACCTGGGCCATGATAAGTAATATCTCCCCCTCTATTGGTATGATAAAATTCTACTTCGTGTTCTGAGAGGCCTTTATTATTTAATAATAAATGGCTTTCAGAGCCTGATTTACCCAAAGTATAAACCGGCTTATGTTGACAAAATATCAAACGATGAATGGCTTCTTTTTTCAAAGACGCTTCTCTATTCTCACGTTTTAATTTTATTAATTCCTGTTGTATTTCAAACTGTCGTTCGCGTGCCTCAACATATGAGATTAATCCCCAATCAACAAATTTTACTAATGGACGTTTAACATTCATATTTGCACTAATAAATTAATTCCTTTATTTTTAATAATCTGAAATCCATAACAATGTTAAAACTAACTAGTTTTGTGTTTTCCCTCTTAATTTCTGCGACTATTTTCGGTCAAACTGCTCCGGACTTCACTATTACAGATACTGATGGCAATACACATACGCTGTATGCAGACTATTTAGATCAAGGTAAAACCGTATTGATTAAAGTTTTCTTTACCAATTGTCCTCCATGTAACATTATCGCCCCATTAGTTGAAGATCTTTATCAAGATTGGGGTGCTGGAAATAATGATGTAGAATTCTTTGAATTAAGTGATAAGGGATATGATATGAATACGGATGTTGCAGCATATAAACAACAACATGGCTTGAC
Source organism: uncultured Saprospiraceae bacterium (assembly GCA_937961455.1). Taxonomy (GTDB): domain Bacteria; phylum Bacteroidota; class Bacteroidia; order Chitinophagales; family Saprospiraceae; genus CALGNN01. The sequence continues at coordinate 6,632 of CALGNN010000149.1, forward strand.
TTTTATAGCAGCGGGTTCTGATGGCGGTAGCACTTCTGCTGTGTCTGTTTATAAAGATGGAACTTATGGAACATGGTTAGGTACGCCTTGCTTTGTGGTGATTAGCCCTGATGGAACTGTGCAATATAATGTGGCAAACGGGTCTGGTCAAACTGCAATAAATAATATTGATGCAGCTATTGCAGCAACTGGTGCTGTAAAACCCAATGTTGGCACTACGCCAGTCATTGCGATCAACGGAACCCTTAGCTGTGAAAATGGCAATCCTATTGCTGGGGTAAATGTAGCATTAATAGAAGAATCAAGTTTATCAGTTGTAGCAAGTTCAACAAGTGCTTCAGATGGGAAGTACGACTTGTTGGTCAATCCATCAGATACTACTTTACAATATTCTATTCAAATCAATCAGGGAGGGATTGCTGTTGATGGTGTGACCACACTTGATATCGTCCATGTAAGAAAACACTTATTAGGCATAACACCTTTTACAAATAATGGTCAGTATATATCCTCTGATGTCAACTTTAGTAATACGGTAACAGCATCCGACATTTTAAAAATGAGAAAAATAATCCTAGGAATAGATAATGGATTTAACAATGATCTTGTTTATAAAATTTACCCAAGTGATTTGCCTTTTGGAGAAGGATTTTCAAGCACCTTGCCTAATAATATTGCAGTTAATTCAATAGGTGCACAAACCATCAATATTGGTATGACTAAACTTGGCGATTTAAACAACTCAGACCCAATTTGCAATTAATCTTTAAGAGCAGAATCCAGAATTAGGCTATCGTTTGTTTTAAAATCTGATTCCAATCTTAATCTGTAGCTTTTCAAGTCATCTTTAATAATCATGGAAACTGTGTTTGGGGGAATCATTCCCATATTCTCGGCAAACAATGAAAGGGTATTTTCACCTGCAGATAAAGGAAGATGAAATTGAAATCGCTCCTTCTTTAATGGATGTTTATCTAAAACAACTTTTCCATTTAAATAGAGACTTACTATGTCTCCATCCATAACATTGTCATCCCAAAGAAATATTTCTATTTCTTTTCTTTCAATAGATAGTGTATCACTGATTTTTGTAGCTCGATCTTTGAATGAAGTCCTTGCTTCATTTTTTGAAAAAGCTTCATCATTATTTTCGAAAGTATTTTGATCAAGTTGATTTTTTCTATGGATTGCTGTATTTCCGGTTTCTTGATTTTGTTGGTCAGATATTCCAATATACTTATTTGAATTTTTTGTCTTATTACGCACGCTGTTATTGGAGCTGATAGATTTACTTCTTTCTTTGTTTTGATTTTTATTTTGAATCTTCCCACACTCAATAAAAAGGAGGTTATCAATTCCGATATCATTGCCTTCCCGCATCGTTTTCAATCCGTAAATCTCTATTGTGATTTCTTTTTCTTCACCTGACAAGTACATGGTCTCGCCTGTCATCCAAGATTCGTGATCCAAGGGCGCGTCAATCCTAAAGGCAAAAGCGTCTCCATTAAATGTAACAAGTAATTCTGCCCTACTCTCTTGCGTGAGTTGCGCACTCATATTTGCTACATCGATGGAAAAGTAATATTGTCTGTTAGGTTTTACTTTAATTTTTTGTTTCCAAATAAAATCAGATGACCTTCTAGAGATATCAGCAAGAAAGAAATTGCCGTCTGCTTTCTTTTTATTTGTAAGGACATGTTGATCATTGGCTGTTTGAATGGAGTATGCACCATATATTTCGTAAGGAAGCACTTGCTTTCTGTAGAGGGTTTTAAATCCCACATCTCCTAAACTAAAATCTCCATTGCTAATAAGTGTTTTTCTAATATTCAGAGAAGCTCTGTCGCATTGTCCAAACAGTGGCAATACGCAAAACAAAACTAAGCTTAAAGAATATGTAAGTTTTGAATACTTCATTAAAACCAACTTAACTAAGCTTAAAACCGAATACCAAACAGATCAGTTCCTAAAAAGTAATAGCAGATAAAAGCCTCCTTAGTTTTTAATTAAAAGCTTTTCATTATTGCTGCGATCCATATCACACATTCTATTGGATGGATCTAGATTTACTGATTTAATTTTTTTGATTTTGAAAGGAATAACAAACTCATAATCAGGATGTGTCCAAGGCCAATCTTCCAAGACTACATAATTGTCATTCTCGTTTTCAATAGGCTTTTCTCCTCTCATTATACGCAAGGGTATATGATAGACTGTTTTGCTTCCATCCTTGAAATTAACTACAAGGTCCACAGGCATAGGCATCTGACCTTTGTTGCTTAATTTAATTTTTGTGCTTTTTCTTTCTTCTGCACTTACTCCTTTAATATTATAATCAGGCAGCCTTGTACTATTGACCCAATACTCTTTATACCAATCCAACTCTAAGCCAGATTCTTTCTCCATGACTCTTATAAAATCGTTGGGATTGGGATGACGAAATTTCCATTCATCAAAATATCTAAGCATGCCTTTATCAAAGTTTTCTTTCCCAATGATGTACTCTAATTGATTTAAGAAGATGTTTCCCTTTACGTAGGATCCAACACCATATGCAGCATTAGAATTAAAATGATCCGCATGCGTAGAAAGAGGCTCATCAATCCCAGATGCATTGAAATTAATATAAGAGGCATAAGTATTTACAAAAAGATTTTCTTTAGAAACCGGTTCGCCTGGTAAAGCTCCGATTTCTTTGAGGTGGTTCATTACACGGTCTGTAGCATAACTGGTAAATCCTTCATCCATCCATGCATATAAACTTTCATTCGTCCCTAAGATCATTTGATACCAACTGTGCATCAATTCGTGCACAGAAACACCAACTAGGCTACCTAGGCCTCTCTCTCCTGTAATAAGTGTTGCCATCGGATATTCCATTCCTCCATCTCCACCTTGGATGATTGAATATATGGGATAGGGATATTGACCAAAGTGGGTATTGATGTAATCAAACGCTTTGTCCATAATATCTGGCAATCTTGCCCACACTTCTCTTGTCTTATCATTCTCTTGAAAGTAAAATTTCATCTCTGTACCGTCTGCTCTGGTTTTCTGTGTAACGGTATAATCAGGATCAGCAGCCCAAACAAAGTCATGCACATTTTCTGCTATGAAATGCCAATTTTTCTTTCCACCAACCACTTTATCCATTTGCGCTTGTAAAAGTCCAGAAGCACCTACAATATGATCAGAGGCAATATTAATATTTACATCAAAGTCTCCCCATATCCCGTGAAATTCTCTTCCTACATAAGGATTGGCATGCCATCCTTGATAATCATATTCGCATAGCTTTGGATACCATTGTGACATTGAATAGTTAATACCTTCCTTGTTATCTCTTCCTGATCTTCTAATTTGAACTGGAACCTGTGCGTCCCACTCCATTTCAAGTTTGACAGTAGAGCCAGGTAAAATAGGGCTAGCAAGTGCTACTTCTAAAATGGTACCTACTGTTTCATAATTTAGGGCTGTACCATCCATGCTTAGGCTATTCACTTGAATGTAACCGATTTCATCAGCATTCAATCTACCAATTCTTGACTTTACTCTCCTATCTGGATCACTAATATCTTGGCTGCGAACATCCATCATACTATTAGGCTGAAAAGCATTAAAATATAAATGGTAAAATATTTTGTTTAAGGGGTCAGGAGAATTGTTAGTATATTCTATGGTTTGGCTTCCTTTATATTGATGTTTGTCTACATCAACATCGATATTCATTTTATAATTTGCCTCTTGCTGCCATCTCTGGCTTGTCTGTGCTATTAAAGCAACATTGCAAAAGACTAAGAAAGTTAAAGTTTTAAGTATAAGATTCATTTATTTCATTTGTATCATTAACGATAGGATCGAATATTTTGCTTATTGGGGGCCAATTATATTTTTTATGGCAAATGAGGTAAAATAGGGTCGAAACAACAATTACTGCAATTAACATTAATAACGGATCAACTTTAGTTGATATTAGTAGTGCATCAGTTTTTAAGGCAGAACCTTCATAAGTGGTAAACACAGCTCCAAAGATATTAGTTGCAGCATGCACTCCAAGTGCTAATTCTAATCCATCATCCATGACAGTTATGATGGCTAAGAAAAGACCTACAGCCATGTAATAAGACATCATTACACCAACACCATACTCTTTAATCTCTGGATTGAAAATATGTATTAAACCAAAGAGTACAGATGTTAAAAGAATAGGAACCCATCTAGTTTTTGTAAGTAAACCCAATCCTTGAAATAAATATCCTCTAAAAAAAAGTTCTTCCGCTGAAGTTTGAATGGGTAGTAATACAAAGGCAACAAAAACCAATACAAAAAAACTTAGACCATTAAATCTAAATGTATAAGATGCAGGGTCCATTAAATAGCTTACTGTTTCAATAAGTATACTCATTCCGAACCAAAGACCAAATGAAAATAATATTCGATTCCATCTGATATTTTCAAACGGTGTAATAAGTGTTTTAAAAGGTCTTTTGTGTAGAAAACGGATTCCCAACCAAAGTCCAATAATTGCGCCTAGGAATCCTAAAATTAATAGGATGAGTCCAATATTTGATCCCACTCCTATTAAACTAAAGTCTGCTGTTGCTTCAAATTCTTTGATTTGTTCATAACTAATATCACCAGCTTTTTGCTTTAGCAATGCTACTCCAGCAAGTGGTAGCTGAAAAAGTGCCATTATTAAAAAGACAAATACTGGAGTTAGAAACCACCATACCCAAAGATTGTCACCTTTTCTAGCACCATTGATAAACATAAATTCGCTTTTAGATTCCAATAATAATGAAACTTTAGCTTATTATTAAAGCTATGATCATAGAAGCATGTGTTGAAAATTTCGAAGAAGCTTCTGCAGCTGTTAAAAAAGGTGCAAAGCAGATTGAATTATGCAGTCATTTGGATCAAGATGGCTTAACGCCAGATCTTGATATCGCTAAAAAATGTCTCAAAGAATTGCCTATAACAACTAAGGTAATGATTCGACCGAGAGCTGGTCATTTTATGGTTGACGAAGCTTTAATAAGTCAAATGGCGCATGAAATACAATTGTTTAATGAAGCTCATATTTTCGATATTGTTTTGGGGCTTACTGAAGCAAATCATACCCTTGCCATTGATGTCATAAAAGATTTAGCTTCGATCAATGAAAAAAATAGCATCACTATTCACAAGGCTATTGATACTTGTATGGATCCGATAAGTGAAATCATGAGATTAAAAGAAATCAATAATGTGGACTATATTTTGACTTCTGGTAAAGCAGCAAAGGCAGAAGAAGCCCTTGACTTTCTGCTAGAAATGAAAAAAGCCTGCGGAAAAGAAATTTCATTAATTGCATGTGGAAAAATAACTCATGAAAATCTTTTAAGCTTAGACCAAGTACTTCAGCTGGACTATTATCATGGTCGAAAAATTGTAGGCAATTTATAGACTAAATTGTATCTTGCAAGCCTATGAAAGGAAAATCATCATTAGGCATTATTTGTTTATTCATTTTTGTAGCTGCCTTAAGCAGAATATTACCCCATCCTCCAAACTTCACAGCAGTTGGAGCAATGGCACTTTTTGGAGCATACTATTTTAAAAACAAAGCATGGTCTTTTGCCATTCCCATATTAGCTTTGTGGTTTAGCGATATTATTCTTAATAATATAGTTTATAGCCAAGCAGGTGATACTTTCACATTATTTAATGCTGGAATGATTTGGGTTTATGGTGCTTTTATTGCGATGATACTTTTTGGTATTTTCTTTCTCAAAAAAGTTAATCTTTCAAGATTGTTAATTTCTGGTGTTTCTGTGGGAATCATCTTTTTCCTCATAAGTAATTTTGGTGTGTGGGCTACTTCTAGCATGTATCCAAAAACTGGGGCGGGCTTAATTGCTTGTTATACAGCTGGCTTAGCTTTCCTTAGGAATTCATTAATTGGGAATATTTTCTACGTCACTTTGTTTTTTGGTGCGTATGAATGGATGATTCATAAGAAGTCAATTTTAGTTTCTCAAGAAGCTTAACAAAACACCTGCACTTGCTTCATCTACTTTTTTAGGAATCAGCTTTTAATTGTTCAGATGGCTCAAAACCTGCATATCTTAAATGGTGACAGTACGCTTAAACTATTTCGACAAGCTGGTATCGAAGGCGCTACTTGTATCTTTAGAGAAATACTGAGCGAAGGACCTAGCAGTATTAACCTAGGAGATGAAGCTTCAAACAGCCTTCGTATTGCGTTCTTATCAAAGTATTTTGAAGCTGATGCAGAAGCCTATGAAAATCGATTTACGAATGAACTAAAAAAAATAGAAGAAGAAAACTGGGATGAAATCATCTTATGGTTTGAATACGATCTATTCTGCCAAATAAATTCTATTTTCTTACTTCATTACTTGTGCAATCTCAAAAATATCCAAAGTACCATTTCAATTATTTATGCTGGAAAATTTGAGCATAGTCATAGCTTATTAGCTCTTGGAGAAATCAGCCCAGATTTATATCCTTCTTTATTCAATAACAGGCAATCCATAGCTAGTGAAATTAAAAGTATGGTGCTATTATTTTGTGAGCTATGGACAACAGGAAATCATCAAGAATTAATAAATAGTGCGCAAAGTTTTCCAAAAAAAGTATTCCCTTATCTTAATAATGCCATAGAATATCATTTAGCTAGAATCCCTGCGAAAGGCGAAATTCACCTAATAGAAAAAAAGATTCTTGCTTTAGTCCATCTGAATGAATTTTCTGAAAAGGAATTGACTAATGCCTTATTAAAATGGGACCCCTATTTCGGTATTGGAGATCTTTCCTTCAGTAATTACATTGCATTATTAAGTCCATTATTTATAATAGAAGATGATATTTTAAGTTTAAATGAGTATGGTATTGAAACCTTGAAAACGAATAAATTACATCAGCAAAGATCACAAGCTTATTCTTATGGATCTTGCCATTTTTAATTTGATGCAAATTGTAATTGTAGAAACATAAATATCAATCTTACCTATGGACGTACTAAAACTTATCCTTTCAGCCGCCTTTATCATTTTTTTTCAGTGCGAAAGTATTTATTCCCAAAAGCCAACCACGGTTTCTTTTTCAATGATTTATGATTTCACCTTTTTTGATACAAAACGAAAAGTTGATGATTATTATGAGCCAAGTTTCAATGAATTGAGAAAAGAAGAAACTCATGGCAGACCTTCAGGTGGCAATGGAATTGATATAAGTTATGCACTTACTGAAAAATGGATGGGCAGCGTAGGATTCTTCAATATCAATTACAATTATGAACAAAGCTCAGGTCCATTTGATTATAACAGATATGGTTTTAGTGTATACTCAATACCTATAAGCTTTAAGTATTATCCTTTGAAGCATTCAGAACATCTTTCTGTAGAGGCTGGCATTAATGTAGTCAATATGCGCAATCAATATGGCATAGATTTGCTTACTCCTATTGGCATTACGAGAGGTTGGGAGTATATAGAAACCTTCCAATTGGGATACCAAATTGGGGCTTCAATTGAAAATCATTCATCGAGAAGGGTATTTTTAAGTGTAGGTGTGCATTTCAAATCTACATTTACAGAACTAAGTCAAAGCAATTTAGTCATTCATGCTGGTGAGGTGCTAACTGCTTTTGGTATCGAATCAAAAATTGGATATCGATTTCACGGTCGTTAATTAAGTATTGGATTAAAAAAACAAGCATTGAAAAATTACAGCTATAATTTAATTGGACTTAGCATTTTTATCTTTTTGATTTTAATGCAAGATGTAAAGGCACAAAAGCCTATCACTTTGTCTATTCCTATGATTTATGATTTTAATTTTTTTAACACGAGTAAGAATGTAGACAATTATTACCCAATCGGTTTTAATAAATTACGCAAAGAGGATGTTGTTGCAAGACCTTCAGGAGCCTATGGTCTTGAGTTAAGTTATGGTTTGAATAAAAAATGGATGGGTGAAGGTGGTCTAATAATAGCTCATTATAATTACCAGACGACGATCACTAACTTAGGAGGATTCGATAATACTTATGGATATAGATTATTTTCCATTCCGCTATCATTCAAATACTATCCGCTGCATCATGAAGAATATTTTTACATCAAAGCAGGCCTCCAAATTGATAATATAGTTGATGTATACGGCATTGACGTCAACGCCACTCCAGGAACTTTTCCTCTTCAAATAGAATTCATTGATCAATTTCAGCCTGGATATTTTATATCGATGGCTATTGAAAATCATAGCTCAAAAGAGTTTCTATTGGGCTTTGGTGTACATTTTAAATCAAAATTCACAGAAATCAGTGATCAATTTGAGTTTATTAATCAAGCTGGGGAGGTTTTATCTGCATTTGGTTTAGAATGTAAAATTGGATATCGTTTTCACAATTCTAGGGAAGTAGTGCACAGTAATTAAGTAGAATAAGGAAAACATTTTTGCATTTTAAGAGTTAGTCTCCATATATGCTTATCGCTTTATCTATGCATTTTCATTTGGAACAATGAAAAAATGAAAATATCTTTGTAAAAGCTTTAATTTTAACGAAATAAATAAGAAAAATAAATATCATATGAATTTTGCCATTAAACTTTTTTCATTCTTTGGCTTGCTTCTGTTAATTGGATGTTCTACTACACAATCAACTTCTAAAGGATTTAATCTCTCAGGGAAGATTGAAAATGCCAATAACCTAAGAGTATTTTTTGACAAGGTCAATGTAGACAATTCGACTATGGTCATGATGTCTGGAGAAAGTGATGCTAGTGGGAACTTCAATCTTGGAAGTGAAACTCCTATGGACGCAGGAGTATATCGTTTAAGAATGGGAGCTCAAAAAGCTTTTTTGGTTTTTGATGGTTCAGAAAAAAATGTAAAATTAACTGGAGATGTCACAGGTGTTTCCAAGGGAGACATCGTTATTGAGGGCTCTGAAGGTAGTGCAGAATTTAATGAGGCTTTGAATAAATTTTACAATAGGAAAATGGACATGAATGGGATTCAAGAATTTGTAAAATCTTCGAAAAATCCTCTTTCTGCCATGCAATTATTATTGGTTACTTTGAAAGGGCGTCCTGACATGTTTCAACTACATAAAGATGTTTTAGCTAGAATAAAGTCACAATATCCCAATTCAGATTATGCGACGAAATACCAAATAGTAGCTGGCAACCTTGAAAAATCTTATCTAAGTAGTCAAGCACAACAAAAAATTCAAGTTGGGATGCCAGCACCGGATATTACCCTTCCAGATCCAGATGGTAAAAATTATTCCTTATCGGATTTAAAAGGTAATGTGGTCTTAATTGACTTTTGGGCAAGTTGGTGTGGGCCTTGTAGAAAAGCCAATCCTAAAGTAGTAGAAACTTATAAAAAATATAAAGACGATGGGTTTACTGTTTTCTCTGTGTCACTAGATGGACTAGATGGCAGAACTAAAAATAGGATTAAAGACGCTACCCAGATTGATGCTCAAATAGCCAAATCCAAAGTACGTTGGGAAGATGCTATCAAAAAGGATAACCTCCTTTGGGAATATCATGTTAGTGATTTAAAAAAATGGGATTGTGCGCCTGCTAAAGAATATGGAGTTTCTAGTATTCCAAAAACCTTCTTAATTGATAGAGATGGTAAAATAGCGGCTGTTAATCCTAGATATAATCTAGAAGCTGAGGTTAAAAAATTACTCTAACTATATAATAAATCAATTAAAAAAGGAGGCAAGGATTCCAGCAGCTACGGCTACATTTAAAGAATCCATTTTATTAGATTGACCCTCTATCCTAACGAGATGGTCTGCTAAGGGGTAAGTATCTTTAGATATTCCATTCCCTTCATTACCTAAGACAATAATCCCTTTTGACAAGTTATTATAGTTCTTCATAGATGTGCCATCCAACACTGCGAGCATAATGGGTAAATTAGTGTGATTTTCCTTTATGTCTTTTAAATCAGCTACATGTAAGTTGAGGTGCAAATAGGATCCCATACTTGCTTGAATCGTTTTAGGATTAAAAAAGTCCACACAATGGGGGGAACAAATAAAATCTACCATTCCAAACCAAGCGGCAACTCTCATGATGGCTCCCAAGTTGGCAGGGTTTTGAACATTTTCTAAATAAAAACTAAAACCATCATTCAATTCCGTTGCAGATTTTATCAAGGGTTTTTCAACAATAGCAGCTACTTTATTTGCTGTATTCAAGGAACTAATGCTTTTTAGTTCTCGCTCATCCACTTCTTGCACAGAAATTGCATGCAAATTGATAACTTTGTTATACTTATTCATCCAATTTTGGCTTGCATAAACCCGTTTTATTTTATCAGGTGCATAAGAGATTACATCATTTATGATTTTTTCTCCTTCTGCTAAAAAAAGATTTTCTCTATCTCTAAATTTCTTTAGGTTGAGGGATTTGATTTTTTTTATTTCCTGTTTAGAAAGCATAACATTAACATTAGAACAAAATTAACATATAATCTCGGTTCATCATTGCTCAATAAAATGAGTCTACTATTAGCTATTGTGTTAGTCATGGTAGCGAGTTCCTGTGGTACAAGAAAGTATTTAAAAGATGGAGAGACTTTCTTAGAGCAAAATTCTGTAAAAATAAAATCAGAGTTAAATGTTCAGGACAAGGGAGAATTGAAAGAAGATTTATTAAGCCTGGCTGTTCAAAAGCCTAATCGAAACTGGCTCTGGGTACCTAGACAGTGGTTTTACTATCAGATAAACACGAAGGAAAATAAAGAGTATTCCAAATGGTTTCAAAGGCAACAAGAATCACCTGCCATTTTTGATTCCACAAAATGTGATCAGACATTAATTCAAATGGAAAACTATCTCAAAGAAAGAGGTTATTTTAATGCGGTTGCAGATTATAGTTATGAAACCTTTGACAATAGCGTTACTTCTGTCGAGTATACGGTTCGGTCGAAATCTAGATATCTCATTTCCGAATTCAATTATGAATGTGCCAACGAAGACATTTTACAATTATTGAAAGATCATAAGGACCAAGCATTACTAAAAGAAGGAACACCTGTTGACATTCAACTATACGAGCAAGAGCGATCTAGAATTGCTAATTTGTTGCAAAATAATGGTTATGCCTTTTTCCAAAAAAGAGAAATAGCCTCTTTAAAAGTAGATAGCACTGGAGGCTCTGCTATCGTGAGTTTGCGGATAAAAGAACCAAGCACTGCAGCTGCACATAGTAAATTCTATTTTGGTGAAGTTGAAGTCTATCCTGATTATGATCCAAGTTATTTAGGAGCCTATGATGAAATTGAATATGATGGTTTTCGTTTCTATTATCGGGAAGATATCAACAAGGTAAAAGAGCAAACCATTGCAGAGGCCATCTATTTTAATAAGGGAGATCTTTATACCAAGGAAGTTTATGATCGAAGTTTTTTGAAACTTAACTCTTTGGATGCCTATCGTTTCGTCTCCTTCCAACCTGAGATTGATTCGTTGAAAAACAATTCCATTAACTATAAATTATTTTTAACCAAGGACAAAAAGATGTCAACGGGTGGAAATATTGAAATCAATTATAGTGACAATTCAGCACAGTTAAATTTATTTGGCGCCGCTGCAAATCTCAATCTTTCTCAAAGAAATTTTCTTGGAGGTTCAGAGACCTTTGTAAACAATGTAGGCTTTGGAGTCGAGTTTAATTTATTAGGCAACTCTAATTCGCCAAGCAATGACACGTTATTTGGATCATCTAATTTTAGCTGGCAATCAGATTTATACATTCCTAAGTTCTTAGACATTTTTGGAATATATAAAGGACTTAACAAAATTAGAATCAATGACAATGGACTACTGAGAGATAGCTTTTATGAAGAATTAATCAATAGAGCAAATACAAAAGTTTCTGGAAGTTATAACTGGGTTTCTATTAGAAGCTTATACGCATCACATTCATTTAATTTAGCACTAGGTTACCAATTCAATAGCAAGAAGAAAACGCAATATTCATTAAATCATATTGGATTCAACTTATACTTACCTACGGCTGAACCGCGATGGCAGGCTACCCTAGACGCCATCCCAACTTTAGAAAGATCGTGGAGTAAACAATTATTCACAGGATTACTATTTAGAGATTTTAGTTGGGAAACGTTTGGAAAGCCAAATAGAGCTGGAGTAATCAACAACTTTCTTGGTTTAGTTGAATTATCTGGAGCAGAAATTTATACGGCTAATCTCTTGTACAATTTAATTGATGGAGGTGATAAGGTCTTCTCATTAGGAAGTCCTTCTGACCCATTAAATTTTTCAAAGTATATCAAGACGGAATTACAATGGAGTCAACTTTACAACTTCTCTAGAAAACACAAAGTCAGTTTCAGATTTTTGGGAGGCATAATTGTTCCTTTTGGGGTTGATGGAGAGGAAAAAATTAATCCATATGTAAAACAGTTTTTTGGAGGAGGACCCAGCGGTATTAGGGCGTGGAGACTGAGAGAAATGGGACCAGGTGCCAATAATGACCCAGGAGTACAAATTAATGGGGTGGATTATTTCTTTCAAAGTGGCGATATTCGACTTGAGGCAAACATTGAATATCGCTTTGATTTATTTTGGTATTTGAAAGGAGCCCTTTTTGTCGATGCTGGAAACATCTGGCTATTAAAGGAGGACAAAGAAAGACCAGGAAGTGGATTTAGCGAAGATTTTGTCAACCAAATTGCTGTGGGTGCAGGCTTTGGGTTAAGATTGGATTTTTCTTATTTCTTAATGCGAATTGATATTGGCTATAAACTACGAACACCTTATTTAAATCCTACAACTAATAGTCATTATTATTATAGCGGGAATGCTGTAAACTTCAAATTGAATGACGGAACCTTACAATGGGGAATTGGATATCCTTTCTAGAACTTACTGTAAAGACTTTCTTCCATAGATACTACAAATTGGACATTCATCCGGATTGTGTCCTCTAGCTGGGCAATATTCTCTTCCAAAAAATATGATTTGTAGATGCAGTTTATTCCAAAGTGCCTCAGGGAATAATCTCTTTAAATCCTTTTCTGTTTTCACTACATTTTTGCCTGTAGACAATCCCCAACGATATGCTAATCGATGAATGTGCGTGTCTACTGGAAAAGCAGGTACACCAAAAGCTTGCGCCATGACTACTGAGGCAGTCTTATGCCCTACTCCAGGCAATGCTTCAAGATCTTCAAAATTATCAGGCACAGTTCCATTGTGAAGTTCAATCAACATTTTAGACAAGTTGAAAATATTCTTTGATTTTGCAGGTGATAAACCACATGGCCTGATGATATCTTCAATTTCTTTAACTTGGAGTTTGATCATTTTCTCAGGGGTATCTGCTTTAGCAAATAATTTAGGTGTGATCAAATTCACACGTGCGTCTGTGCATTGTGCCGAAAGTAACACGGCTATTAACAAAGTGTAAGAATCTTTGTGCGTTAATGGCACAGGAGTCTCAGGATACAACTTTTCTAGAATCTCTGAGATAGCAACTACCTTTTCAGCTTTTGTCATTTGATAGTTTTAATAAAAAATCAAGCGTATCTGCATCATCTGCATAATCAAGCAAAGAAGGAATTTGAGATGTACCAAAAGGAACGGTCTTAAGAGATTCCATTTGGAGATCAGAGACTACACATTGGATTTTTTCTTTTTCACTTAATAAGTGATTTATCAATGTTTTCTCATCATCATACCTTTCATAATGCAAGCAGGCAATGCGAGAAGCAATTTGTTCATCCTCTTTCAAAATAAAAAAACCTGACTCCAAATAAGGTAATTTATTCAACATGAAAATGGCTACATTGTAATCAAAATTATTCCGGTACTTACCATGATTTATGACATCTTGGTGCTTGGTAAAATTCTCAAATAATCGATCTGTGTTAAATGATTTAGGCAAGTATATTTTTGATACATTTCGACAACCTAATCCATAATACAAGAAGACATCATCTCCTAATTTTTCTATGCTTTCATTTTCAACACTTTCTTGTAATACCGCAACGGCATTTCTATTTCGCCTGATGATATGCGGTACATTTTTAAAGTAATATTCAAAATGTACTGCGGTGCTGTTCGATCCTGTAGCAATAACTGCATCATAGTTTTCTAGTTTTTGAACCAATTCAAAGTAAGCTGCTGTTTCGGGATTAGCTTCTTTCAATAAGGTCAAAACGTATGGAATCAAGTAAGGATCTTTATCTGATAATTTTATGATGGATTTGTGCCCAGCAATAAAGCAACATAGCATGTCATGAAATCCAACCAATGGGATATTACCAGCCATTACAATGCCCACTTGTCTCATTTCACCGTCCTCTGGAATTGAGTAATTATTGAGCCAAGCTAAAATTTTATTGCGATCAAGAAATTGATTAGCAATTTGCCTAATAGACCAAGTAATGTGCTTTTTCGTAAACCATGGATTGTTGCTCTCTGTGCGATGAGCATGTGCCATGAGTCGTTCATCTTGATTGATTAAGTCCGCTCCAAGCTTAACCATGGACTCGATCCGTTCATCTAAATTCATCAATTAAGAAATGGTTTTTCTATTTTCAAGATAGTGCCTCCATTTGTTAAGTACCTCTGCTATGTCTTCAGGAGGATCGACTTCAAATGAGACACGTTCTTCAGTCCTTGGGTGTGTAAAGGCTAATTTTTGTGCATGCAATGCCTGTCGAGTACATACTTTGAAACAGTTTTGTACAAATTGTTTGTATTTGGTAAATACTGTGCCTTTAACAATTTTATCCCCGCCATATTTTGCATCACTAAACAAGGGATGATTTTCAGATTGCATGTGAACACGGATTTGGTGCGTCCTTCCAGTCTCTAAGACACACTTTACTAAGGATACATAATACATATCTTCTATGACTTCATAGTGTGTTATAGCATGCTTTCCACTTTCTCCTTCTTTATAAACATATTGCTTATTTCTAAATCTTGGATGCCTACCTATATTTGCATCTATCGTACCTTTAGGCTCGTCAAAATTCCCCCAAACCAAGGCCCAATATTCACGATCTATCGTGTGATCATAAAACTGTTTAGCTAATTTAGATAAAGCAAAGTCGTTTTTTGCCACGACTAAAAGTCCCGAAGTATCTTTGTCTATCCGATGTACAAGAAAGGCTCTGTCAGGGTCATTTCCCTCCATCACTGGTCCGTCCTTATCTAAATAAAACTTAAGTGCATTTACAAGTGTCCCATCTGAATTTGCGATGCCGGGATGCACCACCATTCCTGCTGGTTTATTGACAATGAGAATGTCATCATCCTCATAATGAATATCTAGAGGAATATCCTGCGGTTCAACTTTATTAGGACCAAAGGCCGATTTTGCAACCAAGATTGATATCTCATCCTTAGGTTTTACTTTGTAATTGGATTTCACCACTTTCCCATTAACCAAAACGGATTCCGTTTTACAGGCATTTTGGATTCTATTCCTCGAAATATTTTGAATTTTATCGTGGATGTATTTGTCGATACGAAGAGAGGATTGTCCTTTATCCACAACAAATGCATATCGCTCTACTAGTTCTTCTTGAATCTCTTCTTCTTCCATTAGAAATATAAATTGACACCTAAGGTACTGTTTATTACATCTGTAGTAGAATTCTTGAGTTCAAAATACTCAACAGGCCAATATGGGTCCTGAACTTCATAATTGCCATTCTCGACATGATAAGTACCACTCGTGGTCGATTGATAGCTGACAGAAAAGCTCAAACCAAAGTTGGGTGATCTTTTAAATTGATATTCAAAACCAACTGTAGCACCATAACTCAATACGGTATCATCTTGCTCTCTCCAAGTTTCTAATACATCATCTAATTCGACATCCGTTAATGTAGATTTTGTGATTAAAAATTTCACACCTGCATTAGCTTCAAGGTAAGGTTTAAAGTTTTCGAAAAATTGGGTCTCGAAACGTATGATGGGATTTAGATTAGAAGAGCGGATGAAGGTTCGTTGTCTTACTTCGTAGTCTCCTAGCGGATCAGGTTCAATGTATGTGACTGATCGAGAATGAAATGTATAAATATCAAAATTTAGTCCATAGTAAAGATTATTCTCCGAGAAAATCTTTCTAAGGTATTTAAAGCCAAAGCCATAACCGACTTCCATATTTTGTCTTTTATATGCAGCAGTAGGAAAACTCAGTCCAAAGTAGGTTTCAAACTTATTCGCCATATAATAGTCATCAATAATCTCTTCTTCTAATCCTTCTTCTATGTATGCTTCATCTTGAGCTTTTAATAGAGAAAGCGTTTGAATGCTGATAAGTATTAAAAAAATAATGCGCATTTTAGCAAAAAATTAATCAGTACAAATTTACAAAATGAAAATAGCTTCTTTTTGCGTTAAGGAGGTAGAAAATAAACGTACGACAAAGTCACATGTTTTACCCATCTATCCAACTTCTTCATTTGTTTTCGAATCCGTCGAACAAAGCATAGACATTTTTTCAGGAAAACAAGAGGGGCATAAGTATTCTAGATATGGCAATCCAACCTCTGACGCAGTTGCACAAAAAATAGCAGACTTAGAATGTTTTGGTATGGACCTAGAGGCAGAGGGTTTATTGTGTGGAACAGGAATGTCAGCGATCAGCACTTTGTTATTATCACTTGTAGGTAAAGGAGATGGCATTTTAACTCAAGGGAATATTTATGGTGGTACGACAGAGTTATTTATGTCTAATTTTGAACGCTTGGGAATTTCTAGCCATCTTGAATCCCTTAATGATATTGATGCGTGCGAAAGTGTATTAAAAAATAATGATTCCATCAAACTCATATATCTAGAGACTCCTGCCAACCCTTCTTTGGCATGCATTGATCTAGAGAAAATCGTATCCTTAGCTAAACGCTACAATTGTGTTACGGTAATTGACAATACATTCTGCACGCCCCTATTGCAGCAGCCATTCCAATATGGTGTTGATTATATTATCCATTCGACTACCAAATTTATCAATGGCCATGGCAACTCCCTTTCTGGAGCGATTATATTTAGAAAAGATGATGAAAGGAAAAAGGAGATTTGGAAATCAATGAAACTCTTGGGCACTCCTTGCGCACCTTTTGACGCATGGTTGATTCACAATGGGATGAAGACCTTAGATTTGAGGATGAAGAAGCATTGTGAAAATGGGCAGGCAGTAGCAGAATATTTAGATGCACATAAAAAAATCATCAAGGTGAATTATCCTGGTTTAACTTCTCATCCAGATCATGAAATTGCTTGCAAGCAGATGAAAAATGGATTTGGAGCAATGTTGTCATTTGAAATTGATAGTGATATAGATGGAATGAAGCGATTTATGAATCAACTTCAATTGGCTGTGATGGCTCCAACCTTAGGAGATGTTGACACCTTAGTTTTACACCCAGCAACCAGCTCGCATTTAAATATTGATAGAGCTATTAGAATTAGGAATGGTATTTCTGATGGTTTGGTGAGGATCTCTGTTGGAATTGAAGATGTAGAAGATATCAAGGAAGACTTAGCTCAAGCACTTGATGTGGTTTAGTCAATTTTTCCTCTTTTACCTAGTTCAATAACTTCTAGATTGTCAATTTCTTTTCCTTCTACAGAAAATCTTATCAAGGTTCTAATTGCATGAAAACCTGCATGACCGCATGCTCCTGGGTTAATATGCAGAAGATCCAATTTTTTATCTCTCATCACTTTTAGAATGTGAGAGTGACCACAGATGTATAAATCGGGTTTTTCTTTTTCTAGTAGGCTCCTGACTCTTTTGGTATACCTTCCAGGATAACCACCAATATGTGTCATAAATACCTTTAAGTCTTCTATCATAAAACTTTGATTTAAAGGCATTTCAGCTTTAATTTTTATATTATCAATATTGCCCGACACTCCAATAAAGTTGCTGCATAGTGCTTTGCAATTGTCTATTATTTCAAGTGAACCAAAGTCTCCACCATGGATTAAAAGATCTACATCTTTAAAAAACTCGGCAATCTTTGGATCAAAGTAGCTATGGGTGTCAGATAATAAACCAACTCTTGTCATAATGCTCAATCATTTCTTGAAATAAAGAACACAATGATAATCCATATTTATATATTTGGCGTAGATTTATACATACAAAAAATTAATATATTAAGTGGAACACCAACGCCTTTCCGATCGTCTTTTGAGAATGTCAGAGTCAGCTACTTTAAAAATGGCACAGATGGCACGCGATCTGCGAACCCAAGGACATGATATCATAACTTTAAGTTTAGGGGAACCTGACTTTGATACACCAGAGCATATAAAAGATGCTGCCAAAAAAGCCTTGGACGAGGGATATACTAAGTACACCCCTGTTGCTGGTTTGATGCCGCTCAGAGAAGCTATAGTGGACAAATTTAGAAGGGACAATAATTTGGATTTTAGTGTTAGCCAAATTGTCGTATCTAATGGTGCAAAGCAAAGCATTGCAAATCTATCTTTGGCATTATTGAATAAGGGAGATGAGGTGATCATCTTTACTCCATATTGGGTTTCATATTATGAAATTGTAAGGCTTGGAGGTGGCGTTCCTGTGCCGATAGCAGCAGGTATAGAAAATGATTATAAGGTTACTCCTGAACAATTAAAAAATGCGATTACGGATAAAACTAAAATGGTTTTATTTTCTTCACCTTGTAATCCAACGGGTTCTGTTTTTAACTATGATGAGTTAAAGGCTTTTGCCGAAATATTATCAGAGCGAAACGATATTATTATTTTATCAGACGAGATTTATGAGTTCATCAATTTCGGGTCTAAACATGTTAGCATTGGAGCCTTTGAAGAAGTGAAAGATCAAACAGTCACCATCAATGGTTTTTCCAAAGGATTTGCTATGACAGGCTGGCGACTAGGATATATTGGTGCTCCTGAATGGATAGCTAAAGCTTGTGCGAAGATTCAAGGGCAGTTTACTTCTGGAGCCAGTGCATTTGGACAAATGGCTGCAGCCCACGCATTGAACAGTCCTTTGGACACGACGCATAAAATGAAGGATACCTATCTCAAAAGAAGAGATATGATGATTGATCTTCTTGAGCAAATCCCATTATTTTTAGTGAATCGGCCTCCAGGTGCTTTTTATATATTCCCTGACATATCAGCATATTTTGGAAAGTCTTTTGGTGACTATCACATAAAAGACTCTTCTGATTTTGCCATGTATATACTAAAGGAGGCACATGTAGCATTGGTCGCTGGAGCGGCTTTTGGGAATGACAACTGTATTAGAATATCCTATGCAGCATCTGATGAACAGCTAAGAGAATCCGTCAAAAGAATAAAAGAAGCTGTTGCTAAATTAACTTAATGGATCTATTTACCATTGTTACTATTTTAATTGTACTCTCTGCAGTCTTTGGATATATCAATGTAAAATATTTCAAACTACCTGATACCATAGGTCTCATGGTCGGGGCCATTCTATTTACTGTAGTAGTGACACTCATAGGATATTTCGATGATAGACTGCTTAATATGGCGACAGATCTTATCAGCCAAATAGATTTCAAGAAATTGTTACTAGATGTGATGCTTTCATTTCTATTGTTTGCAGGAGCCATCCATACCAATTTTGATCAGTTGAAAATTCAACGCTACCCTATCCTGTTATTTGCGACTTTTGGAGTTATCGTATCTACCTTTCTTGTAGGAACCATCACCTATGGATTATTACTTTTAACGGGGTTTGAAGTACCTTATATTTATTGTTTACTTTTCGGTTCTTTAATATCACCTACGGACCCAATAGCAGTACTTGGTATCTTAAAGAAAGCTGGAGCACCCAAAAATTTAGAAACAAAAATTGTTGGAGAGTCATTATTTAATGATGGCGTTGGGGTTGTTGTTTTCCTTACCATTTATAGTATTGCGGGTGGTGCAGGAAATGATCCAAGTTCACATGGATCTGGTTTTCATTTTGTAGATATTGCTAGATTATTTGGTCAAGAAGTTTTGGGTGGAATTGCACTTGGCTTGTTGTTAGGCTGGATTACATTTAGACTTTTGAGGTCAATTGATGATTATGCTGTTGAGGTAATGATCACCCTCGCAATGGTAATGGGCGGTTATGCTTTAGCGCTATACTTGCATCTTTCAGGACCTCTGATGATCGTGGTTGCAGGATTATTTGTCGGTAACAATACTGTTAGAGATTCTGCTATGTCTGAAATCACGGAACAATATGTTGATAAATTTTGGGAGATTTTAGATGTAATACTTAATGCTATTTTATTCATTTTAATTGGCTTAGAGATCTTAGTAATCAATCTTGATGGAAAATACATCATGGAAGGCTTGATCTTGATTCCATTAGTATTACTGTCGAGATATGTAGCACTTTCATTGCCCATTCAATTGTATAAAAAGAAATTGGACTTCGCCCCAAAAACAAATTTAATCATGACTTGGGGTGGATTGCGTGGGGGAATAAGTATTGCCTTGGCGCTTTCTTTGGAAGACTATATGTACAGAGACTTATTCGTTACCATTACTTATGTGATTGTGGTATTTTCTATTTTAGTTCAAGGCTTAACTATAGGAAAATTGGTTCAAAGAATTTTAGGTCCTCCTGAACCAGATGCAGTTGTTGACCATCATTGAATGGTAAAATGATAACTTATACTTCTATTGCTTATTCATTATTGTATCAAAGGTATTTTGCCTTTACTTATGGGCATAAAAAAAGGGCTCTTAAAAATTAAAAGCCCTATTCTGTTTATTATTTTTCGTTATTAATAACGATCACGTCTTTGGTAGCCGCCGCCACCACCACCGCCTCTACGGTTGTCTCGGTTGTAATCGTCACGAGGTCTAGCCTCTTTAACTACAATTGTTCTTCCAGAAAGCTCACTATCATTTAAACTGTTAATAGCAGATCTTCCTTCTTCATCATTAGGCATTTCAACAAATCCATAACCTTTAGATCGGTTAGTGTGTTTGTCCATAATAATTTTTACAGAGTCGACAGTTCCGAATGCTTCGAAAGCGTCTCTTACTTCAGCTTCCTGTGTTTGGAAGTCTAGTTTTGCAACAAAAATGTTCATATAAATAAAAAATTAAAAATAAAATTGCTTTTCAGCAATCAAAAAAAATCGAAATTCAAAACAAATTTAGGTCGAATACCTTATTTAAATTATGAATTTCATACAACATAAAGCTAAGTCAAATATTTGACAATCAAAACTTTCTGTTATAATTGGTAAACTGCGTTAAGGTGGTCAAAGTTCCATAAATGAAAGATTATTAAGAATAATTCTTTAGTTCTTGATAAAGCATTTCACTTATATGATTCTTATCATACTTATTGATAACATTTTCATAAATATTATTAGCTAATTTATTCCTTAGTTGCGCATCACTTTTTAATTGCAAAATTGAATCGGCGATTTCTTTTGCCGAATTATTGATTAACAGCATGTCATGCCCATGTTGAAAAAATTCTTTCATTGCTTGATTGTCTTTGCTAATAATTGCTTTTTTGCACGCAGCATAATGAAAGATTTTGTTGGGCACAACGACATCTGTTTTTTGAGAATCTCCAAAGACACCTAAGCAAATATCAAATGAATTAATTTCTTTATTTAATGTAGCATAAGGTACCTTGCCTATAAAGGTCATATTGCTCAATTGTAACTTTGAGACTAAAGCTTGAACTTTTTGAAAATCAAATCCTCCGCCTACGATCTTAAATGTAATATTTAGATCTTGCTCTAGAATTTTAGCTGCATTTACAATTTTATCAACTGCTTGCAATGGATTGAAATTTCCGTAAAATCCAACGCAAAATTTACTTTCTACTTTCTTTTCGATTGGAAAAAACACTTCTGAGTCCACTCCTATCGGCACAAGGATGACCTTTTCCTTAGCTATCTTAAATGTTTTACAATAATAATTTTTGTGTGCCTCTGTATCTGCGATTAAAATATCAGACTTTTTGAAAGGGATCTTATCTAAATAGAATTTTAACGGAGCTTTCCAGGATTGACCATAATCTTTTTTAGTAAGGTATTTCGAAATAAGAGGATCAAATATAACTGGAGTTTCACTTAGCCTTTTTATGAAAGAAACATCTCTATGTCGAAAGGCAGGAATGAATATAAAATCAGCTGCTGCTGCTTTTTGTTGAAACCGTTTTCTATCAAAACTACTTCTAGAATTTATTGGATAATAATCTAATTGCAATTTTGGATGTTGTTCTATTCCATTAAAAAGAATTTGGGTTCTGTTATAGCTAAAATCGCTTTTACCTGATGCTAGAATTCTAATCGGATGTGCCTTATTCATGTAAACACTCAAATACCATTCTATAAAAATCTGGATGAGATTGCCAAGTTTGCCCTGTTACGATCCTGCCATCTCTGACAGCTTGATCTTTACCTATAAAAGTTCCTCCACAAGCTTCAACCTCAAACTTAACATGCTCATAGCAGGTGATATTTTTATCTCGTACTAAACCTGCAGTCACTAAGATTTGGATTCCATGACAAATGGCAAAAATGTATTTTTCGTCATTATTGAATTGTTGTACGATTGAGATCACTCGCTGGTCATTTCTTAAAAATTCAGGTGCTCTGCCACCAATCAACAAGACTGCATCAAAAACCGAAGTATCGACCTCATCAAAGCTTAAATCTGAATCCACATAATAGCCTTTCCTTTCTACATAGGTATCCCAACCAGGTTCAAAATCATGGATCACTAAATTCATCATTTTTTTAGAAGGTGCAGCTATCTGCACGCCATAAGCTGCTTCTTGAAATCTATGTTTAGCATAGAGTGTTTCGTAAGATTCTCCTCCATCACCTGTTATTATGAGAATATTTTTCATCTATTTTTCTTTTCTAATTGTTGGATATGAAACACCTAATTGTTCTAGATAATTGTCGTATTTATTTTCATCATAATAGTATTGCTCTAAGGCCGGTCTAAATTCATCCATGATCTCCTTATTCAAATAAATGGCTGGTTCATCATCTTTAGTCACCATTGGTATGTATGCTTCTTTCATACCTTGTTCTTCCTTAAAATAAGTCCAAGCATCTTCCACTAGTTGTGGATTCATTATAAAATCAATCAAGGTCATGGCTTCTACTTTAGCGCCTGCTATTACTCCTTTATGTGCTATAGGTGTGGCCATGGCAATGGCATTCGACCAATGATGTCCTTGAAGCCCAGGAATGTTAGATGGGAAACGCAAAGTGACCGTCGGTAATTTCCAAGAGATGTCTCCTATATCATCACTTCCTCCACTAATAAAACTCATTAATGGCGCTTTTAAAGTATCCAATTCAAGAGCAAGCCCATCGAACTTATCTGGTGATCCTACTTCTTGTTGAACAGCTCTTGCCAATACTTGATCATCTTCAGACCATTCAGGAAGTCCAACTTGTTTTATATTTTCGTACATACGCTCAGCAATCACCTGATTAAAATGCCTTGGCCAAGCCGAGCCTATAATTTTTCTTGAAACAGTAGTATTGGTCATCATAGCGGCACCGTCTGCTATCCTGTTGGCTTTTTCATACATTTCCATGATTCGAGGATAAGTCACATGCCTCAAATAATACCAAATGCTTGCTTCAGAAGGCACTACATTCGGTTGATCTCCACCATTTGTAATCACTGAATGCGATCGTTGCAATGGATCTAAATGCTCTCTTTGGTATTGCCATCCAATATTCATCAGTTCTACAGCATCAGCAGCAGATCTTCCTCTCCAAGGAGCCCCTGCCCCATGAGCGGCTTCACCTTCAAATGTATATTCAACAGATATCAAACCTGTTCCTCTTGCTTGACCATAAGATGTTGTCAAATTGCTGGAAACATGTGTAAAGATGGCCATATCCACATTATCAAAGTATCCATCTCTTGTATAAAAAGCTTTAGTACCAACTAATTCTTCTGCTACACCTGGCCAAACTATCAGCGTTCCAGAAAGGCCTTCACGTTCCATGATTTTTTTAACTTCTAAGACTGCAATAATATTTAAAGGGCTTCCTGAGTTATGACCTTCACCGTGTCCTGGAGCACCTTCGACTATGGCTTTATGATAAGCAACACCAGGATACTGTGATGCTTTCGGTATACAATCTAAATCCGATCCTATAGCTATTACTGGTTTACCTGAGCCCCATTTTGCCCACCAAGCAGTGGGTATACCTGAGATGCCGTGTTCTATTTCAAAGCCATTATTTGCTAAAATGTCGGTCAAGTATTTAGAGGTTTCTATTTCTTGAAATCCCAACTCAGCAAAACTGAATACCTTATCAACCATTACCTGAGCTTCTTTAGATTTTCCATCTATATTCCTAATTAATTCTGCTTTTATTCGATCAATTTTATTTTGATCAATGGCTTGTGAACTAAGTAAAAGAGGCAAAAGAAAGAGCGAAAAGAAATAGCGTGTTTTCATAGAATATGTTTTATGGAAGTTACAAAAAGCTTGGGATGGATAAAAATTCGCAAAACGATATAAGTACTAATACTTTATAGATTGTAAATCTCTATACTTCTTTAGCAATTCGATAGAATGACGCTTCCTTGTTTGTAAAAAATTAGAAGAAAGCAAAATTATATCCTCATTTGGATAGTAATGGTCTCGTAAAAAGTGCAGGCATTTCATGAGCATAAAGCCATTAAAATACTGCCAAAATCTTTTTCTAAATGATTCAAAGTTGCTGGTGTTATTTTTAATTTCATTAATCTTTAGATAAAAGTCAGTATCATGAATCCAGTGCATCAGTGCCTCTGATAATTTTAGCTTCTCGCCCTTATATAGGGAATTAAGATTTTCAAACAAGAATTGTAGATCCATGAATGATTGTAAATTATAGCTCATCAATTTTTGTTCAAACAAAATATTGCCAACAGCCTTTCCAGTCCCAAAAGGCACTCTATCGGATCTCCTCGGTGAAGGGTAAACACAGGCATCATGGATTTCAAAAAGGACATTTTTTGAAATAAATTTATGAAGGAAATAAAAGTCTTCTCCAGCTTTTCTTTTATTCATTCCTCCTTCCTTTATGTATGCATGGGCTCGCACTACCATGGCAGAGCCAATCGTATGATAAGCATGCGGAATTCCGATGGATCTTTGTGCTTGAATAAAATATCGTAAATGCAATTCATATAGCGCTATGGCTTCATATACCTCATGACTATAATCAGTACCTTTTAATGGATGCTCAAAAAAAATGGATGCAGCTGATTTATTTGCTTGTTTATTAAATGCTTCCAAAACTGATTTAAAGTAATTTAAGCTAACTGTGCTATCGGCATCGAGGCAGAATATTAAATTTTCATACTTAGCTTTTTGTACTAATTGATGAGCAGCAAGGTCCATCCCTAATTTACGTGCAATGCCTACGCCAGATTTTTTTTCGTCCTCAAATTCAATAAATAATTCTTGAATCAAAATATTGGGATGAAGCTCCTTAAAAACTTTAATGTGCGCATTACATTTTTTTGAAATTGACTTGACTTCCAAAGAATCTGTGAGTCTATGATTTAAAACAATAAGAATCCCAATATTGAAGTCTGCCGCAAAAGCATTTTTTAAACTTTCCAAAGTTTTGTTGATCTCAAATTCTTTATAAGCAGGAATAACTACGTAAGAATCACAATCAAGCATCTCTTCATTCAGCTCAAATTGTATGGGATTTCTTTCAAAATAATTAGACTTCAATTTTTATTTATTGCTTTTGGTACAAAGGCTTAAAGCTAACAAATGTTATAAGGTTTCGACTTTTTGATTGACTTAATTTTACTAATGATAATGTGTTAGTTATATAAAGTGGATTTAGCTAAGCCACTTCAAAACTGACCCCAAATTGAGACTCTATGTCTCGTGGCCACTTGACATGATTCAAGATTTGATTAAAACCATTTTCTAATCAAAAATTAAGAATCATGCTTGACTTATTAATTATTCTTATCGAAAGTATTATCGATGACGAAATTGATCCAGTATAGTAGTTACTTGATCGCGATAACTAAATGAAATTAAGAATCGCAGGTGGGGTGAATTCATCCCACCTTTTTATTTTCTGGAAGCTCTTTGCTAAACCATAGTCCTCCTGCCAAAGGTTTATATTCATTTATATCAATCACGATATTTTTGTATTTGGCTTTGTTCATTTTCTTAACCAATGAAAATGCATTTAACACTCCTTTAAACAATTTCTTACTAATTTTTGCTTTATTCCTCTTAAGGCTCCTTTCATAATTATTAATTCTAGAAAGAAAGACCTCTTCATCTGTTGCAGCATCATTATACATGATAAAAATTTCATACAACAGTATGGTAATTTTTAAATCATACCTGCGCGAACTGATCTTTTGCAAATTTTGTAAAACCTGATCATATTTATCATGATAAAAATGATTCAGTGAATCTGCATAAGTGAACATATCTTGTTTTTGCTTTTCCCCTAGAAAGTTCGTGGAATTTTTGATAAACTTATCTGTTTCTTCAAAGCTCATATATTTTAAGTGAATACTTAGAAGGCGGTGAAAAGTGGCATTGCTCAATTTCCCTTCATTGAGAAAGATCTTTTTTTGCATTCCAAATTCAATAAGCTTTGTTGCAATTTCTTTATAAACTTCTTCTTCGCCAAACCAATTTTTTTGTGAGTAATTAAAAACGTAATAAAAGATAATAGTCTGGAGTAATGATGTGTCATCAAAATTATCATCTAGCAAATTTTGATAAATAAAATTGAAGGCTTCTTTGTCTTTTGCATGTATAAAAAGATAGAGTTTTTGAAGAATGAGTTGGTTATGGGTTTTACCTGAATGTGCTTGCAGCTTTTTCAATTCGTCAATAACATCTTTAAAATCAAAATGAGAAATCATTGAAGAATTATTCATCTCAATTTCATAAAACAAGGACATATCCTTTGCGTATAGCATTAGGGCATTTGATGCATTAAGTAATAATGCAGTATTAGATTTTCGCTTAATCGGGTTATTACTAAAATATTGTTCGAAATATAATTTGAACCTGTAGTACTCTTTTTCTAAATGAAAGTCATCAGATGAGGCAAAACTTCGCTCTAATTTTTTCATACTTAAATCGGCCAATTTAAACAAAGATCTATCATTGTAGATTTTCACCAATGTGAGCTCTCGCTCAATTAATCTATTTTCATAATACTTATGCACCAACCATTTTTCACAAATCACAAACAGCCTTGACTGGATATTTAAAAAGGCTTTGTGCTTCATCTCTGGAAAAAGTTGAACTTTAATATCTTCTACATGATCCCAATTAGAGATTTTAGATCGCTCTTTCGATAAAAACTTAAAAAGCTTAAAGGTATCAGTCAGCTTTTTGGTTTGCATCAAAATGAATTTCTCTAATTCCAGCCATTCTTCTGATTTAAGACTAACAAGTACCTGTAGTAATTTTGACCTCATATTTATAAATTTTCATAGGAAAAATAATTCATTTTATTAACATAATATATTAATAAACAATTATTTATGAAGTTTTAGGGTAAATATAACATGAGGAATACCTAAAAATATGTACGAATTATTGGATTAGGTGATGCTTATTATTGTGTATGCAATTATTGATAAGAAAAACTACTGATAAATTATAGACTGGCCAATATCAGGGACCCTAAAATTTATCATTCATTGCAATTTTAACCCTAAATTACCCAGGATCAACGCTTTCATTTAGCGTTGATCTTTTAAAAATCAAATCAATGACCTCAACAACTATAACTAAGCGTGAAAAACAAATTCTTCAATGTCTTGCTGAAGGCATGAAGAGTAATGAAATTGCTCAAAAGCTTTTCATTTCACTTGCAACGGTGCATACACATCGCAAAAACATCAACAACAAACTTAATGCTAAGAGTAATTTTCAGTTGGCCATTATGGCCATTGAATTGAACTTGATTAGCTTAAACAATTGGCAGGATAATAATTCATTTATTCAGCTTGCTTAAAGACTTCATTAAGTATTTAACATCTTCTTTTCTTTATTAACGATACTTTAATATTTTGCATGAAATATATGCATCGTACAAATTGTTAATAAGAAAAATCTAGTATCATGAGATATCAAATTCTTTTAGTAATCCTTTTAGCAGGCTTCTTTCAGTTAAATGCTCAAAAAGAAAGACCAACCAGACCTCAAGTTGAAGAAAAAGCTGCACCTTCAACATCAACACAAAGTACGCGACCTCAAGTTTCAAATAGACTTGACAAGGCTCCCATTGAGTATGTATATGCTGAATTAATTGGGACTCGCAGGGCATTTTCTAATAACATAACAGTAATCATAGACTATGGCCAGGATTCTAAATTGTTCGCTGTAGAACGTATTGTTGATCCAAGAACAGGTAAACCTAAAGTTTTCAACTCTATGATTGATGCGCTCAATTTCATGAGTGAAAATGGCTGGGAATTTGTGCAGGCATATGTCGCTTCAGCGAATAATACGAATACTTTTTTCTGGCTTCTAAAGCGTGATAAAAACTACGGTAAAACTCCAGAAGCGGGAAGAAGAAATTAAAATAGCCTCAGAGAAATATATTCTCGGATGACAAGTAGTTTCACACACTTCTTGAATTCAAAAAATATAGATGTTTTTACTGAGCGCTTGCTAGAACTAAAATTTAAGTTTTTATGACTTTAAAAGCTTAACTATTCTTTTAATTTTGCAGCTCTATTAAACTTTAACGAAGGTTTTTTCGTTTGAGTTTAATGTAAAGAATAGAATGGCAATAATAATAACAGACGAATGTATTAATTGCGGAGCTTGCGAGCCCGAATGTCCTAATACAGCTATTTATGAAGGTGGTGTAGAATGGAAGATTTCAGAAGGAAATAGTATTAAAGGTTTTCATATACTTGAATCAGGAGTAAAAGTATCCGTTGATGATTCACATCAACCAGTAGAAGATGACTTCTACTTTATAGTGCCTGACAAATGTACAGAGTGCAAGGGTTTTCATGATGAACCGCAATGTGCTGCAGTATGTCCTGTAGATTGTTGCATTCAGGATCCTGACCGTATCGAATCTGAAGAAACGCTTCTTCAGCGACAAGCTACTTTACATCCAGTAGCTTAAAAGTCATAACTTAAGCCCATTGATAAGTATGAAAATGCATTTTTCCTATTGTTAGCAACATTTCTATCATAGGCTTCATTTTCAATAGCTGCTTTATCTGACACAAAAGAACCTAAAGACTGTGTATATGATAGATCTATATTAATTTGATCAGTCAAACTATAATGCGCACCTGTCTTTAATGATAAATATGATCTGTGTATAAATCCTTCATCAAGAGGATAGGTATCATTGATTTTTACTGAAGGCGGATTGTCATCAGAAAGATGCAAATTATCCCCTGAGGCATTCAATAAATAACCTAATTTTAAGCCTCCAGATATTGATAAAGTAGACAACAGTTTATAATCCAGTTCAATTGGCAACTCGAGTAATACTGACTTGTCAACGGACTTTAATATTTCTGAAGCACTAGAAGAGCCTTTAGTTATAATACGCTCTCTTAATACCAAGGCATTATCATTACTTCTAAGCCAAGATTTAATATTATGTTGACTTTTAAAGAAGCTCAAATCAAAACCAGATCTAAGAGAAAATCTTCTATTTAATTTTAATTTAGAAACAAGACCAACTGAAGCTCCCTCATAAGCTAACATATTTCCCAATACATAAGAAGCTTGCAAACCGAATGACAAAGGAGAAACTTGCCTAAATTTTACAGGCGTATTCATGCTTTTCGGAAAAGGCTTATACTCATTTAAAGTCAATTGATCAATCTGTAAGCCAGGAATATTTGATATTTTTTCAAAGGATACTTCATTAAAAGCCATCATTTTATCGTGCTTAGTTTCATCTAAAACATCAAGTTGATCTGTCTTAATAAAACTAGCAGTTTTGGTATTAATGGAATAATCATGATAAACTAGCTCATTATTTTCAATGACATCCATAACAACAGGAGCTTCGGCGGTTATAGCTTGTTTAACTAAACTTTCTTTTCTTGTTGGCACTTGAGCTACAAATTCTTCTATTTCAGGTTTTTCCTGAGACACTTTTACAGAAGTTTCATGGATAGGTAAAAGCACATCATTACTACCCTTTTCACCTGAAGGGTCTGTATTGACTGGCACTACATCTTGTATCACAGAAGCAACTGGAATTGCACTTTTTTCTTCGGGTGTCGCTTGCTTAGGTTGATATTGTTTCCAAATTACAAAAGCAATTAAACTAAAGGCAAGAATTCCTGTAGTGAAGAACCAAAAATAACCTCTCCGCTCATCCTTTACCGGCATCTCTTTATCCAGAAGGGTCCTCATATGGTCCCACCCAGATTCTAAAAATTCATCATCAATATTCGAGTAATTATCCTGCATATAATTTGTTTCTATTATTAAAAAGTTGGTCTTTCAATATTTTGCGAGCTTGAGAAAGGTGCCATTTAGAATTGCCTTCTGAAAAATTTAATTTTTCTGAAATTTCTTTATGCGAATACCCTTCAATGGCAAACATTCGGAATACACTTTGTGAAGTGGATGGCAAGTTGGCTATAAGATCTAAAATATCCTCAGCATACAATTGATCTAAGGCATTTACTGTAGTAACTTTTTCCTTTTCTTCCAGTACAAAGTGATTGATATATTTATTTTCTTTTCTAAAATGATCTGAAATACAATGGAATACAAGTTTTCTCATCCAGCCTTCAAATGATCCAGCGAAAGCAAAAGTGTCGATTTTTTTAAAGACCCTTAAGAAGCCATTATTGACAATCTCCATGGCTTTGTCCCGATCATTAGTGTACCGAAAGCAAAGTTGAAGCATCTTTGGAAAGTACTGTTTATAAAGCTTCTCTTGAGCTGCACGTTCATTCCTAACGCATGCTTCAATTAAAACTCTTTCTTCAGCAATTTTTTTGATCTTATCCATAGAATGTTTTGGTTTAAAAAACCATACCCACTTTAACTACTAATCTATTATATCGTACATCTCTGCTGATGATATCTGCTGTATTTGAATCCTCCCATTTAAAAGAAGCTTCTTGAAAACGATATCCCACCTCGTATATCATATTTAATCCTTTTCTCCCTCCAGTTCTTATCCCAATTCCAGGGTTAATAAAAATTCCACCACTTGCATTAATCAAGTCCCTAGATTCATTTGGGACAGCAAATGCATAGCCAGCTCTTAAATTATAATATGGACTTGCCCAGTTTTCTAAAAAATAACCTCTTACTTCAGCAAATAATGGGTAAACCAGCTCTGTATCCTCAAATCCTTGATCAAATTGATATGAATCAAATTTTAGCACATCAGCTCCAATGCCTAATCCAAAACCAAATAATCGATTTTGCATAAAACCAAAACTGGTACTTACTCCAGAACCAAATTCAGAACCAGATAGGGTTGCAAAATCAAATGCCATATAAAAACCTTCTTCTCTAAACCCATATTCCCTGAATTTATAATTAGAATAAACTGACTTTGAAGAATTTTTAGACTTTTTTTGTATGATTTTTCGGACATCCTTTTCCAAGAGTGTAACCTCGCCATCTTTAATTTTTATAACTAGATAGTCCCCTCTAACAAATTCAATAATTTCTCCCTTGTAAACATTGCCACTATATGTGTACACCCAATCTTCTGTGTTGGTCTTGATTTCTTGACCATTTACAAATTGAAGGTTAAAAAAAACACATAAAAGAAAGAAACTGAATTTTTTCATACGTTGAGCTATGGGTTGAACATAAATATAAGTTCTTTAAAGTAATTAATCTAAAACAAGAACGCTCAAAATAGCTATAGATTATCTATCAATTATTAAGACATCAATCTCAACAAATTGGTTGGTATAATTTATGAAAAGATTCAAATCTGTTTATAATAAATAATTGCTTATCTTTAGAATTCGCTTAAACAAGTTTGAAAGTCCAATATGGAAGCATTAAAGTATCAAATCAAATCATTTGAAAAGCTCCCTGTCCAAATATGGGAAGATGCATCAAATGCTAGTAAGCATATCGCCAATTCAATTGCACTATCTATTCGCAAAAAACAAGCTGATGGCGAAATGATTGTGCTTGGCTTAGCTACTGGTTCTTCCCCAATAAAAATCTATGATGAATTAGTACGATTGCATAAAGAAGAAGGCTTGAGTTTTGCCAATGTAGCAACATTCAACTTAGATGAGTATTATCCAATGGATCCTGATGCAATACAAAGCTATGTTCATTTTATGAATGAATATCTTTTTGATCATATTGATATAAAGAAAGAAAATGTTCATATACCAGATGGTACAATTTCAATTGATGATGTGGACAGCTTTAATAAATCTTATGAAAAGAAAATTGAAGACCTTGGTGGTATAGATATACAAATTTTAGGAATTGGAAGGACAGGTCATATTGGATTTAATGAACCAGGGTCTTGGGAAAATTCAAAAACACGCTTAGTAAAGCTTGATAATCTGACACGAACTGATGCAGCGAAAGATTTTATAAAAATAGAGAATGTCCCTTACCGAGCTATCACAATGGGGATTTCAACAATTATGAAATCCAAAGAAGTCTTCTTAATTGCATGGGGAATGCACAAAGCTGAAATTGTTAAAGAAGCCATTGAAGGTCCTATCAATATCAATGTTCCTGCAACTTATTTACAAAAGCATGCAAATATTAAAGTTTATTTAGATGAACCAGCGTCTGAAGCCTTGACAAGAAATAGCACTCCTTG
>CALGNN010000150.1 GCA_937961455.1 uncultured Saprospiraceae bacterium
AAATTTAAGAAGCCTTTCACCACGATTAACCGATGCTGATGCATCGGCTCATTCTCTTTGAATTGACATTTAGTCAATTCAATTTTTTCTCGAAGAGTTTATTATACTGTAAGGCAGTCAATTAACCGTATGAGAAATTTAAGAAGCCTTTCACCACGATTAACCGATGCTGATGCATCGGCTCATTCTCTTTGAATTGACATTTAGTCAATTCAATTTTTTCTCGAAGAGAAAAAAACGTTCATTCGTACCCACGACTGGAGTCGAACCAGCACGTCCTAATCGGACACAAGGCCCTCAACCTTGCACGTCTACCAATTCCGTCACGTGGGTAATTGGACCGCAAATATAAGAGAGATTTCCTATTTATAAATCTTTACTGCCTAAAACAATAATCTATTCAGTGTATATAATTCAACTGTATCTTATATATCTTTTTCTACAGGCAACTTGACATCCGTTCGATATCCATTTTCAAAATGAAACTGATACGAGCCTCCTAATTCTTTGGCTCGTTCGGCCATGTTTTGCAACCCTTGGCCAGACTTCTTTATGACTTTTTCAGATCCATCGTCTTTTATTAAAAGACACAACATTTTGTTTTCTAGAGATAGTCGAATCAACAAATTATCAGCATCTGAATGCTTGATGATATTATTTATAGATTCCTTAAAAATTAAATAAACACCATACTTTAGGTCGGATGCCAGTCCTTTAAATTCTGAGGTAATATTATTTTGAAATTGATAATCAATAGCACTGTTTGCAAGCATATCTGAAAGAAAATCTTTCATTTTATATTCCAAGTCTGTAAAAGAATCCTTCCTAGCATCCATGGCCCAAACCATATCTCTCATCAAGGTCTTTGCCTCAGCAGATTTTTTTACAATATTTTCGATGAGCTCGGTTTTGTTTCCTGAGTCATCAAACTCTAAAGTCTGAGCTTGATAAGAAATACCTGCAAGGAGGGTACCTACATCATCGTGCAAGTTTTTAGAAATCTTTGTACGCAATTGTTCTAGATGCAATTTTTCTTTCAACTTATTAGACTTCAATCGCATGTGCGCTAAGAAACCAGCTAAGATAAATGTGATGGCTAATAGGAGCAGGAGAAAATTTCTCAATCGTATTTTAAAAGCTGCCTCCTCTTGTGATTGTTTCAATAATTCATTTTCAATAATCTTTGACTCTAATACAAACTCCTTCTTCTGCCATTTACTTTCTTGGCTAGACACATTGTTAAACTTGTTTTTGTAAATCGTTAATACTTTTTGATTTACTTCCTTGATCTTATTAAAATCATTCTTCTGTGCATAAAGACTTGATAGATTGGATACCAAACTGAGAAAATCATTCTCATCGTAGCTTTCATGATTTTCCATTCCTCTCTCAAAATAATAGATGGCTTCCTCAATTTTATTCTCACTTTTATAAAAGTAGCCAAGTTGTGTATAAGTCGACGCCCTAGTCACGGTGCTATCCCGCTCCATAATTTCTAAGGCATTGATTAAATGTCGCTCATAACGTTTCGTTTGTTTTCTTTCTCTCGCCATGATGGCGTAGTGACTCTCCAAATAGTACAAGCCCTTTGCAAAGGATATCGCCTCCCAAATGGCTCTAGCTTTTTCAAAATTTGCTTCCGCTTCTTTATAATTTTGTTCTTTTACATAATTGCTGCCCAGATTCAAATACACATAGCCTGGCATAGCCTTACTTTTACTTCGGTCTATTAATTGACTCGCCTGTTGGAGCAACTCTTTTGATCTAGTATAATTACCTGAAGAATAATGTGCAACGAGCGATTGATTGACCAAGGCTTGTAATTCACCACTAGCAAATTGAATTTTGGTACTTAATTTTTGGGCGCTTTTGAAATGGAGTTCTGCCAATTCTGAATTCCCTGCCTTCAATTCAATGAGCCCCAAAAACAACTGATTCCTGACATGGGTTTCGGTATTTTTCTCGCTTATATGTATCAAAGAATCAGCTCTTTCTAATA
Organism: uncultured Saprospiraceae bacterium; assembly: GCA_937961455.1. Lineage (GTDB taxonomy): Bacteria > Bacteroidota > Bacteroidia > Chitinophagales > Saprospiraceae > CALGNN01. Next base: position 2,000 of record CALGNN010000150.1, read on the forward strand.
CACGTCTTGACTTTTCAAAAGAGCCGTCATTGTAATAAAGTAGACCCGCTAAATTTAAAATTTCAGGCAAACCATCACAATTTTGCGCAAGCGTTTGTTGATATAGATAAGGCATTATCTCCCTCGTCCAAATATCCTCCTCAAGCTCATTTGCGTAAATAGAATCTACGATTCCCTCTATTTCATTGCAGTTGATCTTAGGTTGCACATCGGCATAGACCCTTACTTGATAACATGTGAGTAAAACCAGGATAAAAGGAATATTCCTGAGTAAGGGATAGACAAATATTGTCGCTTTATTATGGGCTTTCAATGTGGCATATTATAAAAGGGGTACAATCAACATGGTAAATATGCTAATACCAAATTGAAAAGTCAACTAAATGGACTTATCTGTGCAAATTAATCATTCAAGTTTAGCCTTAAAAAGATCCTATTAAGTCTTAAAAGATTCTCACACATTATATTTTTTAAATATATATCCAAATTTAACAAATTATAAAAATTTGTTATATATTTACGGCATCCTAAAACAGTAAGTCTATCCTTCAAATTATTCCAGACTTATAGTTTTGTTTATCCAAAAATCGATAAGAGTTAGTTTTCTTATTTTGAGACCTTAGTCGATCGCCTGGTTTAGCTTGCTAGACCAGGCATCTTTTTTTAAGAGACTTATATAAAACGTGATAATTACGCTTTTGGATCTAAAAATGCTGATCTCTCACTTTTTTTAAGAATTCTGAAGCGAAGATGAAATCTGATAGTATTTCATTTTTAGATGTCAATACTTCTTCCTTATTCCCTACCCATTCTAATTTTCCTTCATTTAGGAAACAAATGTTTTCGCCTATTCCCAATACGGAATTCATATCATGGGTATTGATGATGGTTGTAATATTATTATCTCTTGTAATTCTTTGAATTAATTCATCAATAACAATCGCTGTCTTTGGATCCAAACCAGAATTTGGCTCATCACAAAATAAATACTTTGGATTCAGAACGATGGCCCTCGCAATACCTACTCGCTTCTGCATCCCTCCACTCGTCTCTGAAGGATAACGATCATTCACTCCTTCCAGCTCTACACGCTCCAAACAAAAATTTACTTGATCTAATTTTTCCTTCTTTGTCATGTTCGTAAACATATCCAAAGGGAATCTTATATTCTCTTCTACAGTCATAGAATCGAAAAGTGCTGATCCTTGAAATAGCATTCCAATATCCATTCGAATTTTTCGAATCTCTGTTTCTTCTAACTTTGTAAAATTAGTATCACCATAAAAGACATCACCTTCTGTAGGTATAATTAGACCAACAAGGGTCTTTAAGAAAACCGTCTTTCCAGCACCTGACCTACCAATGATCAAGTTGGTTTTACCAGCATAGAATTCCGTAGTAATGCCTTTTAATACTTTGACATCTCCAAATTGCTTCTTAATATTTACTGCTTTAATCATACTAAGCTGTTAAGACCACTGCGATTAAATAATCAGCTAATAATATTAATATATCACTGTAAACCACGGCTTGAGTACTTGCCTTACCCAATTCTATACTTCCCCCTTTCACATGATATCCTTGGTAACAAGAAACCGTAGTCAAGATGTATCCAAATACAAATGCTTTGACAAACATGATAAACACATTATACGGTTCGAAGAAAGACCGCAAACCCAGAGTAAACTCAGCACTCGAAAATAATCCTGCAGGTACACTTGCAATGTATGCTCCAAAAATGCCTAAGAACGCAGATAATGCAACGAGCATAGGCATTACAACTAAAGAGGCGATCACCTTTGGTAAGATTAAAAATGCAGCTGTATTGACACCCATGATTTCCATGGCATCAATATGTTCTTTCTGACGCATCCCCCCTATTTCGGCAGCCATGTTTGATCCTACTTTTCCCGCAAGAACCAAACAGGTAATGGTCGGAGCCAATTCTATGATCTCCATATCCCGCACGATGTATCCTATATAATACCTAGGAATAAGCGTGCTTCCCAACTGATAAGAAAACTGCACTGCAGTCACCGCACCAATAAAAATCGATATTAAGAATACGATGGGTAATGACCCAATACCAATGTCATCCATTTGGCGCGCAGTTTCTCGCCAATACATAGAGAATTTTTCAGGTTTTGAAAAAACCTGAGCCATCAATTTAAGGTACCTTCCGAAGTGATATAAAAACTGTAAATTCATTTGAAATAAAGCACTTATAGAATGCTACTATGGAATTAACCACGAAGTTCTAAAAATAGTCTTTATTATTAAGAAAAAAACACATTAATAAAATATTTAATATGAAGAATGTTGTCGTGACTGGAGGTACAAAAGGAATTGGAAAAGCAATCATAAATCAATTTAATGAGCGAGGCTATCAAATTATTACCTGTTCTAGGACTGCTGAAGATTGTAAAGCTATTGAAGCTGAAATGTCAAACCTGAAAGCTTTTCAAACTGATATGAGTAAAAAAGAAGAGGTATTGAGATTTGGACAACAAGTGAAAGATCATTTCAATCAAATAGATATTCTCATTAACAATGCGGGAATATTTATTCCTGGCCTTAGCTCGGAAGAAGAAGATGGTGCCTTAGAGGCTATGATCGAAACCAATTTGTATAGCGCCTATTATTTGACTAGATCACTATTAGAACATATTCCTGAAAATAAAGCGAGCCACATATTCAATATGTGCTCAATTGCTAGCATCATGGCCTATCCAAATGGGGGTTCTTATTCTATTTCAAAATTTGCTTTGTATGGTTATACCAAAGTTTTAAGAGAAGAACTAAAACCAAAAGGAATAAAAGTTACAGCTATATTACCTGGAGCCACATGGTCAAATTCGTGGAAAGGAGTAGATCTTCCGGAAGACAGATTGATGCAAGCGGACGATGTGGCAAAAAGCATTGTAGTAGCCTCAGACTTATCAGCCTCAGCTGTGATAGAAGAAATTGTATTAAGACCTCAATTGGGTGATTTATAAATTATGACTGAGGTAAAATGTCATCATGCCCTGATACATTTTCAATACTGTAGCTTCCTGTGGTTATTAATTCTCCCTTAAGTTTTCCTTGTGAGACAATTCGAATACCTTGCCATTGATCACCACAATCATTGTGAATTCTTGCACCATCAAATAAAACCAATTTCGCACCAGGCTCAATGGTTATAAAAGCATCTTTTGGCATTGACACTCTACAACTGATGGTTAGCGTAGCTCCAGATAAAATGGTAAGATGCCCTTCTAAATCTCGAGCACCAAGCCAAGATTTATCTGAGCTGACAACTACTGATTTTTTCACATCAAGCTTGCACCAGTTTCTTTGCACAAAATTTCTTTGGCGTCCTTTAACTTTAGAAAGGTTATAATACATCCTTCCTATTTGGCATGGTGATAGCGCACTTTGATAGGTATTGTAATCCATCATATTATTAGAAGCCTCTGTGTCACAAGGAGCTTTTTTTCCAACCGTCCAACAATTTGGATTTTTGGGCGTATCATCACATCCATCACTTTGATTGTAGGTATGTGACAGACCGAGTGCGTGCCCTAATTCGTGAGACAATAATCCTCTGGCTTCCCAAGATTCTTTACCTTGCTCAAATAATCCTGAAATTTTTAACGCCTTCCCTAAAGAGATACCAGTTAAGTTAGCTCGATAGGTATTAGAAGCAATACTATCAGGATGATGCGGCATGATAAAGATGGGTAAAATGTCTTCATAGTGTCCAGTATATTTTTCTACGACATCTCTTTTGTAATTATTTCTATTCTTACCTCTGTGGATGTAAGCATACAATTCATCATCATAATGAAAATACACCCCTGTATCACTCGGGTCATCCGTCTCTGGTGTTAGGATAAATGAAATGGGTACTTTGAGATTCGGAATATTATTGTCTTTTGGTATCAACAACTTGTCATTCTTACCGTAATTTTTATTCACATTATATAACAAGTCTTGTGCATATTTGACTCCTTCAGCTTCAGAAAAATTTTCATTTTTCCGAGAGGAGTTCATGATATGAAAATTTACTCGTACCCTCTTTTTTGGAGTCGCATTGGGTAATTCCGGATCAGGAATATAGGAAAGCGCAGATCGACAATGTGCAACTAGATCATCTCGATTTTCTAAATCATAATCTGGATTAACAATAATCTCTTCTGTATTGAGAAATCCCACTCTTGGTTGGCATGAGCCAAAGAAGATGACTACACTAAGTAAGAACAAATAATAAATTTTCAAACCTATTAAGTTTTAAGTATTTAAAGCTCCACAAACAGATATCACCTGCCCTGAAACATAATTAGACATATCAGAAGCAAGGAAAAGTGCTGCATTGGCAACATCCTCTCCATTACCTAATCGGTTTAAAGGGATTCTTTCAGCAAAAGCTGCTATGGCCTTTTCATCCATATCATTTGTCATATCGGTTTCAATAAATCCAGGAGCTATGGCATTGCATCTCACATTTCTAGAGCCGACCTCTTTGGCGATGGATTTAGAAAATCCTATAATGCCTGCTTTTGAGGCAGCATAATTTGCTTGACCTGCATTTCCCGAAACTCCAACTATTGAACTCACATTGATGATCGATCCAGATCTCGCTTTAATCATGGGTCTGATCACTTGCTTAGTAAGATTGAATACGGATTTGAGATTGGTTTCAATAACTGAATCCCATGATTCTTCATCCATCCTAAGTAATAAGTTGTCTCTGGTGATTCCTGCATTATTGACTAAAATGTCTATTCGCTCAAAATCGTTCAAAAGCACTTCTACCAATGATGCGGCTTGTTCGAAGGAACTTGCGTCTGATCGATAGGCTTTGACCTTTACTCCCTTGTCTTTTAATTCATCGACAAGCTTATTAGCCTTCTCATTGGATGAGACATAGGTGAAGGCTACATGCGCACCTTGATCAACAAAACTCCTTACGATTGATTCACCAATTCCACGTGAACCTCCTGTTACTATTGCAACTTTATTTTCTAGTAATTTCATAAAATAAATTCATCAATTAATTTAACGATTACAGCCATACTAATTAATACACAATGTATGGAATATTTACCTATGAATTAGACATATAAAATGCAAACTTATTAGCTTGCATTATCGTTTAATAAAAAAAACTTTGATGGTAAAATCTGAATATTCCCCAGGACTGATTAGTTTGATTCCAATGTTTTATGTCGGATGGTCAGATTCAGTTCTGAGTCCAAGTGAAATGAAATTTATCCATCAAAAAATTTCAGCTCTGACATTTCTATCAGAGTCAGATAAATCTCAACTCATTGCTTGGACCAATCCATTAAATCCTCCAGATGATCAGATTTTTAAATCCTGGGTCAATCTCATTAAAAGACATGCAAGTAGTTTACCTGAGTCAGCAAAACAAAGCATGGTCTCATTAGGAATTGAGATGGCCAAGACCTTACATCCAGAGGATGGTCAAATTTGGGAAGCAGATAGTACTGTACAAGCGCTAACTGATATAGAAGATGCTTTGGGCATTAAGAATAAAGAAAGTTACAATCTCATACTTCATAAAATTCGTGCGGGTTACAGCTTCAGTAATGAAGAGAAAAAAACAGTTTCAAAAGAAATCCAAGTCTTGCTCGATGGAACGCTGCTAGATGAAAGAAATAAAGTAAAAGCATTATTACAGGATCCTGCATTCAAATTACAACATTTCGAAACCAAAGAGCAACACAGAGAAAAGTGTTTGGAGTGGTTAAAATTATTAGCAGAACAAGGTTACGGATCTTTAGGTTTTCCCAAAGAATATGGGGGACAAGACAATCTTGTTAAATATGGAGCCGTCTTCGAAGTAATGGCACAACATGATGTTTCTCTCCTAATTAAGTTTGGCGTCCAATTTGGATTATTTGGAAGCTCCATTCATTTACTGGGAACAGAGAAGCATCACAAAAAATATATTGAAGCATTATCTAAGGCAGAACTCTTAGGTTGCTTCGCTATGACTGAAACAGGCCATGGCTCCAATGTTCGAGGAATAGAAACGACGGCAAGTTTTGATAAAAACACCCATGAGATTATCATTCATACTCCCAATCATCAAGCGGGTAAAGAGTATATCGGAAATGCATTAGATAGTACCATGAGTGTCGTTTTTGCCCAACTAATTGTAGATGGTGAAAATCATGGAGTGCATGCCATAGTAGTGCCTCTAAGAGATGCAAATCACGAGCTCCTTCAAGGCATCACCGTAAAAGACAATGGCTACAAGATGGGTCTGAATGGTGTAGATAATGGAAGAATTTGGTTTGATCAAGTACGCGTACCATCTGAAAATTTATTGGATAAGTATGGAGCCATAGATGCAGAGGGAAATTATCAATCAAGCATTGCCAATCCAAGTAAAAGGTTTTTCACCATTCTTGCTGCTTTAGTGGGTGGTAGAATATTTGTGGGTGTTGCAGGCAATTCAATAAGTAAAAAAGCTTTAAGCATTGCTATTAAATATGCCTTGAAGCGTAGACAATTTAATAATGCTCCAGATCAAGAAGAAACCCTCTTATTGGATTATCCTTCTCATCAGGCGCGGCTAATGCCGCTCCTCGCAAAATCTTATGCCATACATTTTGGGCTGGCTTATTTGAGAGACCAATTCGTGACTGAGGCTATGGATAGAAGAAAGGTAGAAACCCTTGCAGCAGGAATGAAGGCCTATAGTACTTGGCATTGCACCCATACCGTTCAAGAATGTAGAGAAGCCTGTGGTGGCAAAGGCTATTTAGCAGAAAATCAATTTGCTTATTTAAAAGCTGACTCTGACATCTTCACAACTTTTGAAGGGGACAACACGGTATTAATGCAATTGGTAGCAAAAGGATTACTATCAGAGTTTAGGCAAGAATTTCATGATGAAGGATATCGTGCGGTAATCAGAATATTGGCTGAGAAAATTTCAGGATCATTGACAGAAATCAATCCTGCGTTTACAAGGAAAACGGATGCATCACATTTATTAGATAGCGATTTTCAGTATCAGAGCTTTAAGTATAGAGAAAGAAAAATGTTGGTCTCTGTAGGAGAACGAATGCAACGTTTATTAAAGAGAAGAGTAAATGCCTATGATGCATTT
>CALGNN010000151.1 GCA_937961455.1 uncultured Saprospiraceae bacterium
TAACAATTAACAGATTAAAAAAACTACCTTCGCAGCTCAATAGATAAAGTAGCAATTGACGACATTTAAAAAACTGGGTCTTTCGGACGAAATTTTAAAAGTACTTACAGAGCTAGGTTTTAAGGAACCTACTGAAATTCAGAAGAAAGCCATTCCTCGATTACTCACCGAAGAAAAAGACATGATTGGCTTGGCGCAGACTGGAACTGGTAAAACAGCTGCATTCGGACTACCATTGCTGGAAAAGATAGATCCAGATATAGACAACACACAGGCTTTAATATTGGCACCTACCAGAGAGTTAGGAAAGCAGATTTCAGAGCAATTATCCATCTTCGCCAAGTTTATAGATGATGTAGCTGTATTGCCTGTCTATGGAGGAGCACCCATCAGCAAACAAATCAAGTCCTTAAAAAAGACGCGACATATTATCATTGCCACTCCTGGAAGGCTCATTGACCTCATCAATAGAAAAGCCTTAAATCTTGAAGAGATCAGATATTTGGTTTTAGATGAAGCAGATGAAATGCTCAATATGGGATTTCAAGATGAGTTAGAAGAGATTCTCAAACATACACCGGACGACAAAAGCACTTGGTTGTTTTCCGCTACCATGCCTACTACCATTAAAAAAATGGTGAAGCGCTATATGGATAATCCTATTGATATCAGGATCAATCCAAAAAATTCTGTCAACACAGATATTCAACATTTATTTACTACCGTAAAAAGAAAAGATAAAGAAGAGGCACTTTGTCGATTCATGGATTTGAATGCAGAAGCCAGGTCTATTGTTTTTTGTCGTACCAAATTAGGGACTCAAGCACTCGCTGAATCCTTATTAGCTAAAAATTATAGAGCGGACGCCCTTCATGGGGACTTATCACAGGCGCAGCGTGATCGAGTCATGAAAAGATTTAAAAATCAAGAATTGACCGTTTTAATTGCCACGGATGTAGCGGCAAGAGGAATAGATGTCAACGACATTACGCATGTATATCATTTTGATTTACCTGATGACAATGTATACTATACCCATCGATCGGGAAGAACCGCAAGAGCAGGTAAGAAAGGTGTTTCCATTTCTTTTATTGGTGGAAAGGATTCCTATAAAATCAAAAAGCTTGAAAGAGAGTTAGGGATTGATTTTGGTAAAATCGAAGTACCCGATGCAGATGCCGTTTTAGAGACGCGCATCCAAAGTTGGTGTATGGGTATTCTTGATAAGAAGACGAAGAATAAGGTAGATGCCAAATTATTGGACTATGCTTTACTACTATTTGGCAAATTGAGTAAAGAGGAGTTGGTAGCAAAAATTCTTACGCTGGAATTAGAAAAACTGAATATTGCCCAAGGCAATTTGAATGATTCAGAAAAATCTGATGGAAGGAAGGGTCGAGGAAAACGAGGATCTTATGGCTCGAAAAGAAGATCAGGTGGACCGCGTAATTCATCAAGAAGGAGCTTTGATAAAAAGGGAAAAGGATCGAAATCTTCAAGCAGAAGAAAGAAGAAACGCTATTAGAAACTTACAAAGTTTGTAAAACGCTAAAAAGAGGCTAAAAATATTCTTAAAAAACAATTGGATAAACAGCCAAAGACTTTAAGTAAAATTTTATATTTGCGACGCTTTAAATAGCTGGAAAGGTGCCTTAGCTCAGTTGGTAGAGCAATGGACTGAAAATCCATGTGTCCCTGGTTCAATTCCTGGAGGCACCACAATCACTAGTGTGAGTTTGAGTTGAGTTTGATTCCGATGATTCAAATTTGACTGGAGCTCACACTTTTTTTGTGGGGTCTTATCTTCTTAATTACCGTATTATAAAAAATAAAAATTACGCTGTCCCTGGTTCAATTCCTGGAGATGAATGAGTGGTATTTTGCTAAAAATATTGAATTGACTAAATGTCAATTCAAAACGAATGAACCGATTCATCAGAATCGGATGGGAGGAGGGAGTGTGAGTTTGGGTTGAGTTTGATTCCGATGATTCAAATTTGACTGGAGCTCACACTTTTTTTGTGGAGGTATCTAAAGTTTTCGGACTAATACAATTTCATACTCTCCCTGAATATCTAAGAAAATTGTTTACTACTTGGGATTTCCATAGAAGGTAAATATTCTTGTGGGAATGGCGCCAGAAGAACGAAGTGAGACTAGTGAAATGTAACTAAAAGAATGAGCTGTAGAAATAGGCAGGTCTGCATATTACTAATGGAAGCATTTGGATTTTTAAGTCGATGTAATCCCCTTGGAAAGATAAAAATAATTTTCTCTGAAGCAATTGGATTTAAAGCAAATAACTGTGACAAAGCTGTTCATTTATAAGTTGCTGATATTCCTTTAAGAATTGGCACATGTTTTTGCAAAATCTACTTTGTTGAAGGCCTTATTACGAGCATAATTATCAAAATAATTGTAATTTTCTAGTAACTAAAACAAATATCATGAAACAATTTCTTTCATTTTCTCTTTTATTTTGTTATTCGATAATTCTTTCACAGTCAAATCAAGTGAAAACTTTGGTCAGCAATTTGGAAAATTCTGAATATGTAATTTATGGAAAATATGCGGGGACTAAACATTTTGAATTGAATGGTAAATATTATGCATCTGTTAAGGTGCGAATTCTTGAAACCTTTAAAGGTGAACTTGAAGGTGAGTTCATTGATTTTATTTTTGATGCTGGAAATCCTAAAGACAAACATAGTATGGGTCCAATATCTATTCCACCAGGCACATTCTTGTGGCTAGGAGGTATTGCTGATATTATAAATCCATTTAAAGATATTCATTCAGATAATGAAATTAGCTTAAAGCCTTTTACATCGGATAGGAAATCATTTCTCCATACATCTAATACTTTGAAAGGTGGTAAAACCCTGTCATCTATATATAATGGCAATGAAATAGTTTTCGAAAATTTAAATGAATTAGAAGAATTTTTAATTAATAATAAGAATATTAAAAAAAAAAGAGCTTTACTACAAAGAAACAGAGATGTAGAAATCAATAATAATTTTACAACTTCCATAAAACTTCATTAGACAAACAAATTGTAGTAGCAAAAGTCTTTCTTCCTATATGAAAAGTATGCTTCTCTACTAATTGCAAGTAGTTTTTCAGCTTCCATTTTATCTTGCTTTTTTAAATAACCCGATTCATCAGAATCGGTTTACACAGCTTGTTTAGATATTGAATTCAAATTTGACTGGAGCTCACACTTTTTTTATGGCATCACCCAATCTTCTATACCAACGGATTCTCCCAAAATTTCGTCTCCTTACCAAATTAAACCACATGAAATCCAGGACTTCATTATTCATCTTACTAATTGCCTTGCTTTCAATCAATTGTGACCCGGGAGTCAGGGTACATTGGATGGTAGATAATCGATCGTCTTATGACATTCAAGTCATACAAAATAATACTTCTTATTCGGATACCTTCCTTGTCTTAGCCGAAACCGTAGATACTATAGATAAATACAACGGCCTTGGTGCTGTCGAAGGGTTTAGAAATTGTCAATTAATGCGCATAGACTCTAGTCAATTATTAGTACTTGATTCTGTTCATTTGTCTGTGAATAAAAATTTACAAGACAGTATTGATTGGAACTTTACCATTCTTCAAATGGGCTCTGCTGGAGGAGGCACGTGTGATTGTGATTTTATTATAACAGAAAATGATATTTTTTAAGCCTATAAAAATGCTTCGTTCAATACATTTTCAAGTGCTTCCTATGCTAATTTATAAAAGGAGAATTAAGTTGGAATTAGTCCATAAGATGGAATAAGAGCCTCGGTCTTAAGTTATATTTAGCATCGTATATAATCTAGAAAAGTTTTATCTGTATGAGTTCATTTATTGAGCCCCTTAATGCTGCTATACAATCTGTGCAAAGTGCAAAAACTGCCTTGAATGCAAATATTTCAAGTCCCGTAGTGCTAGCTGATGGTACAGTAGTGCAAGATCCTTCTGATGTACATTTATACCATATGCGTCCTCCTGAAAACGCCTACGAAAATGTCATCGAATTTCCTTTAGGACTAGAACTTGAGCCCAATATTAATTTACCACTGCCAGGTCTATTAGAACTGCCAGGAGGGCACCAATTGAATCCAGGTGAATCGGTATCTGTAGAATTGCAAAGTGGAGAAAATGGACCATTCAAACGAGTGACCGTTTCGAGTGGAGTAAGCGGCTTAGGAGGTGTAGGTTTGCAAAATCCAATTTTGAATCAAGGTGGAGAATCCGAAATTACCATGACCTTTGATGTCAATGGTGTAACAGGACTAACAGGTAGTTTTGATGGTAAAGTTTTTGGCGGAGGATTGGAAGTGTACGGTGGAGCGAATTTAAGTTATTCCGTCACCATGCCTGAGTCTGCCTATGAAGCCATTAGAGATGGATCAATGCCTCCACCAATATTATCAGATCCAACGACTTGGCCTGTAGGTGCGCAAGTCTTATTAACTTCTGAAATGGTAGCAGGCACCAGTATGGAAGCCTCTTATCGTGCTTTCATGATGCAAAATGGAATTGAAGAATCAGAAGGCGTAGTTGTAGGAATGACACGAGCAGCGGATGGAACCATTAGAGCATATTCGGGTGACACAGGTTCTGTATCGCAGTATCTGTTTGCTGGAATTGGGAATTCCGATTTTAACATTGGACTTGTGAATGAAACAGCACTTAGAGACTCCACACTCCAATTTAGAGATATTGATATCAACAACCCAAATGCAGATAATCCCATTGATCTCATATCTAGTATGACATTAAATGCCAATAATAATGATGCTGTCATCAATGCAGGACAAATAGAATTAATCACTTATACTAGTGCCACTTCTTTAGATCTAAACTTGGGTCCAGTTGGCGGCAGTTGGGAAATTGGTGAAAATGGTGGGCGATCTATGGTTGTCACTCATGCTGATGGATCACAGGATGTTGAGTTCTTTGCCTCCTATGCAAGTGGACAAAGCATTTTAATGCAATCCAATGTAGATGTAAATGGAAATGCTACAGTAAACTCAGGAGCCTATTACGATAGTTTAGCTCCGAATTCAGAAGTTTATGCGCATTTAAGTATCGCGACAGGTGATCAAATTATCCCACCAAGCTCAGACGCTACTATTCAAATTAAAATTACACCAGAGCTGATGGAGGAAGTAAGTGCACGATATGCAGATGCCTTTACCAGAGATGAATTCATTGTTCATGCTGCTGGGCATTTTTCAAACTTTGATGATCCTTCTCAATTAGATTTAGGATCGCCAGAAGATTTTTTAGCTTCTATGGGTAGGGGAATGGATAGTTCACAACATCTAAGTTCTATGATGTCAGCCATCGTCCAACATGATCAGCACAATCTTGGGGAAAGCATTCCCTTTGAAAATTTAGAATTTGAAATTTTAGATCCTTAATTCCACAAACAAGTTTAATTAAAAGAGCCCCAAGAAATACTTGAGGCTCTTAGGATCAATTTCAGAATTATGAAGATTATGAAATAGAAACATCCTATCCTATTTCCACAAAACGCAACTTATATATCTTCATAAAACTGAAGGGCATACATATGATACTTTTTTAGTTTTATAAAGTCTCAGGGAATGCTCCTGAGACTTTGTTTTGTTCAAGTTCTAGATTTGATGACCTCCGCCATCCTATAAATTAGCTTATTCAATTTTTTGAAAAGAACGAGTTCTTCTATAGCATAAGAAAAGTTTGTGTAATTAGTTTATCGTTCATCTTTATCAAGTGATTTAGTAGATAATTATTGATTGACTACAAAAGGAATGCTGACAACTTCTTCGTCCTTTACCATCCGCATTAAGTAATTCCCTGGTGGCAATAAACTGGCATTCAATTCCTCTTCATAAACTCCGTTATCATACTTTCTATTGATGAAATTCTCCAACACAAGTCTGCCATGAAGATCAATAACATCGGCTTTTATTAGACTATGATCTTTTAATACATTGAATGAAAAATTCAAAGGACCGTTAGATGGATTTGGAAAAACACTTAAGACATTTTCTCCCTTACATTCCAACTTAGAAGAAATACTCCCCACAATATGAACTTGCTTGTCTAAACTAAGATGTTTTAATTGATAATATACGCGCACATTAGTTCGAACATTTTGATCATCCTTAAAAGCGTATTGATAATTGGTGCTTTGATTCATTCCAATCATTTCACCTAGCTGCTCCCAATGAAGCGCACCCTCATATCTTCTTTCTATGATATACTTATCTGTATTCGTTTCAGATTCTATATCCCAATATAAATTGATGTCACTGCATTTGTTAATTGTGAGGCGTGCACTTACTACTGAAGGAATAGCAAGAGGACCACATAAAGGTGAACATTCACCAAGACTTGAATCTGGTTCGTAATAATCCCAATTAGTATTTACAACAGCTTCTTCTAAGGTCAAGCCAGGTCCACCATTTGGGTTTACTGCTAATGCTTCAACGCCATCTGATCCACTAGCAAAGCCACTTCCATCAATATCGTGATCAAATACTAAAGAAGGACAAAGTCCATCAGGTCCAGTGCCAAAAATTAATGTATTTAAAATGGGATCACCTAAACAAGTACTTACACCGGCAAAACAAGCTTCAAATAAATAAGTCCAATTTGGAGCCACTTCAATTTCGGTAGCGTCTTGACCAATTCTTTGTAAGTTATCAGTGATGTATACAAAGTCACCATCAAATCCAAAGAAACTCGCACCAGCACCAGGCACACCTACTTGCGGCTCGCCTCCAGTTTCTAATGCATAATTAGGGTCTGGGTTTCTAAAATCAATGAATTCAAGCTGACAGTTATCTATAAACATGCGCATGTTAAACTCGTCCAAACCTACACCAGATACTTCTGCTTGGGCTTCTACATCATAGCATACTTCAGCAACATTACAATAACTAACTGGATTGCTAAATCTAAATGTGATAGTTTGAGAGGCTACTTGAGTGGTGATTATAGAAAATAAAAGGGAGAGATAAAGTAGTTTACATTTCATTTTAATAGCGGTTTATCGTGATAATTGCAAAACATAAACGCCCTTAGATTAATAGCAAATATTTCACTTTGATCTTAATGACATTTGCTAACACTATCCTAGTAATGTAAAAAGTGTTGCGTAGAAAAATAAATTACTCGATTGAACCGCTATATAATTATCAAAACTTGCGTCTTTTTTTAATGTGCTACGTGTTATAAAGAAGACAAAAAAAAACATGCAAAAAATAGCTAAGATTTGGGTTAACTTTAATCATGAAATTAAAGCTTATGTGACACGGCGCATAGGTGAACAAGCCCTTGTAGATGACATTGTTCAAGATGTATTTTTAAAACTCATGAATAATATTTCGTCTCTAGATGAGCTTAATGACATACAACCTTACCTCTATAAGATTGCAAGAAATACCATTGCAGATCATTTCAGGTTGTTAAAAAAGAATAAAATACCTCAACAAAGATCAGATCTCATTATTGAAGACTCAGGACTCAATGAAATCATTTCAGAACATTGTGTTATACCTTTTATAAATAACTTAAAACCAATATATAAAGAAGCTTTAATGCTTTCCGAAATTCAAAAAATACCACAAAATAAATTGGCAGAGCATTTAAACATATCCTATTCAGGAGCAAAATCAAGGGTCCAACGAGGAAGAGAAAAACTTAAAGAAATGTTGATAGAATGCTGCGATTTTAAAAGTGACAAATACGGCAATTTGTTATATGGACAAAACGACGAATGCTGCTAAAGCCGTTTTGCGTCTTTATTTAATTATTCCGTGTATAAGGTGAAATCATATTTATAATTAAAAAATAATATCATGAAAAAGAAAATATTATTCTTTGGCTTATCTATGCTTACACTTGGAGCATTTGCATTTAATAAAACGAATTGCTGTAGTCCTGACGAATCATGTACTCCAGAAATATGTTGCCCAGACCAGCCCGATTGCTGCGAAACCCATGCAATAAGTGAGGTCGAATTTGATGCTAAAAAATAGTATCTAAAAATCTAATAATACAAAATTCATAGAGTCGCTCTTTAAACTAGCGGCTCTTTTAAAGTAGAAATTCATGAGCTGCACATCAGACAAAAGTAAAGACCATAAAAATTCTTCTTGCTGTTCAAATACTGCTAGTATTAATTTAAAGAATGGGTGTTGTATACCAAAACAAAAAGATAAAGCTTGTTGCAATAAGGCTTTAAGAAAGACAATCGCTTGATAAAATGACTGCTGCTAAGTACCCATTTTAATAAAGCTCCCACTAACAAATTCTGTGCGAGCATCTGAAGTATCGATGATCCTGTAGATATACGTACCCGAAATAAATTTATCAAGAAACAATTCGTAGCTGTTTCCTTCAAAGGTATCTTCGTGCATGGGTTTTCCAGATGCATCAAAAATTTGAATGATGAAAGGTCCTTTAAAAGTTTGATTTTCTTTTAAAACAAAATTAATGTAAACGGAGGCAGGGTTTGGGAAAACAGATACTGATAAGGTCTCTTCAGAAACCTTATCAAAGTGCACCGCGGAGATACTTTCTGATAGTTCTACTATGCTATCTGCGATTGCTAGATTTTCTTCATTTGGTTTTTCTATTGATGGTGTTTTAAATCCTATTTTAACAATAGCAGATTGACCATATTTAGTAGCCACAAAGTAAATATTCCCTTCATGGTCAACTTTCATATTCCCAGGTCTAGAATAATTTTTGTCGTTAAAATCAAACTCAGACACAAAATTTCCTTGATGATCGTAGTACACCATTTTATGCGTGGATAGCAAAATAATGTGCTCTTCCGTTAGCAATAAATCTCTAGCAGAAAATCCTGGACGAAAATAAAAGTGATGTAATTCATTCCCTTCTTGATCCATTAAGACGATTAGTCGAGGATCATAATTTCTGGACTTCCTCATATACAATGCCACTTTATCTTTGTGTGCACTGATATATTTAAGTTTGTATGCACTTAAGGTGTCGGGGTAGCTCCATTGAAGCTTTGCGTCTTTAATGCCAAAAACGGTTCCATGATCAACAGCAATTTTTGATCCTGATACTTCTCCATAATTCATGGGCACCACCCAGGAATTATCTTCCATTAACATGGGTGTTACATAGGCATTGACAATCCCCAATCCTTCTCGCTCAACTTGTTGCAATGATATCGTATCATGTTGAATATTAAAATCATGATCAATGTGCCCCATTGAGATATAGGTATAACTAAAATTTTTGGTTGGTTTACTAAGAAATGTATATCCCTTATCTGTTTGAATACTAGCAAAATAATTTCCTTTAAAACCTCGACCCTTGGCAAGGACATTCCCAACATAATCAAAGACCCTCGAATCGACAACATTTTTTGAAGTATCACTATCACAGTTGTAACCGGAACTTAATAGTTGATCTTCACCAAAAGGCAACAACAAGGCACTACTCGTACAATTATTGACAAAGGTGCTTCCTTTAAATTTTCCTTCCTTATCCAATTGCAATAAATACAGACTTTGATCGAATTGATTCTTATGTATCGGATTTTGTTTTCGAATATTAAAATATCCATTGCCTGATTCATCAAACCAATAGTCTGCTGGAATGTTGCGAACAGGGGCATCGACAATATATTCCCATTCAATATTTTGAGCGGTGGCTATTTGGCAAAATAGCCCGATTATTATAATTAAATAGCAATTCTTCATAGTACCATGTCTACTTTAATAACGCTCATGAAAGAGCAATAGTTGGTACATCAAGAATAAAAGTAGTTGAATTTATAGACCAAATTAATTTCAAATTGCAGAAGACTTTTAGACACTGCTCAACCCTTTAACCTTTTAACCTTATTCCTTCTATTCAATCGCCTTCTTAAATGCAACAGATCCACCAACCACAGGAAGCTCTAAAACCGTACTTCCTAAATCAACTGTGAGTGCTGTTCCAGGATCAGGCCACAGCGTAAAATCCCTGTCACTAGAAAAGATCATTAAGCCAATTTTTTGTCCTGACTTAATCACTTGATCATCTGGTTGGAAGCTAAAACTGCATTCATAAAAAGTGCCTGGAACTAAATCTTCACTTTCAGACATTGAAGCATGATTTTGAATATCAGCCCATGCTCGAGTAATAATATTATCCGTGATTTTTGAATTCCTTCCATCTGTCCATGGCAATGAAATTAAGTAAGCAGAAAGATTCGCAGCTTCTTTATTTGATGCAATCTTAATGGACAATACAGCCTCTCCAGATAGGTGAAGGTCTTCCTTTAATTCAGGAGTCACATAAAGCAATCGATGATTTGTATATTCT
>CALGNN010000152.1 GCA_937961455.1 uncultured Saprospiraceae bacterium
GAGGATCGACCGCTCCCACACAAGCTCCTGCGCATTGCTGCATACTATAATGTATACAAGGTCCTTCTGATTTTCCAATAGAAGTCTTATTCAAGCAAAATAAAAATTCTGCGCAAAATCGATTGATGTAGTTTTTTGCATAGTTGGCTTGACTAAATTCTGCGATAATGACATTTTCCTTGGTCTTCTTAGTTTTTGAATTACCCACACGTAAATGATAAAAACCATCCAATTCTAAACAGGCATACACATTATGCTGGTAAGACTTTGTTTTTTGGGCTTTATTAATTTCTGGGTGTAATCTCCTTATTTCAGCTGATTCAAAGAGTAGCGCCATCAATTCACTTCCGGTCAGTTCGCAAGTAATGTCATGCACGCGCTGTTGCATCTTTCCAGCTTTCTCGCTAATGTTTAAAAAGTGCTGCACCACACGCTTCCTTACATTTTTTGCTTTACCAATATAAATTACTTGTCCAGACTCATTGTAGAAATAGTAGACACCTGTCTCATGAGGTAATTCATCTAATTTTTCAATGCTTAGATTTTTTGGCAAACGTGATTCTCGAATGCCTAAATTCAACATTTGCTTCAAGGCTTTTTTATCTTGATCTTTTGATAAAATCGCATCGAATACTTGCACTGTAGCCAAGACATCTTCCATGGCTCTATGACGGTCATTCACCCTAATATTAAAATGTCTAATTAAACTCCCTAAGCTATATTTTCCAATTTCAGGAAAAACCTGTCGGCTCAATCTGACGGTACATAATTGCTTGCGTGTATAAGTGAAACCCAGTCTTTTGAATTCTTCTCGAATAAAAGAGTAATCAAAGCGGACATTATGTGCAACAAAAATACAGCCCTCCGTAAACTCCACGATTTGTTTAGCCACTTCATAAAATTTTGGGGCAGTAGCAACCATGTCATTGGTAATTCCCGTTATCATAGTGATATTGTTAGGAATGGATCTTTCGGGATTGATTAAAGTTTCCCATTTATCAATGACTCTGGTTCCGTCATGAATAGCAATGGCAATTTCCGTAATTTTATCTCGACGATACATTCCTCCAGTAGTCTCAATATCTATTATGGAAAATCGTTTACTCATTAAGAAAAACACTTTTATGAAAAACCACTATTTAGCTGGCTTGCTATTTATCTGTTTTTTGTACGGATGCGCACAAATTAATACAAAAGATTCAGAGATCGTTTTATCAAATACGCAAATTGAATTTGTAGAGGATCAAGATGAGATATTTCCAGGCGCTTATCGAATCGCTGAATACGTGCCCATGCTTAACAATAAAAAGGTCGCCTTAGTTGTAAATCAAACATCCACGATTGGAGATAAACATTTAGTCGATTCTTTATTAGCTCTTGAAGTAGAGATCACTAGAATTTTTGCTCCTGAACATGGGTTTAGAGGTGCTGCAGATGCTGGAGCCAAAGTTGAAGATGGGGTTGATGCAAAAACACAAGTGCCGATTATCTCTTTGTATGGTAAAAAGAAAAAACCAAGTAGAGAAGATTTACAAGATGTTGATATGGTGCTTTTCGACATTCAAGACGTCGGAGTTAGATTTTACACTTTTATATCCACCCTGCACTATGTTATGGAAGCTTGTGCAGAATACAACATTCCATTAATAGTTTTGGATCGACCCAATCCCAATGGCTATTATGTGGATGGTCCTGTATTAAATAAAGAATGGAGCTCGTTTGTTGGTATGCATCCTGTCCCTATAGTATATGGTCTTACCATTGGGGAATATGCACAGATGATACAAGGAGAAAAATGGCTAGAAAAACCAATAGATTTATCCATTGTGAAGTGCGTGAATTACGCTCATTGGAAAACCTATGATCTACCCATTAAACCAAGTCCCAATCTACCCAATCTGAGATCAATCTTATTGTATCCTTCCATATGTCTTTTTGAAGGGACTACAGTTAGTGTGGGAAGGGGAACACAAAAACAATTTCAAGTATTAGGCCACCCCTCTTATCAAAGTGATTTTAGTTTTACACCTAAAAGTATGGATGGAGCCAAATATCCAAAGCATGAGGGAACAGTATTATTCGGAAAAGATCTTAGCCAATTAGATGTCAAGGAAATA
Source organism: uncultured Saprospiraceae bacterium (assembly GCA_937961455.1). Lineage (GTDB taxonomy): Bacteria > Bacteroidota > Bacteroidia > Chitinophagales > Saprospiraceae > CALGNN01. Next base: position 2,118 of record CALGNN010000152.1, read on the forward strand.
AAAGACAAAAAACGATTAGACTTTTCTTATTTGATAGATTTTTACAATAAGCTAGGTTCTGGCTTTTTTAATGATAATAATTTCTTTGAAAAATTAGCAGGAACATCAGCCTTACGCAGTCAACTAGAGAGCAAGATGACTGAAGATGAGATTAAAGCTACTTGGCAAGAGGACCTAACAACATATAAATTGATGAGAAAGAACTATCTTCTCTACGAAGATTTTTAAAATGAATGCATGAAAATTTTATCATGGTTTGAAATTCCTGTTAGTGATCTTGATCGAGCTATGCGCTTTTATGAAACGGTTTTTGGTTTTACAATGCTAAGTAAACCCGAACTTCAAATGTGTTGGTTTATGGGTGAAAATAATGAGAAGCCCCTTGGAGCATTAATCAAACATGAACAATTTTATAAAGCTGATGAGCAAAAGGGCGTCCTGATTTATTTTCAAAGCCCTTCAGGGGATCTTGCTAATGAATTAACGAAAGTGGAAGATGCTGGTGGGAAGGTACTAATTACCAAACGAGCCATTTCTCAAGAATTTGGATTCATGGGAATTTTTGTAGATAGTGAAGGAAACCGAATTGGATTAAGATCTAAAAAATAATCTTTTTAAAAATTGTACTTAATTTGAAATTTTAGGTCCGACCTTTTGGGTCCTTGTATTTCTTCTAAGCCTGATCCAAAACCTTCATGATCCCTCAAGTAAGTTATCGCATAACGGCCTTCTAAAACCAAATTACGAATGCCTTTGTATCTCAAGTGTATATAACTTCTAATCCCTTTTCGGTAATAAGCCGGAATGCTGAAAGAGTTCAAAATGTCATTTTCATAAGCATAAATACGGGTATTGTAATCAGTATTTGCATCCTGTGTGTCAAAAACTGCAATGCGCGCGATAAACCATAATGGAAAATCAATAGGTTTATATAAAACGTCTTGATAGAATAAATAACCAAAGTAACTTCTGTCAAATTCTTCTTTATATTTTGAAATCTCTATCCGATTTCTTAACTCCAAATTTTTATTCAACTTATGCGCAAAGTGCAATCGATATTGGCTTCTTTGAATTTCTAAAACTTGATCTCTAGCAAAATTATCTGGACGCTTATTTCTTAATTTGGATTCGAATTTAAATTGAGCATAAGCTTCAAATTTTCTTTTCTTGATATAGGTGCCTCGCACAAAATATTCATATCCATTACTTGGGCTGTCAACAGTCGATCTTAGCCAAGGGTGTTGCCAGATATCAAAATACGAATTGATCATAAAATGATTAGATGGTCTCAGTTGCAATCCTAAGTAGATTCCCCTTTCGTTAAAGGCAAAGCCTGTTTCTGAGAATGGTCTTGCATTTATAGCATAATAGTCAGCTGCATAGTTTCTAACAGCAAGACTTAAGTCTGCTTTTTCATCTAAAGAACTCATGATGCCAAATAGACTTGATTGGGCCGCATTGATGTCAATAGCATATTCACCAAATAAGTGAAATTTTCTAAAATTGTAACTGGCCTCAATACTACTGTTCCACAATCTACTTCCTTCAAAAGCGTATAGATTAGACAAGCGATCTTGACGTTTCATAGCTTCGCTGAAATCATGTATTACAGAATTTAATGAAATATCAAATCGACCTTTGTTATATCTAATCCTTCCGCCTCCTGAAAATTGACCTACTGCAGCTTTCTTAGCCAACTCACTTTTAGTCCTATGAAATCCTGAAATATTTATACTACTAAATTGTAAAAACGGTTCGTCTACATCTGTAATCGTATCAAGACTTGCATCAACATTTTTGGCTGAAGCAAAAAGTAAGACACTTAAGTTTTGAGTTGGTGCTAATTCAATAGCTAGCCCTCTCAAAAAACTTGCTTCATTTACTGAGCTATATTGACGAAGTGATTTTCCACCTCTTTTAATATTCGTGACAAAAGAATTTTTCCCTGTGCTAAATCCAGTATTAAAAATCAAACCTTGTCCTAAGTTAATAACGTAATCGCCTAGTGCAATTTGACTAACTCTTGGCAAAGGGTTTTTAATTAATACATGTGCAGAATAAAAATCAAAACCTCTATTTCCTTCATCAAAACGAAATACTTCACCAGGGTCTTTCTCGGCAGTTATTCCATAATAGATTTTATTTTCAAACTGATATTTATATCGAAAATAGTAATTGTGTTCATCGCCAAGATATCGATTAGTGGTACTGTCGATTGGAGGGCTAAAGCCTTTTTTGGTTTCCAATACTCTTTGATATCGTAAGTAGACAGTATGCCTTCCTGATATAAGTTGTTTTGCAAAACCCACATTGGCCTTTTGGTGCTCAATGACTTGAATAAAAGGCCTTATTCTCCTAATGGTGTTGATGTCAAATCCTGGTATGGTTTGCAACTCTTCCACATGATTCAAAGGTCCAAAAGTGGCAATATGTTGTTTTAATGAAATGATTTGTAAATCACTGAGAAACATGTCTTGCAATGCATCTTCAGGCGTTTTATTTATATTGATTGGCTTGTCAATATAGTAGGCTAAATTTTCTGCAATGGTATTAAAATCAAAGGAACTATCCTCTTCCAAGTTTTCAACAAAATCAGCTAATAGATCTTCGAGATTAAGCTCGTTTGAGGACTGGGCATAACCACAAAGTGTGGTTAAAAAAAAGAAGAAGAAATGAATATAGTATCTCAAAATGGTAATTGTAGTAGTTCTTTTTAAATGTGCTTTAAAGCTAAATATTAATTCAATAAATCTTATATTTATAAAGAAGAATTGGGAGATCGTAATTTAAACAACAATAAGGTAATATAAGAAACATAAGAAATCACTAGATGTCCATTGGACGTATGGTGGTATTTGCATCTCTTGCGTAGATACAAATGGGCCGCTTCTTAGGAAGCGGTTTTTCTATATTATCAAGTATTGAACCATTACTTTTTAATGTATGTTTGTCCAAGTATAACTAAATATAAACCGAATGAAGTCCTTACTCAGTACAATTTGTTTTTGCCTTTCTATTAACACAGTTTTTGCCCAAGAGGCAATCAATGTAGAGGTGACCACAACTGAAGATAAATTGATCGTTACCTATGATCTAGAAGGTGAAGAAAGCACCATATATGATGTTCAGTTAAGTTTTATGCAAGAGGATAGTAGTCTTGTCACACCTAAAACCTTACTTGGTGACTATGGAGATGTGCTCCCTGGCACAGGTAAAGCTATAATTTGGAAAATTTATGAAGATCTTGATGGTTTGTCTGGTGCTATAGATCCAATTATTACAGTAAGGGATAAAGCTGCAGAAAAAGCAAAATCTAGTGACGATGATAAAGATGTTGCAGATACACCAACTCCACCTGCTCCAAAAATTTTGGATATGATCACCAAAAATACATTCAAGACAAAGGAGAAGAAAGTATTTGTTGCAGGATATGTCCTAGCTACGGGTAATACCAGTGTTTTATCAAATCGAAATTTAAATTTTTACAATAAGAAAAGAAGCTGGGAAGTGGGACCTTATTTTAGATTCAATTTTAATAAGAGCTTTCATGTACAGCCAGAAATTATCTACCACAGACAGAGTTATCGCAGAATTATTAACGGTGATGAATCTTCCACGAATAATCATCACTACCTCAGAGGTCAGGTGATTCTTGGGGTTGGTTCAGGATTGGGAATGTTCTTAAATGGAGGCGTATATTATGGTTACCTTCTTGGAGGTAATGAACGTTATATTTCACAGAATGAGGACACAAAATTGAGCTTTAATAATTTTGAAGAAATGAATGGTGAGGAACTCCCTTATCTAAAAGAAGACATTGGTTATATCCTAGGTGCCAGTTTAAATTTCGGACAAGGTTCATATGTCATGGGAGTAAGATATATGAGTAGTTTTGAATCATTTATTAACTCAGCCTATTATACAGGATCAGAAAATGAAGGATTGGAACTCTTAAACCGTGGTTGGATGTTCTTTATCCAAAGTTCGTTTTAATGAAGTACTTATTTAGTCTTATTTGTTTTTCCTTATGTAGTTTAGGCTTAAGTGGTCAAGTAGAAGTAAATTTTCCAACCAAGGATCAATCACAATTAGAAGATCTGCGAGACAAGTCCAACGCTATTGATTTGAATGGACTTTGGGAAGGGGAGGTCAATCAACTAAACTGGAAAGGCCAACCAGAATTCGCAGGTACTACAGGAAAGTTTCATGTAGAGATTACTCAAAAAGGAAATAAGATTGAAGGCTTATTTATTTGTAGAGCGAAGTTTGCCAATAATCAAGGATACCTCTCTTATGAAAAGTCCTTTGATGGAATTTGGGATGGGCAAAAATTACAATACAAAGATATTTCAGTTGATAATTACATCAATACACACAGAGAGATGAGGCATCTTGAGGCCTGCTTAAAAACCGCAGTGCTTGACTTTTATAGAACTTCAGAGCATTTTTACTTGGAAGGTACATGGAATGGGCAAGGCCATATCACTGATGTAGCATGCACACCAGGTAAAATTAAATTAAGAAAAGTTGCACCTGAAGAATTTATGATGGAAGAAGCTACTACAGTCAATGTCAATTTTCAACAATCTAAAAAAGGACCTGTAGAATTAAAGTGGGATAAGGATTTAACTAAGGTCAAAAAGATCAAAGACCGCGATGTTAAAGAAGGAAAGGTCATAACCGTGGATTCTACATTTTTAAGGATTACAGTCTATGATCATAAAAGGAATGATGGAGATATCATCTCTCTTAATTATAACGGGAATTGGATTCTTGAAAGATTTGTAATAAACAATGCAGAACATCATTTAGACGTAGTCTTGGATCCTAATGAAAAAGCACCAAATTACTTATTACTTTACGCGCACAATCTTGGTGCTTCTCCGCCTAACACTGTGGCAGTTATTGTGGATGATGGTGTAAAACGTCAACAGTTTATTCTAAACTCTGATATGAATACAAGTGATGTAATATATTTTGAATATAACGCTAAGAAGTAGTTGTCACTTTGCTTAACTTAGTATTCGATTTAGATGCATTTTTAATTAAAATTCACCATTGAAAAAGATTGCAGTATTTCCTGGTTCATTCGACCCATTCACTACAGGGCATTTAGACTTAGTGAAAAGAGCGATACCTATTTTTGACCAAATTATTATTGCTGTTGGAGTAAACTCTAATAAGAAATATTTGTTTTCCTTAGAACAGAGATTGGAATGGCTAGAAGATGTGTTTAAAGATCATCCAACAGTTGATATCGATCATTTTGAGGGACTGACTGCACATTATTGTAAAAAGATTGGAGCTAACTACCTATTAAGAGGATTAAGAAATGCTTCTGACTTTGATTATGAAAAGACCATTTCGCAGTTAAATGAACAAATTGGAGATGGTTTAGAAACCGTTTTTTTAATAAGTAGACCTGCTTATTCTCATATAAGTTCTACCATTGTTAGAGAGATTATTAAAGGGGGAGGAGATGTTGCAGAATTTGTCCCAGAAGGAATTAAAATAAAAGACTTAAATGAGTAGAAATTTATTCACCATTATTGGATTTATTTGCTTCACACTTGCCTTTCTATCTATCATACTGATGTTAGTTGGAGTGCAATTCGATTTTTTAAGATGGATGGATGCTCGCGGGAGAGGCTATGGTCTTTTGCTTCGATTACTGATTTTATTTGTAGGATTCATTATATTCTATTTAGGCAGAACCAACTGGGATGCAGAAATTCCTCCAGAATATAGAAACCAAAAATAAGAAGCGTTAAGAATTTATAATCCTTCTTCTGCTAAGGCTTTTAAACCGCTTAATGTATTGAAAGGAGAATCGGTATTTAAATAATTCTTGAGCCAAGTTGGAAAAGAACCGCCCGGATCACCATGAACCTCATAGTCTATTCTTGAGGTGTTTTCATCAACTTTACTCAATTTCCAAAATCCACTTGCATAAGAAACTCTCACTACGTCTTCCACTAAAGGTTGAAAATCTGCCTTTGCTTCAAAATCTAAGTTGATGATATCTTCACTTGGGTAGGAAATACTTACTAGAGAGATATTGTCCCGATCTGAAATTGGCCAGGGCGCATCTGCATACATATAGATGTATTTGTTGCTTTGATCCCTTTCTTCTAACAATTCACTTTTTACGGTATTACTGTACCATTTTTTATAATTCTTAAAATCAAGCAAGTGCCCTTTTACTTTCTCATATGGTGCATGAATGATCGCTTCTGCTTTTATACGCTTCAAAGAAGAGTTTTGAACCTCACTGGTATAAAGTTTTATATCTGCCGTTTCATTTTGCAATTCCCAATTATTCTGAGCTTGGACTGAGCTGTTAATGCTCAAAAACATCATCGTGAATACAATGAGAAAAGAAAAATGTTGTTTGATGATTAATTTCATATAAATTCTATTATCTATACTTCGTAAAATTTGATATTTCATGAAGATCAATTTAAGACACAAGGGTAACGAATTAAATGGACTAAGAGTTCTTAGCATACTATTAATTTTTTGTTATTGTGGATGTCAGCTTGATGTTGACGAAAAAGAAAAAGGAATGACTCCAGAGGAGCTTTATTTCGAAGATTACGAAGAGCCAGAAGATTTATGGGGGTATATTAATGAGCAGGGAGATTGGATTGTAGAGCCAAAATTCGATGATGCGAGAAATTTTGTTTCAGGACTTGCACCCGTAAATTTGGAAGGGAAATGGGGCTTTATTGACGGTGAAGGCAAATTTGCCATTCCAGCAAGCTTTAGAGGTTGTTGGCCTTTTTCAGATGGATGGGCAAGGGTTCAATACTTTGACAAAAGCTTTTCCTTTATTGCTAAAAATGGATCACTATTAGGTTCAGAATTGTTTGATGATGCAGGTGATTTTTCCGAGGGTCTAGCAGTGGTAATGAAAAATCAAAAATATGGTCTAATTGATAAATCAGGAGATTGGGTCTTAGAAGCCAGTTTTGATAAAATCTCTTCTTTTAAAGATGGTATTGCTAGAGTCAAATATGGAGACCGATATGGACTTATATCTAGTGATGGCAATTTTATCGTAGAACCCTTTTATACCTATTTAGGAGAATTTAATTTTGGAATGGCTAAGGTTAAAACAGATGGGAAATATGGATTAATAAATGAAAGAGGAGAATGGGTTCTTGATGCTAATTACAAAAGTATCATAGATTATTCTGACAAAGCTTTTTCGTCAAGAGAGAATGGGAAAGTAATGTTCTATGATCTTTCTACTAAAAAAGTCATTACTGACGAATCTTTTGATCAGCTAATTTATGGCAAAGACAATGTTTGGATTTTTTCCAAAAATCGAAAATTTGGAATTCTTTCAGATCAAGGTGAGGTAATAAGCCCTGCAAAATTCGAACAACTTTATAAATTTTCTGAGGGCATCGCGACTTATATGGAAAATGGATTTTGGGGATATGTAGATAAAGACGGAAATGAAATAACGCCAGCGCAATTTGGTCTAGCTTGGGATTTTAAAGATGGTAAAGCCCGTGCGTATTTTAAACAAGGTATTGGATTTATCAATACTGAAGGAGAAGGCCTTATAGCACCTGCTTATAAAGATGTACGAGATTTTAGTGAAGGAAAAGCAAGAGCACAAGAATACTAAAGTAAAATGGGGCAGCAAATAATTTTGCTACCCCATGGTTACAATGATTAGGCTAAATAGTTGGTTTCATTTGGTATTTTGAATTTATATAGCAGGTTTACAAACTTTCTAATCAATGGGTCCAGCCAATAGTAAGTTAGCTGAGAGTTTTGAATAGTCCTTGGTGATTTGGCCTTTGATCTTTTTCATTGCCTCTTCGTATGCATAAAGTTTTAGTAGTTTTCCATTTCCTCCTGTTCCATAATTGTATAGACTAAATACTTTTTTACTGTATCCACTACCAATGTATCTTCCTATCAATTTATCCTTAGAATCGATAATTTCAAGAACATACTCAATTTCAACTTCCTGTATATTTAAAGGCAGTCCTAATAAATTTGGGATGAAGGCAAAGCTTGCGCCTAAAGCCGTAAAAGTGTTATTGTTGGCTACCGATAAATAGTTTTCTCTTAGAACGGCATATCCAAAATCTTTGGTCCCTGATTTACTAATGGCTCCCCAAACTTCTTTTCTAAACAATCCTTCCAAGAAAGGATCAAAATAAGGATCGACTTTAGTAAATAGTACATCAGTATTCTGATATCCTTCGTCGTAATACACCGTTTGCACTTGCTCTAGATTGCCATCATAAAAGTGATAAACTGGCTGTAATGAGGGTAAAAGTTTTTCATTCATCTCTAAATTGTGATGATCCGCTAATTGAAAGCTTCCACAACTTGAGAATATTAGGAGTAATAAGCTGGAGTAAATAAATTTTTTCATGGTTAAGCGGTTTTGTTTGTTAAGGCTAATTTGATTCATAAATCGCTGATAATCAAAGTTTTTAAAATTGTCTTAACACAAAAAGTCCATTTTAACATGCTTTTATTGGCTTTAACAATTCCTTGTTAACAAAATTTAAGAGCAACTCATTTTCAATTCTTTTGTTTTAGTTGAAGCATTGTTATTTTTGCGCACGGTTTAAACATAAAATCAAATGAAATACGACATCATTGTATTGGGAAGTGGTCCTGGTGGATACGTTGCAGCAATAAGAGCTTCACAACTTGGATTAAAGACAGCAGTAATTGAAAAAGAATCATTAGGTGGTATTTGCCTTAATTGGGGATGCATTCCTACTAAAGCATTGCTCAAAAGTGCTCAAGTTTTCGAATACATAAATCATGCTGCGGATTATGGTATCAGTGTTAAAAGTCCAAAAGCAGACTTTGATGCTATGATTAATCGAAGCAGGAATGTGGCTGATGGAATGAGTAAGGGTGTTCAATTTCTAATGAAAAAGAATAAAATAGATGTCATCATGGGTCGTGGCGTTTTAAAACGTGGGAAAAAAGTAGAGGTGACGGATGAAAAAGGTGCTAAGCAGACTTATGAAGCGAGTAATGTCATTATTGCTACAGGAGCAAGGTCAAGAGCTTTACCCAATCTTCCTGTTGATGGATCAAAAATAATAGGGTATCGTAAAGCTATGTCTTTGGCAAAGCAACCTAAAAGCATGGTGGTAGTAGGAGCAGGGGCAATCGGAGTTGAATTTGCTTATTTCTACAATGCGATAGGTACTGAAGTAACTGTAGTTGAATTTTTAGAACAAGGCTTAGTTCCAAGAGAAGATAAAGATGTTTCTAAAGAGTTGACCAAGGTCTTTAAGAAAGCTGGAATTAAAGTATTGTCCAATACTTCAGTAGAAAAAGTTGATAGCTCAGGTAAAATAAATAAAGTCACGATTAAGGATCGTAAGACAGCGAAAGAAGAAGTTATTGAATGCGAAGTAGTTCTTTCTGCAGTTGGCATAACTCCTAATACCGAAGATATTGGTTTAGAAGCCTTAGGTATTAAAACAGAACGTGGATTAATTCAAGTAGATGAATATTATAAAACCAACGTCCCAGGTATTTATGCAATTGGGGATGTTGTAGCGGGTCCTGCTTTGGCACATGTTGCATCAGCTGAAGGCATAACCTGCGTTGAAAAAATTGCAGGTCATCATCCAGAACCAATAGATTATGGGAACATACCATCTTGTACCTATTGCAGTCCTGAGGTGGCATCTGTAGGATATACAGAGGAGGCAGCTAAAGAAGCGGGTTATGAATTGAAAGTAGGTAAGTTTCCATTTTCAGCTTCAGGAAAAGCAAGTGCAGCAGGAACGAAAGCGGGTTTTGTAAAAGTCATCTATGATGCAAAATATGGAGAGTTGCTTGGAGCACATTTCATAGGAGCTAATGTAACAGAAATGATAGCAGAGGCAGTTGCAGCAAGAAAGCTAGAAACCACAGGTCACGAAATTCTAAAGGCAATACATCCGCATCCAACGATGAGTGAGGCAGTGATGGAAGCAACAGCAGCAGCTTACGGTGAAGTGATTCACTTATAAATTTAGTATCTACTAATTATTATATATACTTAGCTGATCCTTTAGAGGACTTCTACCAAAAGAATATAGTTGCCACAAGTATCATCAAATGTGGCAATCTTTACAGTTCCAGCTTCAGAAGGTTCTTTGGTAAATGATACACCTAACTTTGTTAGTCTGTCGTATTCTTCCTGCACATTGTCAACATCAAACTGTGTATAAGGAATCTTTGCTTCGAATAATGCATTTTGATAAACCTTAGATGGTTCAAAGTGATTAGGAGCAGGCTCTAATGATATTTCAGTTCCAGAGGGATCATCTTTTGGCACTACGGTCAACCACCTATTGCCACCACCCATTGGGATATCATGCTTTTTTACAAAGCCTAAAATTTCAGTATAGAACTTAACAGCTTTTTCCTGATCTCGAACGGGAATACCAATTAAGTTAACTCTCATGATTATTGTTTTATCAATTTAGTACTGTAAGTCTCATTGGACATACGATATTCTAAGATATATAATCCTGGTACCCATTGTGCACTATTTATAGAAGTGTTCAAGTTGCTGCCTGTCCATTCTTCTATAATTTTTCCAAGATGATCTCTAATTATGATTTGATTAATCTGATCCAAATTTTCTGAACGAATGGTAAAGCCTTCTGAAAAAGGATTTGGCGAAACTTCTACGGTTTCTTCTTTTAGATCATTTACATCTGAACTGCTTTCATATACGAAAGTGATATTGCCAGGAGAGACACCCACATTAAATTCATTCAATAATTCACCCTGTTCATTAAAGGAAAATAAACTACCAGAGCTAACAAAATCCGTTTCACCAGCATAATAGATATTTGTTACAGGTTCATAATGTAATCCATATATAAATCTACCTTCTAAGAGATTTCCAATTGTAGCATTTTGATCAAAGTCGTAACTTTTAATTAAGTCTTCCCCGGATACTTGGTAATGAAATTTTCCTTTGGCAAAAATGCTGGAGCCACAGCCACCTGCGGTTAATAAATCATTAGTGCTCACTTCATCACTTGTTAAGTTTATTTGACTTACTGAAGAAGTACTAAAATCTTGATTATTTAATGTATAAAGGACACCATTTTCGATGGTCATATAATCTGGGTTATCTCCATTTACACCTAAGCTAAGTTCTTTGACATAAGTCTTACTTTGTAAATCTAGGACGCCCACTAAACCTTTGTAATTAGGAAATTCAAAGGCATTATTCACAGCAATATAAGCCATGCCATTTTCTACAACGATATCTTCTGAGCTGAATTCAGGTCCATCAACTTGATCTAATTCATATAAAAGACTAAAGTCATTCTTATCATAAGATTGCACATAATGATCAAATGTTACTCCAAAGTCTCCTCTAGTTATGATCATTTGATCTTCATAAAAAGCCAACTTTCGCACGCCATCTACATCAAGGGTTAATACTCTTTGAAGCGTATTAATGTCATATTTTAAAACTTTATTATCCGCAGCGACGTAGAAAAAATCTCCATCTACTTCAATGTCAGAAGTAAATTTGCTCCCTTCTATTTCTTCAAGGATTTGATATTCATTAGTTGCAATATCGTAAACTGCTATCGATGGTTTAACCACTTGTTCTCCCGTACTGAAATCATTGAATCCTTCATTGGCAATGAGAATTTTTGTAGGGCTTTGAGCAAATAAATTAGCAGATAAAATAAGTGTGATGACTGGTAAAATTTTTCTTAACATTTGGTTACATTTTAAGCCGCAATGATAAGCTAAGAATTAGGATTTAAAGAAAGATATCAGAACTTTCTTTATAGGAATTGTCAAACGCATTTAGATCTAAATCAAAGTCAGATGTTCGATTTTTAAAAAAATGTATCAAATGTTCCATCGGCATATTGCCAGTGAGTTCGTCCTTTGCCATAGGACATCCGCCATACCCTTTTATTGCTCCATCAAATCTGAAGCAGCCGTTTTCAAAGGAGGCAATAATTTTTTCTTCCCAGTTATGAGCTTGTGTATGCAGATGTGCTCCGAATTCAACATCTGGATAAGGAGGAATTAAATTTTCAAATAAATAGGAAATACTCTCTGGGTTTGAAACCCCAATTGTATCAGAAAGTGAAATGATCTTTATATCCATTTCAGCTAGCTCATCTACCCATTTCTGAGCAATTTCAACATTCCATGGATCTCCATATGGATTACCAAAACCCATTGATACATAGATAACAAGCTTTTTACCATTCTTCAAGCAAATATCTTGTATGGCTTTTACACGTTCTATAGATTCAGAAATACTGGCATTGGTATTTCTTTTTTGAAAAGTTTCAGAAATAGAAAAGGGATACCCTAAATAATCTATTTGTGGAAATACAGCAGCGTCATTTGCTCCACGTATGTTTGCTACAATAGCTAAGAGCTTTGATTTTGTACTTGATAAATCTAGCAGATCTAAGACTTTTGCTGTATCACGCATCTGAGGAATGGCTTTAGGTGACACAAAACTCCCAAAATCAATAGTATCAAATCCGACTTTTAGCAATGAGTTGATGTATTTAGCCTTATTTTCAGCTGGTATATACTCATGAATACCTTGCATGGCATCCCGGGGACATTCTATTAATTTTAAGCTTTTCATTCCTTAATTATGCTAAAGGTACGAAGAACACGATCATTTTATTTGAAAATCTGTGATACTTCAAACTAAAAAAACTTAAAAAAAATAGTATTTCTCTGCAACGTTTCGGCATTTCAACAGATATTGGTGTTGTATATACATTTTGATAGGTCTAGATTGTTGGAATTATGATTAAAAGGTCCATTGTTTTACTCACCTTGCTAGTGACCATTAGCTCCTGTAGAAAAGAGCTAAATGTAAGCAATACCGATATTGATATTGATCCACCTGAAACTCAATATATTTCAGATGTTAATGGTATTGTAACGGATGAACGAGGTATTGCCATTGAAGACGCATATGTTGTTATCAATGGCTTGGTAGCTAATACAGATGAAACGGGTTATTTCAGTTTCAAAGACGTAAGATTGAATGTTGATGGTGAAATCATCTTTGTACAACTTGACAAATTCTGCCAATCATATAAACTCATAAAACCAAAGTTAGGAAACACTGCCTATGCACACATCGCAATCGCACCAACTAAAGAAATAGAATCTTTCGATTCTGCCATAGCAAAAGATATCATTATCAATGACCAAGGAGCAGCAATATCTATTCCTGCACAGACGGTAATTCAATCTGATGGAAGCCCATATAGTGGAAATGTCAAAATTTTCTCTAATAATTTGGATCCGGAAGAAGTACTTCCTTCACTATTTACACCAGGAAATTTTAAAGGAATTGACAAAGTTGGAGATGAAGTTCAATTAGAGATATTGGGAGTATCAAAAATTAAACTTTATTCAGATTCTGATCAAGAATTGTTTTTATCCAACGGATCAGCTACTCAAATTACTTTGCCAATTTATCCTGATGCACTTAGTGCAGCACCAGATAATATTGTTCTTTGGTCATTTAATGAAAATTTGGGAATTTGGACAGAAGAAGGGACTGCCAAAAAATCAGGCAATACTTATGTAAGCGATACCCATATTACAGGCTGGATTGCAGTTGCCAACCCCATAGAATCTATAGAAATTAGTATGCAATTAAAAAATAGTAATGATTACTATTTAACAGACAATCAAGTTATACTTACCAATGCCCAAAATGTTACTATTGCACAAGGATTTACGGACAATAGAGGTTTTTTAAGAATAGATGTTCCTAAAAATGAAGACCTTTATTTAGGGTATTTTTTAAGCCATTGTTTTGAATATGTAGAAGGTCAGCACATCGGTAATTTTGGAGAATCTGCGGACATTGGAGAAATCGAAGTAGATGTATCACAAGGGTTTTTCGAAATAGTGGGGAATGTGAAAGATTGTGATGGCAATGTACCTGAAGATGCCTACTTACTTCTAAGAAATGACGAATTAAGTTGGATCGCTAATATTGATAATAATGGTTCATTCCAAACTATGAATCTGAGTTGTGGAACTGATAATCTTACCGTTCAAATGATTGACAATTTGAGCCCAGAACGATCTGAGATTTTTGCAATTGATCCAGCAGCAACTCAAAATTATAATTTATCAGATGTATCGATTTGTAAACTATATGGAGATTATTTTGAGTATTCTGTAAATGGTGCTCCAAATAAATCTATTAAAAAGCTTTCAGCCATTTGGAATAGAACGAAAGATGAGATGAGTTTTTCAGGCGCTTGGGGAGATGAACAAGTTGATTTTACGATTCGAGAAGATATTGGAGTAGGAAATAATTCATTGGTTAATTTCAATTTAAAAACTGTGAACTCTGGTATAGCTCAAAATTATACTTGTGATGGAGCTTCTTGTAATGAATTAAATTTGACCATCCTCGAAATTGAAGAGTTCATAGGTGGTTATTGGGAAGGATCCGTAAGTGGAATGGATGGAAATGGCAATTTAATCGAAGCGAGCTTTAGAGTTCGTATAGAAGATATACGCAGAAATGTAGGCGGAGTCTTTTGGATTGATGAAGATCAGGATGGAGAGAGATCTCCGTTTGAAAATATCATAGGAGGTATCAAAATAGATTACTTCGATGAAAATAATAACATTCTTGGTTCTGCTACGACCAATGCGACAAATGGAATTTATACGCTTCTAGTATCTGAACTAAGGCCTATCAGGTTGGAAGCTACCCTGCCTTCAGGATATAAATTTACTACAAAACAAAATACAACTGATTTAAGAGATAGTGATTTTAATGTTGAATCAAATCAAACTGATTTATTCGATATTAGATTTAATAGCGCCATTGAGAATATAGATGGAGGAATTTACATGGAATAAGCGTTTTGCTTATTTCTATAATTATTCCTAACGCTACAACTACTACATACTAATGAAAGAGAAAGAAGAATTGCTTGGATTAATAGCTGAAGTGAAGAAAGGCGACCCTATTGCACAGAGGGACTTGGTCTATCTTTACTCTGACTATTTATATGCAATTAGTCTTAGATATATGAGTGATGATGAAAATGCAAAAGACGTTTTGCAAGATAGTTTTATTAAAATATTTAAGTCCATAAGAAATTTTGACCCGGTAAAAGGAGCCATAAAATCATGGATGGGAAAGATTGTAATAAATACTGCACTCAAAGCCATAGATAAACGAAAACTTAGGAATTCATTTACTGAGTATTTCAATAACCCAATTGTTGCACCTTCTTCTGAGTCAGAGCTGAATGCCTCTGATTTATTTGAAATAATTCGTGAACTGCCTGACGGCTACAGACAAGTTTTTAATCTGTATGAAGTCGAAGGTTATAGCCATAAAGAAATTGCTGCGATGCTTGGCATTAAAGAGGTTTCTTCAAGGTCTAATCTTACTAGGGCGAAAGCCATTCTTAGACAAAGAATTGCATTATTAAATCAACAAGAATCATTAGCATGAATGAACTTGACAAAAATTTATTGAGGGACTTATCCAACTATGAGGTGAAATTGGATAAAGAAGAACTTTGGGGAGCCATCCAGACAAAGCAGCGCAGAAAAGCGGGGCTTGGATATTTAAGTTGGCTTCTTGGAGCAGGGATTATCATTTTGTTAGTCTACCTTACCATTCCCGAAAGTCTGTATTTAACTAATCAAATCAATACAGATCTAAATAAAACAGAACAATTGGCTGCGCTTGATGTAAACACAGAGAATACCACCTCTATAAATGCTGCGTCTACAACAAGCCCTAGTCAAAATGAATCAATAAATCATGCGGAATCATCAAAATTAATATTGCCAAAAAATAATCTTTCAAGATCAATTTTTAACCAAAACAAAACATCCACTTCAATTGCTCATTTAATAGGGCAAGATAAATTTTACTCAACCCAAGAATTATTAAGAAATAACGCTTCTGGTGGTGA
>CALGNN010000153.1 GCA_937961455.1 uncultured Saprospiraceae bacterium
CTTGTCTTTCATCATTAAATGACATCTCATCAAAATTTTCAGTATCCCAATGATAGTAAACACCTTCTATCTGTTGCAACTTGTCTAATGCTGATGGTATCGTGGTGATGTTTTTCTTATATCTAATATCAGAGCAACTTAATACACCACAACTCGCTGTTACCGTTCCACTGAATACGCCATTATTTGCAGAAATAGATCCTTGGGTTGAACCGCTTAAATCTAAATCTCCATTGATAATTTCTACATTATCTCTAAATGTGGATTCAGTATAGAATATAGATTCATCATCACCAAAATCTACCTTCGTGCTGCCTGCATTTCGTAATTTTAAGATCACAGTTGATAAATTACTCGCTGGTTGATTAACGGTTACATATCCAACTCCTGGAAAATTTGCTGATTTGGGTCCGAAATGGGCTGCTGCATCAGGACCTTCAACATGAAGGCGAAAATCTGCGTCTGGTAAAACGCCAATACCCACATTATCAGTAGCGCCATCTAAATTCATAATCGTTGAGAATATACCCGTATTAACATTGCCCCATCCAAATTTCATACTTGCATTCACTCCAGCTGTATTGCTAGGATCTCCTGAAATGTAAAATCGATTGTCAGCAAACTGATTATTACTAAATACTAATTTAGCTGAGCCATCAGAGTTTTCATGTAATTCTAAAGTTGGGTTAGGAATGGTTGAAGCCTTTTCAGTATAATCAATATACCTCCAATCAACCACGCCCGATCCATTTGACAATAAAGCTGTTCCATTAGCGCCATCAACATTGGGTAGCATGTAAGCACTATTGATTCTTAATTCACCATCACTAGAGATCGCTAACTTTTGGCTTCCATTATATCCAAAGGCAAATGGTGAAGCTACTAAACCACTGCCATCAGTGGCTCCTGTTTTTGGTCTTGCGGTTAATGTCCATCTATTATCATTTGGGTCTGAATTTATTTTCATCCAAATTTTAGGACCGTCATTCAGTTGGGTGTCATCCTCTGTGAGAAGTAAGTGAGGTTTGTCACTTGATCCATCAGAATTAACGATGATTTCACTTTGTGCTTGTGCTTGTAATGCTCCCATATTTATCATGAAGAATATTAAAAGCATACCAGTTAGTAATTGAATAATTTTCATTTTAAGTTTTTTTAAAGTTTTATGAATAGTGCTTATGCAGCGTTAGTTTGTAAGTCAATTAATTGCTTTTCAAATGCGATGCGTACTGCTCCAGCGATATTTCTGACGCCTAGTTTTTGGAACAGATTTTTTCTATGAGATTTTACGGTGTCCAGGCTGATGAATAATTTGCTTGCCATTTCTTGGGCAGTGTATTCATAAGCAATGAGATGAAGAATTTCTTTTTCTCTTCTAGATATCTTTTGTGTTTGTTTCATTAGTCTCTCTTTTTTGCGGTTTGTTAAATTCTTCTAGTAGTTCATGTATTTTTAGTAAATCATATTCTAGTTCGATTAGTCCATTCACATAAGCTTCTTCTTTCTCCACATAGTTTTGCTGGATATTTGCATACTCATTTAGCATGTTGAGTAGATATCTAATCATGATTCAAAATTGAAGGAAAGCTAGCTGGGATCTCCCACACAAATGGGTAGGTTTTCGAGAAATTCATTTAATCAAGTATCAATGAATCTCATTGCTTTGAAAGAAATAATTGTATGTAAAAGATGTAAAGGCTTTACTAAAAGTCTTTAACTCAGATGGATGATGAATAATAAACTTTATTGAACAATCTCTTATTAAAGGAATTGAACCACAGATGCTCTGCCAGAAATGTTGAGCTTGGAGTAGATATTCTTTGTGTGAAACTTCACGGTATTGATACTCGTAAAATTAGCTTCAGCGATTTGTTTGTAACTGAGACCATTGGCTAACTGTTCAATGATCTTGTATTCTTGATCTGTAATTTTATCAACCGCTTTTTCTTCTATTTTTTTTCGATCTAATAATGTAGATTCCTTTGCTTTTTGAAAACTTGAGAGCGCTATTTTAATGGTTGTCAAAAGGCTACGATCTTGAAATGGTTTTACCAAATAACCATATGGACCATATTCTTGCGCTTTAGCAAGTGTATTATCATCGTCATAAGAACTTAAAAAGATATAAGGTATGTTATATTTTTCATGTATCAATTCTGCAAGATCAAGTCCAGAAGGACCAGCTCCCAAGTTGATATCTAGGATTGCAAAATTTGGTTTTCGGATATGAAGGATATCAGAAGCAGTTTGATAATCATAAGCCACCGACAAATTCTTGTATCCATGCGTACTTAAGAGAGATTGAATATCCTCAGCAATGATCGGTTGATCTTCAACAATCAGGATTTGTATGTCTTCTGCCTTGCTCAATTGACTTTCTTAAATTCTTTTATTTCTACTTGTATACTTGTCCCATCTGTACCATCAACACGCACTTCTGCTTTCAATTTGTTTTTAAAAGCACGAATTAGAGAATGACCAAATGAATCTGATTTTGCTTGTAATTGTTCTTCATCAAGTCCAATCCCATTATCACTGATCTCTAAAGTTAAGCTGTCTTCATCTTCTTTCATGTTTACTTCGATAAGTCCATTTTGATTATTAGGAAAGGCATATTTTAATGCATTGCTCATCAATTCATTGATGATGAGACCAAGAGGAATAACAGTGTCTACATCTAATTTAATTGGATCAATTTGATATTGCATTTTGATGCTACCTTCAGAAATATTATAAGTGTTTAATAAGTTGTCGCACAGTTTAGGAATATAATTGGGCATGTAAATGCCACTGATATTATCATCTTTGTAAAGATCTTGATGAATTAGAGACATAGATTGAACTCTTGTCCTCCCTTCGAGTATCGCATCTTTAGCCTTTTTATCCTCAATCTGTCTTGACTGAATTCCAAGTAGGGAAGATATAACTTGCAAATTATTTTTTACACGATGATGAATCTCTTTCAAGAGTAATTCTTTTTCGCTTAATGCAGTTGAGATCAATGTATTTTGCTCACTTATTTTACGATTTTGACCAAAAATCTTAAAGAGTAAAAATCCCAAAATTGCAAGACCACCAATTAATCCCCCAATGATCGTTCTCTGATTTTTAATATTTGTTTGGCTCAATTCTTCCTTCAATTCTAATTGTTGAATGGCAAGCTCTTTCTTCTCGGTTTCATATTTGGTTAAAAGCTCTTTAGTATTCTTATCTTTTTCGTTATCTGTATCTTCCTTGAATTTTTCCAAATATTTTTCTTGATATAAAGAGGCGTTTTTAAAATCACCAACTTTTTGATAATACAATGCCCAAGTATCATAGAGTGCTAGTGTATTTATCTTAAGATTGTTTTCTTCGATGATTTCTTCTACACTAATTAAGGTTTGTTTTGCTTGACTCAGTTTTTGTAATTCTAATTGATTTAAAGCTTGTAAAAGCTTTGCATCTGAAAGTGTGCTGATATATCTAGTTGGAGAAATAAAAGGAATTCCTTCCTTTAAGTAATCAAGAGATTTTTGATAATTTTTTTGATCGTATTCTAGTTGCCCAAGATGAAAACAGACCAATCCAAGATTTGACTTATCCTTTAAATTAAGGCTTGTTTCATATGCCAATTCCATATATTGTTTTGCTGAATCAAATTGTTCCACCTCTTTATAAATGCTACCTAGATTATTATAGCCAAAGGCAAGTCTTTGCATGCCATTTCGTCCCTCTCTTTTAAATTCATAAAAGTATAATGCTTTTTTGGATCGGGCTAAAGAGTTAAGGGTATCCTTTTGTTGCCATAATACGGCTGCAATATTATTATTTAACGAAGCAATCCATGCAGTATCTTTTCGATTTTCAAAAATCTCTAAGGCATTCAAAAACTCCTCCATGGCTTTTGTGTTGTCTTGTTCTTGAAAGTCAATTGATCCTCTTAAGATCATAGCTCTCCCGATATAATAATCTTCTTCTAAGGCATGAGCCAACGAATCAAAAATTGCTACATATCGCCGAGCACGTTTTCGATCTCCTTGAGTCGCATGCCATGAAAGTTGATTTAGGACAGGGAATTTTTTATATGGATTTTGAATAGTATCAAGGATGTTTTCTAAAGAGTCTAAAACAAGCTCTTTCTGATTTTGAGCCCACATACTATTACATATAAAGAGCACAAGTAAGGCCTTTAAAAGGAGTTTTATTTTCACATTTCGGGTTTACATATTGAACTACCAGACTAAATCAGCTGTCTTGATTCAATGTTGTTTTCACAATCAATTAAGGAAATTACAAAAATCCCTAATAATGATGAAGGCTAGAATGAGAAATTGTAACTCAACGAAGGAAATGGAATCCCTAATACTGAAAGTCTATAAGCCTGAGGTGGTTCTCCAACTAAATCATTGAAAAATACTGAGAAGGTGTTTTTTCTACCATAAACATTGTATATGCTGACAACCCAATCTCCCTTGAATATTTTCCTCTGACCATTCATAGCAAATGTCAAACTCAAATCCAATCGATGATAGTCAGGTACCCTAAACCCATTTCTGGTTTCATAAAATGCGATATTACTATTACCATAAATGAATTTCGCTTCAGGGTAGGTTATAGGTCGCCCTGTGCTATAGGTAAAGATTCCTGAGGCTTTCACATTGGAATTGAATTTATATTCCATTACAGCGTTTAAACTATGCGGCTTATCATAGTTGGCAGGATACCATGCACCGTTATTGATAATTTCTTCCGGAAAGGATCCAATGACTTGTCGCTCTGATCTTGAATAGGTATAACTCAACCAGCCCGTCATATCACCTGTATTTTTCTTTAGATAAAACTCCAATCCATAAGCAATACCATTCCCACTTAACAATGCGGATTCAATATTTTGATTAAGAATAAGGTCTGCACCATCTTTATAATCTAAAATATTTCTGAGGTCCTTGTAGTAAGCTTCCACAGAACTCTCATACTTATTATCAAAGAAATTTTTGAAGAGTCCCACAGAATATTGATCGACCTCCTGAGGCTTTACAAAGTTGTCAGACAACTTCCATATATCAGTAGGAGCAATGGTCGTAGTATTTGACACAAGATGAATGTATTGGTACATTTTATTGTAGCCCATTTTAAAAGAGGCCGTCTTACCCAAAGAAATTCTGATAGATGCACGAGGTTCCCAGCCTGAATATTCTTGAATCAAATCTCCAGGACCATATTCTGTGAAGCCTATGATGTTTTCTTCATTTCTTGCAAATAGTGGATCGTAATTAGCGACAGAATTAGCTCCGATCAATCTAAATATGCTGTATCGAATACCATAGGAAAGTCCTAGCCATTCTCCAATCTCCATATCATGTTGAAAATAGGCTGCACCTTCTTGTCCATTTTCATTTTCAATCTTTATAGGATCTATGAATGAGTCATCATTCTTTTTGTAGAAATTTCCTGGGTCAAGGGTAAGTAGTTTTGCGTTGGCACCAAAAGAAAATTCTTGGTTTTCAAATGGAATATATCTGAACCCAATGTTTGCATTTCGATCTAAAATTTCTGAATCTAAATTGAAGCTATTAAAAGGGCCATTATTGATGATGGAAAATTTGTACTGAGCTTGGACTAAGTCAAGATCAAGAAAAAACTTTTCACCAAATGCTTTATTATAGGCTAAGACATGATTTTGATTACTCCAAAAGAAACTTGTATCACTAGCAAAAGCAAAATTGTCAGCACTTCTATAGAAGCTATATCTCAAGTTTGAATTATCTCCAATTTGATAATCAAGGATGGCGTTTGCATCATAAAACTGTGCACTACTATTACTTATGTTGGCATCGTTAATTGCGTTTAATAAATAGTTGGAATAAGAACTTCTAGCACCAACTAAAAGGCTAAGTTTGTTTTTGATGATAGGCCCTCCAGCAGAAACTTTCGAACTGATCAAACCTACTGAAGCAGAACCATTCCAATTATTATCATCACCACTCTTGAATCTTAGGTCTAAAATTGAAGCAGCTCTTCCACCATATTTTGCAGGTATTCCTCCTTTGTAAATGCTTACATCTTGAATGAGATCCGTATTGAAAGC
Organism: uncultured Saprospiraceae bacterium; assembly: GCA_937961455.1. Classification (GTDB taxonomy): domain Bacteria; phylum Bacteroidota; class Bacteroidia; order Chitinophagales; family Saprospiraceae; genus CALGNN01. The sequence goes on from CALGNN010000153.1 coordinate 6,071, forward strand.
TGAAAAGAATCCAAATAAATGAGAGGGATTGTATAATGGAGCGCCTCCTAGTAATATCAAATTTTGATCAGCACTAGATCCTCTAATATTGAATCCAGAAGAGGCTTCTCCTACAGTAGTTACACCAGGTAACAAGGTGATTGATTTTAATATATCAACTTCTCCAACGAATGGAGGAAGACCTTCAATCGTTTCAACAGTTAAGACCTGTTTCCCGATTTCTGTATTTTTAACGTTGTAATCTGATGCTCTCGAACTGACTACGATTTCTTCAATTTGCTGCGAAAAGTCTTCCATGAAAACCTTGAACTTCCCATCATTCAATACACGCACATTATATTCTATACTCTTATAGCCAATGTAAGTAATGAAAAGCGTGTAGCTCCCTTTATTTAATTGCATCTCTATAACTCCATCAACGTCACTGGCAAAACCTTCTTGTGTCTCGTCTATTAAAATATTGACTCCGACAAGTGGTTCGTTATTATTAAGATCTAAACTAGTCACTTTAATATTGTAAGGACCTGTGCCTCCATCGGATTCACCAATGACTATCGACCTTTGACCAAATGCATTCAGACTTAAAAAAATCAACAATAAACTACAATATAAATTCTTCATAAATCAAAACTCATTTGGGCTAAACTGCCATACTTGCATGCCTGCGCTTTCTTCAAGTCGGGTCCTTATTAAATATACTTTATCATTATGCGACCAATAAGCAACATTGGTCTCTAAAAAAGTGCCTGGAAATGAAACCTTAGGTTTCCACACATCTTCCTCAATACTATATTCCCATAGCTTTTTATTGCTTTCAAAAACACCAATATAAACATCATCTCCAACTACAACCGAAATACCATCTACTGCAATTTTATCAGCTTCAGGAAATGATTGCAATTCTACCCAAAAGTTAATTTCCGGATCATGTCTTAAAAGATCACCATTTTTTAACAAGAAGTAATTATATCCACCATGGCTAAATGAAGGTGTGTCAAAACTAATTGGATAAGGAAAGGTAAATGGCTCATCCCAAATCTCTGTCACTGGATCGTATCTTTTAGCCGTTTGAATTTCAATCCTATCAATTGTCTCTCCACCATATAAATAGGTGTAGTTGTCATCCGTCAAGACTGCGGCGTTGTAAATTTGATGTGGAATAGGAAAAAGTTGATCAAAGTCCGTCCCATTGTAATTGAAGAAGTTGTCAACTACTGGAAGAGGAATCGTA
>CALGNN010000154.1 GCA_937961455.1 uncultured Saprospiraceae bacterium
AGAGCAAGAAGAGATAGCAAAATTGAATTCTATAAAAGAATTCAAAAAGGGTACAATATTACTTAGGGAAGGAGCCATTCCAAGTACATCTTTCTTTGTTTTTGAGGGCTTAGTGCGAAAGTTTAAAACTGTTGATGCTGAATAATTAACGATAGAATTTTATGCAGAAAATGAAGCTGTTTTCTCTGTCTCTTCATCAGCAGATCCGCAAGCCTCAAAATTTAGTTTAGAATGTTTGGAAGATTCTAGGATCAGTGTTGTCTCTTTTGAAAAAGAACAAGAAATTTACAAACAATTTCCGCGGTTTGAACGAATGTGTCGTCAAACAACAGAGAAGAATTTAATGATCTATCAAGAGAAATTTGCCAATTTTCTTTCTTGGACGCCAGAGCAGCGATACTTGGATTTGTTAGAAAATAGATCTTATTTATTGGATAGAGTACCGCAATATCAATTAGCTAGTTACCTAGGAGTTAAGCCTGAATCTTTGAGTCGAATAAGAAAACGTCTATCTTCAAAGTCGTAAAGCTCTATTGTGATAATTTACTTTTTAAGCGCTGTTAATCCTTCTTAAATAAGGACAATTTGGTGTTATAAAATGGCTTGAAGAATAAGAATGATTTATCAGAATTAGTCTCTTTAAAATTTATAAAAATTGTTGTAGATGCTCCTTGAAGTATTTAGCGCTATCTGCTGCACTTTGGACGGAGCTGTGGGCAAAGTTGCCACCTTGTTCTAAAAAGTAGTATTCAAGTCCTGAGACTTCTGGGTCGGGAAGTAGTGTTAAATAATCAATGGATCCATTTCCTAATTCAGTATAATCTCTAGAAACCTTATCCATGTCTTTGATGTGCCACATGACAAAACGCTTAGGCTGTTTATTGATTAAGTCCATAGGAGTAAAGCTAGAGGAGTGCATGACCCAATACATATCAATTTGTAATTTGACTAAGTCCGCATCAGTATCATTTAGAATAATATCAAATCCATTTTCACCATTATGATCTTCAAACTCAAAGCCGTGATTGTGGTAGGCAAAAGCTAAACCAGCTGCATTTACTTGTTCTCCTATTATATTTAATTTTTCCGCCATGATTTTGTAATTATCCATGGTCCTTAATTCAGGAGCCAACCAAGGCCAAGTGATGTAAGACATATTAAGTGCCTTTGCGCCAATGATGCAAGCATCTACAAATTTATCGAGTGCATCTTTGGATTGCAATAGGAAAGGCGAAAACCCAAAATGCCCACTAGAGCAGCTTAGCTCCATATCATCAAGAATGCTTTTAAAGTCCGACGAATTATATCCATAGAATTGATCTTTTTCCGTCTCATATCCATATGTCTCAAAATCTTCGTAGCCCATATTTTTTAAGGCCTTCAGTGTGGCAATGGGATCCTTTGCCATTTCATCTCTAATGGAATACAATTGATATCCCATTTTATATTTGGGGGATTCCTTCATATTGCAATTTGAAAACGAAAGCAAAGTGCCTCCTGCTAAGAGACTCGATGTTTCAAGAAAATTTCTTCTTTTCATAATTAGCGAATGATTTGAAATCTATGAACCGTTGTCCCTAAGTCTAAATTTGTAAGGCGAATAAAATAATTTCCTACAGCTAACTGGGACGTGTTAATATATGCTTGATTTTGAAGCTGTCCCTTTAAAACATTTTGTCCATACAAATTGATGATTTCAAAATTAGCGTTTTGCTTTCCTGATAAATCTAAGTATAATTTATCCTGCGCTGGATTAGGATAGATATTTGTTTCCCAGGCTGGGGTACTGGTGTTTGTAGTTGTGCCCTCTTTAAATGTCGCTTGCCAAATTCCTCTACCGTGGGTATAAAAAAATAATTGATCATCTGACATTCTATAGGAGAGATCTAAGATTGGGACGATAGGGAAATCTGAAACTCTTTCCCATTCTGGATTTTGTGAGCTGTAACTAAAGGCACCAAAATCAGTTGCAATTATGATAGCGTTTTTATCATCTTTATGAATTTCAAAATCATTAATAGGGAAGGGAGGCTCTTTTTCAAATGCTTCCCATTGGGGATTCGAACTGTGAACATTTTTGATTTTCCATAATTTTGGATAATCTGCGTAGCTAGATATTCCTACATATAATTCATCAGGATCATCAGGGTGAAATTTGAGAGAAGTAAAATTGGCATATATTAATTCTGAGGGTTTTGAAAAATTCATATTTATTTCGTCACCAGGATCATCATTTCGAAAATCGTTCATTCGATATATGAGTCCACCTAGTCCGGCAAATACCGCTTTTTGTGTACCGTCTTTACGCGTAATGGCTGAAGTCCAAAGACTTCCTTGAAAAGGATCTAATGGATTTAACAAGGGTTGAAAATTATCTCCTCTATCTCTAGAAAGCCATGGACGTTCTCTTGTAAAGTAAATCACGTCTTCAGAATCATAAGGGTTCATTTCTATTGGAGTAACAAACCAGCTCCCTTCATCTATAGTACCATTATTGTCCATGTCTAAATTATTAGCTATGGTAGTCCAACCTGATAATAAAGGTTGATCTGCATTAAAGTCTGTTGTCCTCCTCATTACACCATATTGGACGGAAGCGATTATGGTCTTTGGGTTTGACTGATTGACATAAACATATCCACCATCACCACCTACGCAAAAATCAAATCTGTCGCTATCAACTTCCTTTACAATTGTTCCATTATCTTGAGTCCCACCTATGGCAACTTCTTTAACAGGAAAGTGCATGCCACGATAAAATTGTGTTGTGATGAAGTCTTTATTCATACTCCCACTTACTTTAATTTCATCTTCATCATTTATAGTAAATTCAGTGATACCACCATCAGATAAAGAGATGATTTCATCTGTATTATTGGGTTTAAAGTAAAAGAGATGATGGTCATCATGAACACCTGCAATTCTATTCCAATTTTGTCCGCCATTCATACTATAAACCGCATGAACTGCACCCATAAGAACGATATCCGAATTTGTTGGGTGTACTGTCATAGCAAAACAATAGCTCATCTGATTCATGAAAAACCCTCCACTTGGATTACTTATTTCTTCCCAGGTATTTCCTTTATCATCTGAGCTGTAAGTCTTGAATAATAAATTGCCATCATCAGCAGAAAAAGCTAAATAAAGCTTGTCTGGATTAGAAGCACCATATGCGATTTCGGTTCTAGGGAAATATTGTAATCCTGTATTGTTTGGTGTAATATTTTGCCAATTGTAGTTGCTAGCTTCTCCTGTAGAATATAACACTCCTTCAGTAGCTGCTCCTATCATGATTGAGCCATCTTCCCACAATTCAATATCACTGACAGCCTTGTCAAATATCTGGGTGAAATTTACACCTGCATCAGCAGATACATACAGTCCTCTAGTGGTAGCTACATATAAAGTATTTGGATCAAGTTTTGAACAAACTACACGCCAGGTTTTTGCAAAATTTTCGTTTTGAGTGGCAGCTAATACATTAAAACTATTACCTCCATCAGTACTTTTAAAAACACCAACTCCACCATACAATGGCGAACTTCCTTTGGCTTCACCCGTGCTGTAGTACAATATATCGGCATCAAATGGACTTTGGTCGATCCAGCTTATTCCAAGATTATCATCTATTTTGCTAATGGGATTCCATTGACTACCTGAGTTGGTAGACTCAAATAAACCACCTGTAACTCCAGCGGCCAAATATCTGTTTTGGTTATCTGAATCAATGAGAAAAGCTCTTGCCCTTCCTCCTTGATTACTTGGACCAATGACCCTCAGATTATCTATATTCTGAGTTCTTTCTGAAATGCTATACTTATTAGAATTTTTCCAATATTGTAGAAAGTCTTGGTAGCTGAAGTTTTGATTTTTTTCGAAGCGGAGCATGCTCCACTGCTCATCCCATGAGAGGCCTTCTTGATTATCAGAAGTATAATTATTAGTAGTTGAATCGCAGCCAAAAAAGACAAGCAAGATAAATATTAATGATTTTTTCATAAACTAAATATAGCATATTCTACAAATTTTGAAAATGCGAAACCTAGATGATCATGATTGAATCTTTGACGATGTCTACTTAGGACTTTTTAAGGGTATCTAAAGAGGAGTGGGCAGTTTCGGAAATAACGTGTAAGGACTTTTGATTTTTCTCAGCGACTAATAAGCTTACCCATATTACCCACCATCCATCTATGATGAAAGTGACTTTTTGCAACAGCGGTAAATAATAGATTCCAACTTTTGTTTCATATCCTATGAAGACGGTGAAGCTTAAGATTAGACAAACGTAGGTCAGTATGCGAAACCCTTTACCAGAGTAATTTTTAATTTCTAACAAAAAGGCAAATACACTTACGGTCCCAACTGCTCCAACTATCGTGACAATTCTATCATGATAATCCGTAAATAGGAATGCAAAAGCCATCATGCTTATAATGCCAAAAAATCTAGTAATCCAGGTGTTGATATTTGTATAAGAAAAGATTTCAGGTAGAATGTAGAAAAAAGAAATCATCGCAAAACTCAGTAAAAAGTGCCCCATAATTGCAATGGGCCTTGCGGTGTTTACTAATCCTTCTGGGGTGATGGCATACATTAAATCACAGAGAAAGTGATGGAAAAAACTGTATCCTTGAACTGCTGCTTGGTTTAGTGGATTTTCAGGGTATTGATAACTCGCAATGAAAAAGAAAATGACATAGGCAATCAATCCAAAAATGGGAAAATAGGGATAGCTTTTTTTTATAAAATGCTTCATTAAGAGATTTTGCCTATCGAATATTAGTCTTTGTAGATCTTATTCAGTTTTTCTACTTTAGTTTTTTTCCATTCAGATCTTTTCTTGAAAAATTTTGGATTTACTACAAGAAGTCCGAATGACTCGCAATCATGTTTGGTCTGAACTGAATGGTGCATTCCGTGAGCTCTCAAAATAGCTCTTGAATACTTACCGTCTAATTGCTTAAACCACCTAAACCTTTGATGAATGTATACATCATGAATGAGAAAATAAATAGCTCCATAAATGGAGATACCAATTCCTACAAATAATAACCAAAGATAAGGTGTAACAGCTCCAGCTATATAACAAGACATAGATGGAATGGCAAAGACTAGAAAAAACAAGTCATTTTTTTCAAAGAATCCATCCTTTAGATGTGGTTTATGGTGATCTTCGTGCCAGCTCCAAAGGAACCCATGCATAATGTACTTATGTGCAAACCAAGCCATAAATTCCATGCCAGCTACTGCTGCCAGTGTGACTAAAGTATAAAATAAAGCATCGCTCATAATGATGATAAATAAAGTATAAATATAACCATGTTTATCTTCTTATGTTTAGAATAGCCGCTATCATTTTTCACATGAATTCGTATTTATTCATAAATGACATAAGAACTTTTAGCTTAATGAGATTAAACTCTATGCTGAAAATCCTGAAGGAGGTGTAATGATTGTTTTTGTATTTGCTTTTTCATGAATGGGGTCCATCCAAATAGTTTACCAGGTAATCCAAGTGCCTGCGATGACCATTTCCAAATATCAAAATGATCATGATGATTAATAATCTTCTGATTTTCAAATTTGAACTGAGCTTTAATATGATTAACTACGGGTCTTTGATTTTTACCAAAAGGGTAGCGCGCAATCCATTCCGCAGATCCTGTATCATCTTCAGTTACAATATTAAAATGTTCAACTTTTACATTCCCCTTGCCCCTTTGAAGTAGCATGGTCCACATAGCTCTAGCTTGTTCAGCATTCAATTTGCCAAAGGCAGGATCTTCGAATTGGACTTGCTCATGATAACAAGCAAGCATGCTATCAATAGCACCATTGCGGAAAGCTGTATAAAATTGATCAATGATTTGATAGTGGTTCATAAATTCAAGTTACTTAAAGGCTTTCATTAACAAGGATGTTTTAATTATTTTTTAAATTTCAATAATTATTGAAAATACAAAATATTTATATTATATTTGGACTATGAATTACGGAGAAGCAAGAAAAAGATTTATAGATGCATGGGGAACCTTGGGTTCTAGCTGGGGTATAAGTAGAACTGAAGCGCAGATTCATGCATTGTTGATGGTGTCTCCAAAAGCCTTGACAACCGATGATATTATGGGGCAGTTGGGTATTTCTAGAGGGAATGTAAGTATGGGATTAAAGAGTCTTCAAGATTGGGGAATCGTATTCAAGGAATTTGAACCAGGAGAGCGAAAGAAGTTCTACAGAACAGAAAAAGATGTTCTAAAATTGGCTACTCAAGTTGCAAAGGAGAGAAGGAGACGAGAGATTGAGCCTATTATAGATATGTTAAGTGAAGTAGGGGATGTAAAAGATGCCAATGTTTCAAAGGAGCAGTTAGAAGAATTAAACAAAATGACTGCTGCACTGAGTGATTTTGCCAATCAGTCTGACAGGGTACTCTCGCAGTTTATTAAATCTGAAAAAGGGTGGTTTTTCAAAACGATGATGAAATTATTTAAATAAATTTTTTTGAAATGATATTTCAAAAATTATTGAAAAAACAAAAAATATAAAAACATGAATTTTGTACTGATTTATTACAGCATTTACATAAGTCTCACCTTAGTTCTTTTGATCCTTGTTGGTAATACTTTATTTAAAAATGGGAAGGTGTTTCTGTATGATATTTTCAATGGAGATGTGGAGCTTGTTGAAGCCATCAATCGATTATTACTTGTAGGATATTATTTAATTAATATCGGTTATGTATTGGCTTTTCTACGCGTATGGGGTGTCAAAGATTGGGTTACGATGATAGAAAAACTAAGTAGTCACCTTGGTGCTGTAATGATTGGTGTAGGGATTTTACACATGTTTAATATTATCATTCTCTTTTACATGAGAAGGAAAAATATGAAGCAGAAAAAGGAAGGCTTATTAGAAAGCCAACAAGCAGTTCCTGTTAATCCAATAATGCAAGAAAATAAAGTAGAAAAAAATATAGCCTTATGAAAAAGAAGAAAATTATAATAGCAGGAGGAAGCGGCTTTCTAGGTAAAAGTCTTATCCAACATTTGGGATGTGAAAAATATCAATATTTGGTTTTAAGTAGATCACATCATGTAGATACTGAGGATGTAGCGTATGTTAAGTGGAATACTGATGAACTTTTCCCGTGGTACAAGAAACTTGAGAATGCCGATGTGCTTATCAATCTTGCTGGAAGATCTGTGAATTGTAGGTATACAAAACAGCACAAAGAAGAGATCTATAATAGTAGATTACAAAGTACAGCTATATTACAGAAAGCCATTAAAATGTTGAATAAGCCTCCAGAAGTGTGGATCAATTCTTCTACTGCAACCATTTATCGTCATGAAACACTGAGGCCGAATACGGAAGCTCATGGAATTATTGGTAAAGGCTTTTCTGTAGACGTCGCAAAGAAATGGGAAGCTTGTTTTTTTGATGAATCTTTGCCTGCCACCAGAAAAGTTGCTCTAAGAACTGCAATAGCTTTAGGTGCTCAAGGAGATGTATTTACCATTTATAAAAATCATGTTAAAATGATGATAGGAGGGAGGCATGGCACGGGTAATCAAATGGTAAGTTGGCTTCACGAAAAAGACTTTGCTGGAATTATTGAATTTGTCATACAAAACAAAGAAGTAAGGGGTGTACTGAATGCTGCAGCTCCTAATGCCGTTAAGGATAAACAATTTATGGAGTGCTTTAGAAAAGTACTACAAGTTCCATTCGCTTTTCCTTTGCCCGCTTGGAGTTTGAAAATAGGTGCCTTTTTTCTTAGAACAGAGCCGGAATTGATTTTGAAGAGCAGATGGGTTTTTCCAGAAAGACTTTTGCAATTAGGATATCGGTTTCATTTTGAAAATATTGAAGATGCACTTCAGGATTTATACGATAAGACAAAGAAGGCCAAAAAATTAAGAACGCCAATGAATTGGGAATTTGCTTAAGGTGATTATTACAGACTAACCCTCGCCAATTGATCCTCCTCAGAAGCTGTTTTTTGAAGCAAAGGGATTTCGACGAAAAACTCGGTCCCTTTGCCTATTTCAGTTTCGAAGAATATATTCCCATTAAAACTTTCAACAAGATTAGAACTGATGGCCAAACCTAAACCAGTGCCAGAATTTTTGGTGGTAAAATTGGGATAGAACACACGCTCTTTCATATCATCCGGTATACCGATACCATTGTCTTTTACTGATATTTGTGCATAATTATTTTTAAGTTTTACTGATATGGTAATCACTCCTTTGCGATCTTCCGGGATAGCCTGTGTAGCATTTTTCAATAAATTAGTTAAGACGCGCATCAGATGATTTCTATCGGCAAATACAAATATCTCATCCATTGGAACATATAGATTGATGTCCATATCTTCTCTCTTTCTGAATAAGTCGTGAGCTGAAGAAACTACTTCATTTAAAATAATTTTTTCATTCGAAGCCTTAGGCATTTTGGCAAAATTGGAAAACTCAGATGCAATAGATGAAAGATTATCAATCTGCTCTATGAGCGTGGAAGAAATTCTTTGGATGATGGCTTCTGCATTTTGCGGGTCTCTTTTTGTCGCCATTTGTAAATGCTGAATACTTAGTTTCATAGGCGTCAATGGATTTTTAATTTCATGTGCGACCTGCTTTGCCATTTCTCTCCAGGCAGAATCACGTTCGGTCATGGCTAGCATTTGGGCACTATCCGCCAACTGTTCAATCATCAAATTATAGTCCCTGATGAGTGTGCCTATTTCATCTTCATTATTCCAATTAAGCGCTTCGTTTCTTCTACCCAATTTTATCTTCTTCAATTTTTCACCTAAGACACCAAGAGGTTTCGTTATAGAATCTGCAACGGTAATGGCTAAGGCACCAGCTATCAAAAAGAGAAATACATAGGCATTTAATAAGGTGCCCATGAAGCCTGAAACCTTTCCATTTAGACTTGCTTTGCCTCTATTGGAATCCACAGATAAATACGCCATCAATTTCTTTGACCTTCCTAAGATGGGCAAGTAAGACGAGGGTCCGATCTTAGTGCTACTTTGTTCTTTAAGACTGATGATTCTTCCTGGATCATTTTTAAGTAAATGGAGCGCAAGGGTAGGGATTCTATTTTCAGGCTCTATGGAAGAAGTGCTTTTTATTAAATGCCCAGCAGTATTGTATAGGTTTAATGAGCTCTGGTGGATTTGACTCATGCTTTCCAATTCCTGCGTTAGAATATTGTTGGCAATATCCTCGTATTCAATGAAGCCAATTTTTTCATGCAGATCAGCAAGAACGGCATAGGTTTTTTCTTGGGTTCTTTTAACATCACTCTCTTGATAGGAGTTTTTAATGTAAATGATAGTGACCAGTCCAATAATAAAAAAGGAAAAGATGATCAGTAAAATAACGGAGAGTTGAATCTTGTTTTTTAAGCTCGGTTTTTTATAAAGCGAAAGTCTAAATTCCTCTGGTAGAAAATCATAAGATCCATTCGTCAAAGAAAATATTAGAATCAAGATTCCCATGAGACTGAATAGATAGGAAAATAGTGAAACGGGCTTTATAAGACTGGTTTGTTTTTTTCCAACAAGGATTAATTCATCTTGTGCTCCTCTAAAAAATAAAGTCCCATTATTTTTATTTTCTTCGAATAAGAATGCATTCTTTGCTGGTAGCACCTCCTTGCTAAGATTGGCAGGAAATAAGGCTCCTTGACTATACATCCGTTCTTCATTCTCGTAGATCGCGATATCATAAACACCATCTATTTGCTTAGGCATTCCTTTCTCGCCACTGTAACTATCAATGCGCTCTTGAAAACTTTGTTTCTTTTCTTTATCGACTTGCAACCATTCTTGATAAATAGCACCAGCAATATTTTTTCTATTCTGTAATTCTTTAGAATTATTGTAGGTATACATTAATGAAGAAGACAAAGCAGCGATTACAGTTAACCAAGTTATGAGCCAAGTTACGTTGGGTTGATTATTTTCGATGAAGACATCTAAAAGTATGATATAAATGAATGCGGCAAGAAAGAATTGTGTTAGAGGGATCGCAGGAGTACAAAGCCAAAAAATAAATGGAATCCCAACGCCTGAAACGAGCAAACTCAAAAATCGATCCCTGCTGCTCAATTGTGACTTGAGATTTAAAGAAGCTAATTTATGCGTAAAAATAAATAAGCTTAATAAGAGCAGCACAATTTCACCCAAGGCGATAAAACTGTATTTATTAAGATTGAAAATATTCTCAAAATCAAAATAAATCCCAGATTGTAAGATTAAGTTTTTTATAAACAGTGTTCCAAATAATAAACTGGAACTTATCATTCCATAATTGGCAACTGCAAAAGCGTATTTCTTTTTGTCATCTAATTTGTTGATCCAATCAAATGAATAATTTTTATGGAAATATAGCGTAGCCCAAAATAGGATCAGTGTGAAGGTGCATTGATCGAATAAAGAATTGCCAAAAAAGCTCATCTGATTATACGGATCAAAAACGAATAGGTCAAAGTATTGCTGTAGCACATCAAACTGCAAACTTGCCAAGCGGTACAATGCAATAC
>CALGNN010000155.1 GCA_937961455.1 uncultured Saprospiraceae bacterium
TGGATGCAATGTTAGAAAAAACCAATATCCCAGGTGTAAGTCTTCATGTAGAGTCGCCCGACTATGGAATATCATGGTCTGGTGCAGCAGGTTCTGACCAAATAGATTCCGTAACTGTCCTTAGTCCTGAACAAGCCTATAGAATTGCAAGTGTCACAAAGACCTTCGTTGCTGCGGCCATTCTAAAATTTCATGAGCAAGCTAAGCTTTCAATTGATGATCCTATCAGTCAATACATCTCAGAAGAACATATCGCTATTCTAAAAACAGGAGGCTATGAACCTGACAAGATTTTAATTAAACATTGTTTGAATCACACCAGTGGACTTTTTGATTATGCCATGGGTAATCAAACGTATGCAAACATTGCAACTAAGAACCCCAAAAAAAGATGGTCGCGAACAGAGCAGTTACAAGGCGCTATGAATTGGGGTCCTAAACAAGGTTATCCTGGTGAGGTATATCACTATTCAGATACAGGGTATATTTTATTGGGCGAAATTCTTGAAATCCTGAATGAATCAAATTTAGGAGAGGCTTTAAGAAGCATTTTAGATTATGAGAAATTAGGTATAGAAAATCTTTTTCTTCAAAGTATCGAAGAAGCGCCTGCAGGATCGTTGCCACATGTGAAAAGATATACAGGAAAAACGGATAGAACAGATTGGGACAATTCAATTGATCTTTATGGCGGTGGAGGTTTAGTTGGCACTTCAAAAGATATCGCTAAGTTTTATTATGCCTTATTTAATCATCAAGTTTTTGATAAAACAGAGACCCTGCAATTAATGCTTACCGAACCCAGCTATGGCCCAGACTATGATCCAAAGGAAGCGGGAGCAAAACATTATCATTATGGGCTATATAGTTATAATGTATTTGGTGTTAAGTCATATGTCCATAGCGGATTTTGGGGAACTCACGTAGCTTACATTCCAGCTTATAAAGCAAGCTTTGCATTTAATTATACGAGTGGGAGAAATGAATATTTCATGAAAAGAATTTATAAGTATTTGCATGATTATCAAAAATCTCAATCGTAATATGAGCGATCCAATTATCTCAATAAATAATCTCAGCTTTAGTTACGATCAAAAGCATCGAATACTAAACAACTTGAGTATTAAGGTACCTAAAGGATCGATATATGGTTTCCTAGGACCAAATGGGGCAGGAAAATCCACAACACTTAGAAACATTCTCGGACTGTTAAAACCTGAAGAGGGCGAGGTCCAAATATTCGGCAAAAGCCTAAAAGGCAATCGAAAAAATCTTATGCAGAATATAGGTTCGCTTATCGAAGAACCTTCTCTTTATGGACATTTAAGTGCTTATGATAATCTTAAAATAGCCTGTAGGTATTTGAGATTGCCATTTAGTTCGATTGACCCAATTCTTGATACAGTAAAGCTGTCAGCCAATGCCCACAAAGCAAGTAAGAAGTATTCAACCGGAATGAAAAAGAGATTAGGCTTGGCATTGGCTTTGCTCAGAGATCCAGACTTATTAATATTAGATGAACCCACTACTGGATTAGATCCCGTAGGTATTAAAGAATTTAGAGAAATTCTTACTCAGCTGCAACAACAAGGCAAAACGATCATGCTTTCTTCTCACCTCCTATCGGAGATTGAAAAAGTAGCCAGTCAGGTTGGAATCATCAAGAAGGGTGAATTGGTATTTGAAGGGAATTTACATGACTTGGATGTTTTATTAAAGTCTAATATCAAACTTTTGATCAAATTGAAAAATTCTGACAAGGCAGTTCAACTCCTTCAAAGTCAGTTTCAAATTGATAGAATAGACCATGAAAGATTGTTTATCAGTTTGCAAAAAGAAAGTGAAATACCTGCATTAGTTCAAAAATTGGTTAACAATCAAATCGATGTTTATGAACTGGGTCCTCAAAAGTCAGACTTGGAAAAACTATTTTTAGACATTACCTCAGAAACCACATGATCAGGAATTTTATCAACAGTCTTATTGCTGAGCTCATGAAATTAAAGCATACGGTAATCCCTTGGTTGGTATTATTAGCAGGATTTATTGTGGCTGTGTTTTTCTTTCTTGATTATAACTTTGGTGCAATTTGGCAGGTCAATTTTGAAGAAAATCCTTGGGATCGTTTGTATGGACTTTCCAGAGGATTATTTTGCACCTTTATCGCTACGCCCCTGCTCGTTTTAATTGTCACTTCTCTAGTCCAACTCGAGCACAGATCGAGCGCTTGGAAGAATCTTTATGCACTTCCATTGGCGAAAGGAGATTTTCATTTTTCAAAACTTCTCATGTGCTTCATATTGTTCATTTTATCTATGCTCATTTATGTTTTAGCCATTTATATAGATGCGAAAATTTTAAACTGGAATCATCCGGAATACGAGTTCAATTTTTTTAAGCCTGATTTTAAAGAGAACTTCAAAGTTCTTTCACATTTGTTAGTCGCTTGCTGTGGAATTATTGGTTTTCAATATTGGTTGAGTTTAAAATTCAAAAACTTCATCATACCTATTGGAATTGGAATCACTTTGTTTATAGTTGGTTTGATCGTTTCGATCGTCAATACCAAATACGCTTTGTACTTTCCATTTTGTTATCCTTTCATTTTTACGGACTTACAAATGTTTTCTATCAGTGAAGTGCCCGTAGTGTCAAAAGGAATACTCAACAATGTGGAACTATTCAGTTTAATCTACTTTAGTTTTTTCACAGCCTTAAGTTATTTCGGAGCGCTACGACGCAATGTTAGTTGATTAAAATTAACCGTAGTTTAAGGCATCACTTGAATCGACTTTTTAGACAATAGCTTATTATCATGATCACGAATGACGAGAATATATGATCCGGCTATAACTTTTGGAATGACTATCAATTGAGCTTCACTTTCAATGCGAGTCTGGAAATGTTTCTTCCCTTGTAAATCATATAATTCCATTTGATTTCCAACCAGCTCATTTTCGACGCTAATATTAAAGACACCAGCTGTAGGATTAGGATATACTTCCCATTTATAGTCTTGTAAATCCTTCACTTCAACAGTACCATCTCCACTATTTTCAAAAAATGAAGCAAGGTCATCCAAAGCGCCACAGGTGAAAATGTCTAAATCTAAATCATTATCAATGTCTACAAAATGAATATCACGAATCACCCCTACCTCTTCAGCTATAAGCAAAGGAGACGAGAAAGTGTTATTACCTAAATTATCATAAATCACTGCATTCCTATCTCCACTAAATCCACAGAATATATCTACATCCCCATCATAATCTAAATCACTCGCTGCAATGTCCCAAGCTGTTCCATCATTAGCTATTAAAATTTCTGTGAATCCTGCTGAGCCATCATTTTCAAACCACATGATATTTTTATCGAGCGTCGCAGTGCCATTTACAATATCCATATCTCCATCTTTATCCAGATCTACAGCATAAATACTATGGTTTCGTACTGAATCTAATTCATCTCTAATGACAATCTCTGGAGAAAAATTACCTTGACCAAGATTCTCAAACCAAACAAATTTATAATCCCAATATGAGGCAGAAATCACATCCTTTCTTCCATCTCCATTGAGATCTGCGTATTGTATCTTTCTCGAATCTAGCACTTCGGTACTGATCGTCTTCTTAGAGCTAAAGCTACCAATAAAATTTTCCAGCCAATAAATTTGCCCTGCCTTATCTGTAGCAGAATAAGTAGAAAACATAATATCCTGAACCCCATCTTCATTGAAATCATCTACGATCAAATCTGTTAAAGGGTCTAATCCTTCTGCTATAATCACAGCATCACTGAATACACCATCACCTAGATTTTCAATCCATAATATGACATTACTAAAGGAACAAGCTAAGGCTACATCAGGATCACCATCATTGTCAAGATCTCCTGCCTTTACAGCTTCTCCGAAAATTTCATCGTTATACAAAATGATAGGTTCGCCAAAAGTGTTGCCTCCTAAATTTTTCATCCAAAAAGCATTGATATCAGCCGTAGATAAAAGGATATCTTCTAAACCATCACCATCAAAATCAGCACTATGAATATTACTTAGTATATCTACTTCAGGATCGGTGTAGATCGTTGTAGGAGGAAGTATGGTTTGTCCAATTGCTGATAACGAGAAGCAGATTATGAGTATAAAAGGGAGTGCGTAATTTTTCATGAAGTTCTTATTGTTTTAGTACAATCCAAAATAAGAAAATAAGGACAGTTCAGTAGAAGATTGAATGAAACATCTATTGTTAAAATTTGAGCTTCGCCATTTTCTGCATATAGTAAATTTCGAAACTTGAAAATAACAGATAATGCACCCCAAAAGGAATTAAATAAAATGAGTCAGCTGGTTCATAGGTTTTGACAAAATAAAATATGATACCAAAGGCCAGTAAGATTTTTAAAAATATGGAGGCCATTACTATGGTGATGAAGTTGTAACTATTTTTACTTCGAACAGAAAAGTAAGCCAAGGTGAATAATATCACATTGAAGATCGTAAATATGATTAATGAACTATGGCTAAACCATTTGTAATTTTCGAAAGACTCGTAATTGAGTAATAACAATGTAATTAACAGAGTTACAAAAACCGTAAGTGATAAACTAATTAGAAACTCCTTGTAGGTCATCCACTATTTTTTTGACAAATCAACAACCAATTTATAAAGGTAGCCTCCGAGAAAAACAAAGACGAGGATCAAGGTGATCCATGGTGTTTCATTACCGAAGTACTCATCTAGTTTTATTCCACCAAATACAGCAACTCCTATAACAGCCAACATCTCAAATGCTAAACCAGAATACTTTAGATAAGGATTTAATTCTTTTTTAGGTGCCTTCTTTTTATTACTCATTCACAAAGTCTAAAACTTTGTCTTTTTTCCCATTATCCTTTGCTGCAAAATTTTTCATTTTCTTGCCTCCCATGCTGCAAGTTACGTTGAATACTGCTCCTGATTGTACCAGTAATTTTGTAGTATTCACTTCACCTTCAACATTTGCTGATTCTAGGATGTGTAATAATTCTTTGCACTCAATATTTCCCAGCAAGTTACCTTCGATCATGGCATTGTTACATTCAATGTTTCCATTCATTTTACCTGATGGTCCAATGATAACTTTACCATCGCAATTTAAGGAACCGGTCAATTCACCGTCGATACGAATATCTCCTGTGGCTGTAATATCACCGCTGATTTTAGTACCTGCAACAATACTGTTTATAGATTGAGAGCTTGTAGGGTTTTGAAAGCTTGAATTGGTGTTAGTGGTTGTTTTTTCGTTTTTACTACTTCCAAACATGTCGTCTTCTTATTAAATGAGTAAATAAATAGGGGATTACAAATTACAAAATACGCACTGTAATCCAAAGATTAATATGTTCAATAAGTGTGGAGTATAAAAATTCCTTAGAAAGACGGGCAGAAAACTGCTCTCTTCTCAGGACCGCAAATGTTATAAATCATTGAAAACTCAAAAGCTCCGTTTGCATTACTTGCAGCTCTTAGCGTTGAAACATTGATATCATAACTGAATCCAATTCCAAAGTTTTCATAATCAAATCTTGTAGATAAGATTACTGCATCTGTAGTAACAGGATCTTCGAAGTGATTCGCCAAACGCAACCAAAGTCCCGCTTGGAATGATTGGTTATTCATTCTAGAATCTCCAAGTGCGAATCTTGCACTAGCTCCCCCATTTAATTCAAATGAAGGTCCTTGCTTAAATATCACTAAGCCTGGAATTAAACTGATTCTGTCCACCATTTGAAATTGACCTCCTGCGTGGAAAGTTAATTTCGTGTAGTATGGAATGAATACATTTTCTCTATCGAATGATTGATTCGCCTGATTCAAGTGACTGAATGAAAATCCACCATATACATTAGTGTATTCATCAAATATGGAAAACCAAAGTAACCCACCATTCAAATCAATAAATGAGAAATTTCCTTCCAGAATATTGATCTCCCCTGTAGGTGTCCCAACTCCTGCAAATTCGCCATTAAGATTCTGACTTGGCCATTGGGCTTTTAGAAAATCAACACTTTTCTGTGCAAATCCAGCTTGAGCTCCGAAAGTCAAATAGTGCGATTGCTTTCTATTACCAGCCAATCTTTTACTATAAGCAGCACTTAAGTTTCCAGCAACCGTCGCAAAATCAACAGTACCTGCCTTATCTCCGACAAAATCAGCTCCGTAACCAAAATAGTCATAACGACCCACTGGCATTTTCTGATCAAAAGATGCAGAGTAGGTATTATAAGCAGCGCCTTTAAGAACTGCTGCCCATTGATTTCTATAATTAGCTACAAAACGGGTGTTACAATTCATTACTCCCGTCAAAGCTGGATTTAGATTCAGCGGTGACATATAAAACTGAGAGAAATGAATGTCCTGCGCCCCTAACTGTATAGAAGATAGTGCTAAGGCCAAAACATAAAAAATCCTTAATCGCTTACTCATAAATTTGATTTTATCTTGAGACACTTGCTAAAGCTTCACAAGCTATAAAAATAACATTATTTTATACTATTAAGACACTCAAAAATGCTAAAATGCTGTCTTCAAGCTAAGATTTAACGTTAAAATTTGACATAAAAGTGCAGTTTTTGCAGATATGGAGCTGAATATTAGCTTTCTTTCCAACTTGCGCCAAATTCATTGACCAAAATATCATCATAATGGTCTGCTTTCTCAACTAAGAGATTCAACAATTTCAAGCCTGTTTCAATATTAAAATACTTGTCATAAATCAACAATGAAATGATAATATCTTGCCCTTTGACACTGAAAGTCAGGCCTTCCATTTTATAATTTTCTCTTAATAAGTAAGTATATATATCCTTGATTTGTTCTTTTGGTAATTGGACCAAAAAAGCATCCCCGATTATTAAGCCCGTTTTTTCATGATAGGAAATATTAATAATAGCACTTCCTCTTTTCAACTCCCAGTTATTGGGACCTCTGCGAGAAATTCTAACATCATATCCCATCTCAGACAACATCGACTCAATGGTTTTCTTTAGACCAATGGGCTCGTAGTTTTCGATTTCATGGGGCAAAACAATTTTTATCCCACAATGATCACAGTAGCCTTTTTCTGATGAATGTTCAAATACTAAATTGCCACATGATTCGCAACGTGCAGCGGAATCCGTATTTGCTTTTTTGAATGCTTCTAAAGCTTCCATTAAATAAGATAAAGGAAGTGAAAAGCCTATGTTATTCCCATCTCTGATGATAAATGTATTTACGCCAATTACGTTGCCCTGGCTATTCACTAAAGGGCCACCACTATTCCCAGGATTTAATGCAGCATCATGTTGTATGTATTGAACATCATCTACCACATGAGCTAGATTTGAAATAATCCCTTGGGTAGCTGTATACTTGAGACCAAATGGATGACCAACTGCAACGACCTGCTCTCCCAACTTAAGTTGATAATTGACATCTATCTTCAATGCAGGCATATCATGATCAGCATCAATTTTCAAAAAAGCTAGATCATTCTTAGGATCAAGAAATACAACTTTAGCCATTCTTTTCTTGATATGAACACCGTCTACTACTACCTCATTATTATCTCTGATGACATGCTCATTGGTAATAATAAAGTCATAGTCTTTAAGATAAAATCCCGTTCCAGTACTAAATGGTGTAGCTATTTGAATAACAACTCCTTTATATATATCTATTACCTCTTTCAATGTTTTTTCCTTAGGTCTAAAGCTGACAACATGTGTAAATAAGATCTCCCAAATACACAAAGATCATTGTATTGTAAATGCTTCATATTGGGTTTAAAGTAGGGATATTTTTCTTTATTCGTTCGATATACTTTGTCGATCTCTTTCTTAATGTCTCTGTATTCTAATTTCCCATTTTCAACAAATGCTGGAGCTTCTGGATGCAATTCAGAAAAATATTCATGTTCCATGATGCGAATGAGTAATTCTAATAAATCCCTTTCTGGTTTTGGCAGTGCATAATTAAATAGGCAGTAGCTACACAAATACACAATAATAGATTTAGCAACTTTGGTATGATTGTTTTCCATATACCAATTCAGATTTGCCATTTCTGATTCAATAAGATTTACCAATCTTTCGTGCGTAGCAGGGTTCGTGATTCCGAATGAAGACACTGTGTGATAGAGTTCTCCATAAATCTGCTCTTCTGTGCGATTTGCAATTTTATTGAGTTCTTTTCTAACCAGTTTATTTTTTTCAGCTGTGGTTTTTTGATCGGAAGAAAAGAAAATTCGATGCATTCTTTCGATGGACTCCATGACGAACCCTTCTGGTCTAATGAGAAAATCTAACTTATAAGCTAGTGATAAATAGAGATAAGATACTGCACTAGGGTATTGATCGTAGTTTAATTTGGATGTATTGATTTCTTCAAAGACAGATTGAATCTCGCGCTGAAGAAAATCGTATTTGATTTTTTTCTCTTTTTCAGAAATGGGAATGGTATGACCGGTATTTATGTGTTCTAAATATTCAAACTCATCAAGGAGCAGATCGTCTAATTTATCAGCGTGCGTTGCTATTTCTTTTAAAGCATAATATAGTTTATAAGGCGATGCATCGAGCAAATAGCTATCAAATACCATGGTGATATTCTGTGCCTCATCTAATGCGTATCGCCCATACTTAAGACTAAAGTTGGCCTCTACCAATCTCCTTAGAAAACCTATGCTTAATTCTTTCGTTTTGGCAATTTTAACTTCAGCCTTTAGTAAAGTATCATTGGCGTAACCTACCAACTTTTTACTGCCCTGCAGAATCTCAAAACGAAATATCCCGTCTTCTTCCGTAAAATGCACATTTTGCTCATCGTCGTCTCTCAAATAGTTAAACAACAAATGCAAAGAGCTCATGTATTCTTGATCTTCAAATTTCTTAACTGCCTCATCCCAATGATGGTATTTTTCTGCTAACTTATAGGCATCACTATACCGCCCTAAATATAATTTAGCAGTAGATTGTGGATCGTTCTCCTTAGAGAATAGTTGAGAAAAAATACCCATAAAAAAAATTAAACGTGTATGCGAATATCGCAAAGTCAGTTTCGCACAAAAGTATCATTAAGTCCTGAAGAAAATAAGATTCAGCATGATGATTCTATTATGCTACTTGGATCTTGTTTCGCTCAGAATATACAATCTTATTTACAGTTCAGAAAGTTCCATACAACATACAGTCCTCATGGAATCTTATTTGATCCCATCTCAATTGCAAGAGCCCTGAGCCAATACATGGAATTTCCATTCAAAATTTCAGATTCTTTTGTTAATCACTCTGAAAGAAGTTTTCATTATCAATTTCATAGTGCTGTTAATGACTTCAACAAAGATCAACTGATGACAAAGATTGAAAATATTCTGAGACAAGGCCACAATAATCTAAAAGAATGTAAATATTTGATCATTTCATTTG
>CALGNN010000156.1 GCA_937961455.1 uncultured Saprospiraceae bacterium
AATCAGCATAAAATGATTTATAGGCACCTGGCAGTGGGACTAATTTTTCTTTGTCGGGATTATAAAGATTTAAAGCTCCTGTATGATTTCCGAATTCTGAAATAATCCATGCATTTTCATAAGTAGTAAAGTGCACAGGTCTTTGCAAGGAATCTATAATTATCGACGATGCCTTAGTTTCTGTGTTTAGCTTTTTAAATGAACCTTGAGGAAAATCATGTGGATCCAATCTTCCTGCATCCGTAAAATATAATTCATTGTTTTGCGCATCAGAGATGCTAGTGATGACTCCTTGTTTCTCAAAACTCTTATAGTTCTTTTTTAAGAAATCGTATTTATGTAGATCCCATTCACAAGCACACCAAAGTGCATTATTTTTTTTATCAAAACTAATGGCTGTTATTACTGGTGTATTGCATATATTTTTTTCCGTTACAGATGTAAAAAAATCTTGTTCTGGAAAAGTATCTTGATTGAGATGAGCTAGCGTGTCCGGTGCATTTTTAACAAAGTAATTGATTAGGCGCTCCCAGTAATCATCATTCATTTTGACATTCCCTTTTTGATTGTAAAAGGATTTATTAGCATAAAGGAATTTTGATCTTCCTTCCCATTCAAAATAATCGGCCATTCTAGGGAAGATTGATTTTTCCCACATATCAGCACTAAGCATACTTGGCTTTGGTGCAAGATGACAAGCGCCACAATACTTTTGAGCTAGATACCCTTCCGTATCATAGTCTACATCGCAACAATAGAAAATGAAAAAAGATAATAGGCTTAAAAGAATTAAAGCCTTTTTCATTTGAGCTTATTTAAGGCCAATAGTCTGGTTTTTCTAAAGAGCTATTTAAAATTTTTGTGCAGTCGTCACAACCAAATGGCGAAGGCCACCAAGAAAAATTCCAACAATATCTAGGGATTGAAAAACCCGTACTATTTTGACTTATAAAATATCTAGTTTGGGCCAAAGAAGAAATGGAAAAATATCCTGCAACAAATTCATCTGGATCATCAACGTTAAATACATTTCCTTTGACAGTTCCTGGAGGTGGGTCAAAAAGGCCCCCTTCAATATTTGTTATTTCCTCTATACTTTCCCAAAAAAGATATTCTTCTTCTGTCATGGCAAACTGAGAAATCAACATACTGTATTGTGCGATGAAACGATAATTATAAGGCGTTTGTACAATTTGTTGATCAAAGAGTACATTGCCATTTAATTCATTGGTATCAAATATTTTGATGTTACTGATATCCAACTTATCTGGAATAAAACAATGTTTTGGATTCAATAAACCAGGAAAACTTTCCACAAACTCGAACATCCCCTCTACACGCCATCTGAGATATGGCCTATCTGCTCCTGAAGGAACACTTATAAATCCATTGATATTAAGTAAACTTTCTTCAATAAATTGACCAGCCGTATTTACATAAGATCCATCTACCACTTCCCACTTTAGTGAATCAATGGTACTAGAAGATCTTAATGAGGCGGGTCTTGATTGATAGTGCTTTCCATTCTCAAGCACAATATCAATATAATATTCTATTCCTCTTTCCGCGGCATGTGCTACTTCATACTTACCATCACTGACTTCAATATAAGGGTAACTATCACCATTGCTATTCATTAAATTGACTGTAGCATTTGATACAGGATCTAAAATATTATCATTACCTATTCCTATGACAGAACTCAATGAGATCTTAAGACTATTATAATTGAGGCTATCTGTAATAATTCCATCAACCACTAAACTTCTTTGCTCAGTATTGATATTTAAATCAATTTCATCAACACAACTACTTGCGATGAAAATAATACAGCAAATAAAAAATATATATTTATCTCTTCTCATTATTCTATGGTGAAATTATAACTGATTGCTGGAAATACCGATCCTAATGTTGCTACTCGGATGGCCTTCACATTATCAAAAGGGCTTTGCTTGAAAAATACAGAATATGGATTCTTCCTACCGTACACATTGTAAACGGATAATGAAACAAAATGCTTCCAAGATTTATTTGGATCACCAAAAGGTCCGATGGTATAAGAAAGATCTAAACGGTGAAAATCAGGAATCCTAAATTGATTTCGATCTGAATAAATAGGTATGTTGAATATATTTTCTGTATTAAATGAACTAACTGGAGCTGTTGTTGGTCTACCACTTCTATAAGTAAAATTCACAGCTAGGCTTGAGCGCTTTTTTATTTTTTTGACCAAATTAAAATTAATCACATGAGGTATATCATAATTACTTGCATACCATTCTCCTCTATTAATGGCCAATTGATTTTCCGTGGCTAAAACTTGTCTCAAACTTCGAGAGTAGGTATAATTTAAATCCCATGTAAGTCGACCTTTCTTTTTATTAAAATTAAGTTCAAGACCATAGGCTAAACCATCTCCCGAAAGAATCTCTGTTTCAAGGTTTCTATTTAAAAGAATTTGTGCAAAATCTTTATAATCAACGGCATTAAAAATATTTCTATAAAAACTCTCTATGGAACTTGTGTAAGTATTTTCTTTAAAATTTTTGTACAATCCAATCGAATAATTGTCAGACTGCTGTGGTTTAAAATGCGGGTTTGCCAATTGCCACAAATCAATAGGTGTTGCTGAAGCGGTATTAGAAATTTGAAATATATATTGGTTGGTTCTGCTATAAGCCAACTTTAGTGAGGTCTTTGGATTAAATTCCCACCTTGCAGAAACTCTAGGTTCAAGCCCATTATAATTTACAATTTTATCTGAGCTGCCATAAAAAGTTGAATCCACAATACTTCCTATTTCCTTTATTTGAGACTCATCATATTGATAGACTAAATCTGGGCCTAAATTATCATAGTTAGAAAATCGCAATCCTGCAGAAAACTCTAATTTGCCAAATAAGGTAAATTGATTTTCTACATAATAGCCATATTCAATTCCTTTCTCCGGATCCAATTCTTGAGGAATGATCGTAGACACTTCGATTGGGATCACACTACCTGGAGCAATATCATAAAGTGTAGCCTCTGCTCCAAAATTCAATTTATAGTTTTCGCTTATTTGATAAAGCGCATTTAAACTAGCTCTGTTGTAAAAAATACTATTGGTAAATTGCGATTTGTCATTTCCAATTAAATCAAACAACGAGCTTTCATACTCACCACTATTTGCAATTAGAGAGATATTAAAACGATCTCCTATTAATTGTTTATAGTAAAAATCAAATGATTGTGTTTGATATTTGAATCGCGTTTCTCCTCCCAATTGAAAATCGTCTTTAGCTAATAAATAGCTGGCACCAATACTTGCCTTTTCTCCGATCCTACCACTTAGTTTAGCAGTGATGTCTCCGAAGTAGGCACTGCTCTTTCCTAACTCAGGATTCTTTGCGAGATTAAAAATCCAATCTGCATAACTCGTTCTTGCACCTACTATGAATGACAATCTGTCTTTAATAATTGGGCCTTCAGCGCTTAAACGTGAACTCACTAATCCTGCACCACCTTTGATTCTGTATTTAGTAGCGTCTCCTTCTTTTGTGTCAACAGCCAATACTGACGAAAGCCTGCCTCCATACTTTCCAGGTAAAGCCCCTTTATATAAGTCAATATAATTTACTAGGTCAGGATGGAATAAAGAAAAGAATCCTAACGCATGTGAAGGATTAAATATTAAATGTCCATCTTGTAAAATGAGATTTTGATCAGCATTTCCTCCTCTTACATTAAAGCCTGAAGCACCTTCTCCAACACTACTAACTCCAGAGACAGATTGCAAACTCCTCATGACATCTACTTCGCCAAAAAATTTTGATTGAGACTCAAGTTCTTGAATGTCCATTCGTTTTACTCCTGGCACTATTTCTTTTAGGCCTCTATCATCTGCTTCGGACTTCACTACCACGCCTTCAATTACAATATTATCCTTATCCATAACTAGGTCTAGAGAACCAGATGAAAAGACTTGTAATTCTATAAATTTTGAAGCGTAACCAATCGCCGATATTTCAAATTTATAGTTTCCTATTGGTAATTTAATTTCATAAGATCCAAACGCATCGGTATAGCCTGTTATGCTATTGTCTTTATTTCTAATGACGACTCCAATAAGTGCTTCATTATCGGCATCATAAATTGATCCATTCCATGTTTGCACACCTTCAGCTTGATTAGAGCTATTACCAAGGATATATTTTTCTTCTTGAGCTACGAGCTCAGGACAAATAAGCAATCCACAAAAGTAAAGTATGATTAGGGTATACTTTCTCATTATTCTATAACAGAATTTAGGGCTCTTCGTTCACCGCGACTATTAATAATTATTATATTTTCTGCCTCCTTAGGCAAGCTGATTGTTGTAGAATTTTGAGATAAATAACTAGAACCAAGATACAATTCTTTGCGAAGGGTTCTTTGACTTAAATCGTATACAACAAAACTATCATCATCGTTTAAATTAATCAACATGTTATCTGTTGACTTTGTAAAACTTTGTAAGGCACTATTATTTACACCTGATAAAATCATTTCATCTCCATTAGCTCTAATTAATCGAGCCAATGATTTTCCATCACCAGGAATATAGATCCCACTCTCAGCAATTGGGAGACTTTTAAATGTACCTTTACCATCTCCTTTTAAAAACAGGCCATTTAAGGCATCCATTCTTCCAACAATTAATTCATTTGAAAAATTATTTCCTGTCAATAAAATATCAGGATTATTATCGCCATCGAAGTCATCGGCAATACTGGCAAATACTGGTGCTAATTGAGCCTCGATTGGAAGTGCTTTTATAGAAAATTTATTATTTCCTTCATTTATTAAAAGAGAAGTTCTAGTTTCATTTACCTCGAATATTTCTGTTCGCTTTAAGGTAGTGTCTGTAATAAGAATATTTCGATCAACTGATGCATATGCATCAAAAGTCTGATACATTTTTTTTATGGCATTTATTTCTTTGGCAAAGTCTTCTCTTGTGGCAACTGGAAATTCAGACTTAGTACCTTCCTTATTTAATTGATAGCTAAATGGCAACATATCAACTGAACCATTTTTATCAAAATCATTGACATAAATTCGGTATGGATGTTCAGCATTAATTTCATGCAAAACATTACTACCCATATTACCAACTATATAATCTTGATCTCCATCTAAATCGATATCAACTGAACAAATGCTATTCCAAAATCCTTTAATATTTTCTACCCCAGAGTTTTCAATCTTTTCAAATTTACCTTCCCTGTTCATATAAAAATGAATCGCAGAAAATTCCCCAACAAGGATCAGGTCCATCCATTCATCATTATTAAAATCAGTCCATATGGCATCAGATACCATACCGATAGTATTTAAATTAATTGTTTCTTCTTCGAGCTTAATAAATTTGGCCTTGCCATCCTTAGAAATATTTTCTAATAAATATGATTTAGGACCTTTAGGAAAACCATCATGTATTGATCGACCGCCAATAAATAAATCAATATCTCCGTCTTTGTCAAAATCAGTAGCTTTCAATGCTAAGCACGCTGAATTTTCTGTTGGTAATACATCAGGTTTATAGTAAAACTGTCCATTTATATTTTCATAAAATCGATCTTCATTGGCTGGATTTGAGGGTTCAAACTCATAAGAGCCCGCTGAAACAAACATATCTTTATCTCCATCTCCTTCCGCGTCAAAAAATAAGACAGCCATCTCTTCAATGTCTGGATTAGAGTTAATAAATGAATCTCTTTTAAATGAGCCATCTGCATTTTGAATAAAAAATGAACCTTGTCGAAAAGCTGGGCCAGATATATAAAAGTCATCAAGTCCATCACTATTAATATCTGCAACTGAGATTCCAGGGCCTAGTTGGGATAATTTATAAGGCAGTAAGGGTTGAATATTATAATCTATAAAATCATCTTCCGAATGCTTATAGCTAATCAGATCTTCACTTGATTGAAAAAGCGCTTTGTCTTCGCTTGTGTTGGAATTTTGATTATTTATGGTTTTTGCATTTTTATGAGAAAGCGCTAATAGTTGATTGGCTTCAATATTTCTTTTAATAGATTTTTTACCATCAGGCCAAGTAATTTCCAATTGACTAATCGTATCCCTATTACCTAGGCCAAAATGTATGATATCAGTTTGGGTGGATAAATAGCCACGAAAAGGTGAATGCTCGTAATGAATAATTTGCTGATCACTTAAGCTTAATGTAATGATGCTTCCAAAAGCATCGATATTATTTTTCGAGCCTTCCAATTTTAAAGACAAACGGTTTCCTTTTTTTACTAAATCATTTTTATATAAATGCACTTCGTCTTTAATGTTGTTAACAACATAGTCAAGGTCTCCATCATTATCAAAATCGGCATAAGCTGCTCCGTTGCTATAGCTAGGAGTTTCTATTCCCCAGGCTGTACTTACATCTTCAAATTGTAAGGCGCCATTATTACGGTAAGCATAGTTTTTAATTTTAACTGATGGAATTTTTGACAGCATCATTTCCTGTGAAGCATATGCATAGGTATCAGCATGATAATCTATATAATCTCGATCAGTAACATCCTTTGGAAATCCATTAGTAATAATAATATCTCTAAATGCGTCTTGATCAAAATCAGCAATTAAAGGTGTCCAACTCCAATCAGTTGCATGCATGCCGCTCATTAATGAGATATCCGAAAATTTATTCAGATTATTATGCTCATCGAATCCTGCATTTAATTGTAGGGTGTTTCTTGCACTCTGATAGGTAAATCCATATTTATCGTTATTAATATAATAGCTATAATTAATTGGGCCTAACATGGTTTTTTGTCTGTAATTACCTTCAGGTAACATATCTAAGGCAACGATATCTGGCAAGGCATCATTATTTATATCAATAACATCATTTCCCATAGCAGAGTGGGATGTGTGCTTTAGGTATTTTTTTGATTCGTCTTTAAATGTTCCATTTAATTGATTAATGTATAATACATCATTGGAAATAAAATCATTTGATATATAAATATCTTTCCAACCATCATTATTAATATCTGTAATATTAACCCCTAAAGAAAATCCTGGCACTTTTATTCCAGCCTGTTCGGATACGTCAGTGAATACTGGATGTCCTTTAGTGTTATCAAAATTATTTTCTAATAATCGATCTATACGTTGATAATTCGTTTTGCGTTTTTTATTCCTTCTATATAAACTTGGATAACGGGTATCCTGCATTTCATTGATGATTATTATGACATCTAAATCTTCGTCATTATCATAATCAAAAAATGCTGCATTAATTGAAAAAGAATCATCATCCAAGCCATAGGCTTCAGCCATATCAATAAAACTTGGAATGCCTTCAGCATTTAATCCTTGATTTATTAATAAACTATTTTTTCTTCTTTGGGTGTTTTCATAGGTTGTATTACATACATAAATATCTTTCCAGCCATCATTATTAATATCAATAACTGCTACCCCAGAACTCCACTTATCTTGTAATGCAACTCCTGCCTTTTCCGTGATGTCTTCGAATGAAAAATTTGATTTATTTAAATACAGCGCATTTGATTCCATATTTCCAGTGAAATAAATATCTTCCAATCCATCATTATTAAAATCACCTATTCCTACTCCACCTCCATTATATAGATATTCGAAATCAAGAATATTAAAAGAATCATTTTCAATGATATTATTATTGAAAGTAATATTACTTTGACTTGAAGAAATTAAATCAAAGCCTTTCTGCTCAGAGCAAGCAGTTATGCATAAAATTAAAAATAGCGATATGTAATAATATTTATTCAATGTTTTTCTCAAATACTTTTAATGTGTTATTATTTCTTGCTACAACTATTTGTTTCCCTGCTCCTTTAATATTTAATGATTGTATACTTCGAATTTCTCCATCTACTCGAATTCCAGATACATAATTTGGCACGTAATTAAATTGATCATTTTCTACATTAAATAATATCGTTTTTGACCCATCTATTCTTCCTACTTCAGGTTTTAAACCATAAAAATTGCCACCCATTAAAATATCTAATTGATTATCATTATTTAAATCATCAGCTAAGATGGAAAAGATCGGTGTCATCTGAGCTTCATTTGGCAAGGCTGCTAATTCAAAATTTCCTTGTCCTTTATTATATAAAACAGCAGATGATAAATAGTTAAGCTCCTTTCTTTGTAATTTATTAGGAGGCAATGCTTCAAATATATCTTCATATTGCATTGTCGCATAATCTCCATTTTTCAATATTTTCTTCTTTAAAAAAGGCAGTTGGCCTGTTAAGTCTCTTTTGGATGCAAATGGATAAATCTTATCATCTTCTGGTGGATACCAATTGATGATACAATCTAATTTTTTATTTCCATCATAATCGGCAAGATACATATTCATGGGTCTGGCTTGATCCGCTTGAAACTTTGTATTTAATCCCCAATTGCCAAGGATTAAATCTTGTGTTCCATTGTTATCTACATCTGCGGAAGTTAGACATTGCCAAAGTCCAGAAGAATTGGGTACTTCTAACTTTGTGAATGTACCGCCATCATTCATTAGGATGGTAATTGGCATCCATTCTCCAACCACTATTAAATCATCGTCTTCATCATTATCTAAGTCAAGGGCCAATGCATCTGTAACCAGACCTAGAGGTCCAGTTTCTTTTGTAGTAATATCATTCCAACCATTTTCATTCTGAATGAAAAGAAAGCTTCTAGGAGTCAATCCATAATTACCAGGTATAACTCTTCCTCCGGCAAACAACATTTTAGTTTTTGAATTACCCGAATTAATAACTTGTAGGGTACTTAAATTTCCTGAGGCATTAGGTGCATATTTTTCAGATTTGCTGAAATTTCCTTGGCCATCATTCAAATAAGCAAAGGTTTTAAAATTGTCTATACCCTTTTGATATTCATTACCTCCAGATCCAATAATGACATCCAAGTCTTCGTCACCATCAAGATCTATTAAGACAGCACAAGTAGATTCATACTTAGCATCATTTGCAAAAGCTGCTTGTTTTTTTGGTTTAAACTTTCCATTCAGACTTTGTATCAATACTTGATTTGCTTGATCAGCAGCAGCGAGTAGAATTGCATCCTCCAAGCCATCACCATTGAGATCACCTTTTACAATTTCGGGACCCTCTGTAGAAACCATTCTCATTAAAAGTCTTTCGTGGTCAAAGTCATTGTATAAGTTTTCTTGGTGCTTTACATTACTGAGTCCTGAATTTGTATTTTCTTGATACCAAGTTTTCTGCTTTGTTGCATTTATTTGAGGAATTACTGCATCGACTTCATTGAGTTGAATGAAGGAATTTATTTGTGGGTTTGCGATTTCTTGTTGTTTTTTTCCTGGCCAATAAACCATCATCTTGTCTATGGAAGCATCACCTAATCCAATGGTTAAGATGGGTTCTGTTGCACTTTGAAAACCACGGGATTGATAATTTTGAGCTGTAATGATTTCTCTATCGGTTGTGTGTATTTCGATGCTGGCGCCAATTCCAAATGGATTTTTTCCTTCCCCTTTAAATCCGACTTTTAGGTAATTATTTTTCGCAGATTGATTCGCATGATTTTGATAGACAAAGCAAGGCATATTGACATTGTTTACCACTAAATCTAAGTCACCATCATTATCTAAATCTGCATATGCTGATCCATTACTAAAGGAAGGTTCTCCCAATCCGAGAGACTTTGCTTGGTTGACATATTTCCCATTTTCTTGGAGCACAAAAGCGTAATTTGCGATTTTATTTGAAGGTAAAAAAGCCAAAAAATCTCTGAAATCGTATCTCCCTTTTTGCTCCACCACTTGTTTAATTGCTGCTTGATCCTCTAGAAAATCTGAAAAATCAAGATCCGTGATATCATGATAGACACCGTTGCTAACATAGATATCTTTTGTACCATCATTATCAAAATCGAATAAGAGTGCTGCCCAAGACCAATCCGTAGCTGCCACACCTTTGAAGTGCGCTGCTTCTTGAAATGATCCATCTTGTTGGTTTATCTGAAGACAATTTTGTGTGTATTGAAAGTGATAGTCAGCTCTGTACTTTAAGTCTTCTAATTTATAGTCATTGAAGACGGTGGTCTTTTTTAAACGTTCATGTGTAGTGGGTAACATATCTGTACTGAAGATGTCAACGAATCCATCATTGTTTATATCAGCAATATCTGCACCCATACTTGAAGTAGAAGTCATAGAAATTTTACGGGTCAGTTCTTCAGAAAAACTTCCATCACCTTGATTAATGTATAGATAGTCTCTTTCCCAAAAGTCATTGCTGATATAAATATCTGGGAGTTGATCTTGATTAATATCGCTAACCGAAACGCCTAGCCCAAAGCCTGTATTTGAGCCGTATATTCCAGCCTGTTCAGAAACATCAATAAATGTACTTCCATTATTTTGAAGGAGTTTATCCCCTTCAAGATCATTGCGTTGATCTCGAACATTCTTAAAATCAATTTTGCTAGGATCTTTGAAGGAGTTATTTAAAATATAGCAATCTAAATCTCCATCAAGATCATAGTCGAAAAATGAGGCGTGTGTTCCAAAGCCCTCATTGGCCAATCCCCATTCTTCTGCAGCTTCCGTAAAACTGTTGTCTTTATTATTGATGAATAATTCATTTTTTTTGTTGGCACCCGACACGTCTCCAGAATTAGCTACATAGATATCGAGCCAACCATCGCCATTCACATCAGCCATTGTGACTCCGGTACTCCAAGGTTTGTTTCCTTCAATTCCCGCTTGAGCAGAAATATTTTCAAATTGCCAATTGCCTTTATTAAGATACAATTGGTTTGCTTTCATGTTTGCGGTAAAAAATAAATCAGGAAGGGAGTCATTATTTATATCACCAATAGCCACACCACCACCATTGTAGTAATTCCTGTAGCTTAGGATATTAAAATTTTCTTGGTCTTCAACTTCATTGATAAAATCAAGCCCCGTTTTTTCTGCAGACATTTTTTGGAATAAGGGTTTCATGTTAGCTGATTTTTCGTCAGCAGTGCATGAAACAAGAATTCCAATAATTAGAAAAAAAAGTGCTCTTTTCATTGGGTAAAAATAAAAAGAGGCAGTTTAATAACTGCCTCTTTTAAGTTCAAATATATATTTTGAATTTAGAATCCAGGATTCTGCGTAAGTGCAGGAGTCCCATCAGTCTCACTCAATTCAATTTGTACTGAAGGAAGCGGGAATAAATTGTGCTTGTCTTCAACAGTAAATGCATCTTGCAAATGAATTCTTTTAGATTTCTCTGATTCGATATATGCATTCATTGTAGTTACAAGTGTACCCCATCTTCTAAGGTCATACATTCTATGTCCTTCCATGGCCATTTCAAGTCTTCTTTCCAATCTAACTGCATCTCTTGCAGCTCCAGCATCAGACCAAGCATCATCATAGGTTCCTACATTATAATTAGCCCATGTGATTCCTCCATCACTAAGAGAAACTGAGATGTCAGCACCAGAAGTACCAGGTCCTTGAGCGCAGTTTCCTGCTCTCATTCTAACCATGTTTACTAATTCTCTTGCTCTTTCTAAGTTTCCTAATTCAACTTCACATTCTGCTAACATCAATAAGATATCTGCATATCTTAAAATGTTGTAGTTGATAGCTGATACTTGAGGACCCCATGCTCCAGGAGAAGTACCTGAATCAAAAGAGCCAATGTGCTCAGCGTGATATTGTGTCTTCTTAGGACTAAAAGGACCACCGTGGTTAGGATCTCTAATCCAACTAGCAGCATGTACACCATGATCATAGTAAGGAACATCATCTCTACCTACTGTCCAATCCAATCTTGGATCAACATTATCAGCAGCTGTAACATCTACATTGTCAGTATTAGGCAATCCGTTTGCATCTGTTTTATATGCATTTACCAAACTTTGTGTAGGTTGGTTAAACCCACAGCATCCAAATGGACTTCCTGAATGCGGATATCCTAAACGTGTACCATAGTTACCATTATTAGCACCAGGATCACCATCGTTTACAGAAAACTGAATTGCAAAAATAGATTCAGAATTATTTTCTGTTGCTGCATTAAAGTTGTCATGAAAACAATCAACTAAGGCATAAGCACCAGAATTTACTACTGCATCAAATTGTGTTTTTGCTTCAGCATATTGGCCATCATACAATAATATTTTACCTAAATAAGCTTTAGCCGCATTGCTAGTTGGTCTTCCAACTTGAGACTGACTTGAAGGTAAATTATTTGTAGCATTGGTCATATCTGCAATGATCTCAGGCATAATATCCTGATCATTTGCTTTTCTAAAATCTGTATCTGTTTCTCTGTAATAAGGAACATTTTTGAACACTTTGTACATATCAAAGTGAAAATGTGCTCTTAAGAAATCACATTCCGCTTGGATTTGTGCTTTTCTGTCAGCAGAAATTTCTTCAGATCCTTCATTCAATCCAGCGGTAGCATTTACTCTTGCTACACCTTCATAACGAGATTGAAAATAATCATCTAAAAGACCATTACTTGGCAACCACTGATAGTGCTCTAACTGTAAGATATCAGCAATATCAGATGCTTCTGATCCTTTGTGTGCATCATCCGATGCAACGTTACTAAAAATCCAATGTCCAGCATCTCTAGCCCAAGGGCCAAAGTTACCCCATTGACCATTCCAACCATCAAGCATAGAATAGGCTGAAATAAGGGAAGCCTCAATTCCTTGAGGAGAACTCAATGCGGAACCATCCAAGGCTCCTTGAGGGTTAAGATCTAACCACTCATCTTGACACGAAACTCCTAAAGCAAGTACTGCGGCTAAAAGAAAGAATTTAAATACTTTCATTATTCTTTATTTTAATTTTTAAAATTCAAGATTCACCCCAACCATAACTGATTTGTTAGATGGGTAATTACCAAAATCAATTCCTGCTCCTGTTACACCTATGCCAAACTCAGACATGGCAGGATCTAATCCAGAATATCCTGTAAGGGTCAATAAATTTTGACCTTGGATATAGATTCTAGCTCTACCAGCTCCAATCATATCTCCAATATCGTATCCAATTTGGATGTTTTCAAGTCTTGTGTAAGAAGCATCTTCAACATAATAATCAGATGACTGATTATTAAAAGCTCTACCTGCATAATCTGGTGCAGGAATGTTTGAACCTGTATTTGTTGGTGACCAGTGATTGTCTAATACTTCATTTCTGATATTCGCTTCAAACTGTGAAAAGTCAGTAAACAATTTGTTGAAGTTGTAAATCTCATTTCCATACTTTCCAAAAATGAAAGCTGAGAAATCAATTTTACCGAATCCTAAACCAATATTAAGACCACCTGTAAATGATGGGTGATAAGAACCTAAAACAATTCTATCATCATCATTAATTACGCCGTCTCCATTTTGATCTTTGAATCTAATTCTTCCAATTGCCTTTCCAGCTTGGTCAGCATGTGAATCAACTTCAGCATCTGATCCAAAAATTCCGTCAGTTTCATAACCGTAGAAAGAACCCACTGGGTGTCCTACTCTGTTAATACTAACTGCTCCAATTCTACTTCCTCCGTTTGCAAAGAATTGTGTTTGTCCATCTGATACTTTGGTAATTTCATTTCTGTAAGTACCGAAAGTAAGACCTAGGTCTAAATCAATATTTGATCCTAAACGGTCTCTGTACCAAAGTTGGCCATCAATACCATTATTCTTCATTTCTGCAATGTTTCTTGCAGCTGCACCAGCTGATCCACCTGTAGCAGGTAAGGCAGCAGTGAAAAGAAGATCTCTTGTTGTTTTATTAAAAACGTCCAGTACTAATCCAAATCTTCCACCTAAGAAAGATGCGTCAATACCGAAGTTGCTCTGTACCAATTCTTCCCATCCACCAACTGAATTACCTCTTCTTTGAAGTGCATATCCAGTTGCAATACTGCTGTTAGTACCATTAATATCGTAGAATGAATTTCCTGTACTACCACCAAATAATTCAAAAGCATTATCTGATGCAATGGCATTGTTACCATTGATACCGTAACTATATCTAACTTTTAAATCATCGATTGCATCAATGTTTAAGAATTTGGTCAATCTAACTCCAATAGAACCCGCTGGGAAAATACCAACTCTATTATCTGGTCCAAATTGTGAAGCTCTATCTCTTCTTAAACTTCCTGATAGTAAAATGAAATCATCATATGTGTAATCTACTTTTGCAAATTCAGAAGCAAATCTTGAAACAGAACCACCAGAACCAACATTTTGTGATGCAGGATCTGCTAAACCTGAATTAAGATATCTTGAATCCAATCCAAATACAAAGTAGTCAACTAAACTTGCTCCGATATTTCTGCTTCTAAAGTTATTAGCTTCAACTCCAACAACAGCATTGATATCGTGAACATCGCCAATTGTCTTAACTAAGTTCAAAGTATTTGACCAAGTCCACTCAAAGTTATTACTCCAGTTTTCAGAGAAATTGAAGGTAAATTGATTGGGCTCTCTAGCCTCAAAATTAGGGAATGTAGCATTCTGTGAATATCCTGTTCCGTAGTCAAAACCAATACTTGATCTTGCGCTTAATCCATCAAGGATGTCTACAGATCCGTACAAGTTACCGAACATTCTGTGGAATTGTCCAAAGTCATCTTTTTCATCATCAACTCCTTTAGCAGGGTTGTTACCCAGTCCCATACCGATTGCTTTAGGTCCAGCGAAATTTCCGCCTTCATCTAAAACAGGTACGATGTTTTGTGTTCTGATAATGTTCGTGATAATGTTTTGCTCACTTTGATTACCTGATCTCTGACCATTTTGCTTAATTCTTGAAAGAGAAATATTCTCACCAAAAGTAAGTCTTCCTTTCTTGAATGTACTATTAGCTCTAGCCATGTATCTCGTAAAGTAGGTATGCTTAATTGTTCCACCTTGGTCATAATAGTTACCCGTGATGCTGAAGGTTGAATTTTCAGATCCACCAGAAATATTAACATTATGCTCAGTTAATGGAGCAGGTCCGATGGTTTCGTCCCACCAGTCTGTACCATTTACATTAGGCTTGTACAATAAATTGTCAGGATAGTTAT
>CALGNN010000157.1 GCA_937961455.1 uncultured Saprospiraceae bacterium
AAGGATTTTTTTCCATGAGAAGTAAGTTAAAAGCTATCTAGAAAATACACCAATTAAATTTGAAAACATTTGACTGATGCTAAATTCATTAATAAATTGGGTTAATAAATTGGGAGCATCAGGATTAAAGAATGCAAGAACTAAACAAAATAAGAATCCGAAAAGTGCTCCATAAAAATGGGCATCATGACCGATATTATCGTTTTTATTTTTGCTCGCCCAAGATGAATAAATAAGATAGCCTATTGCTCCCAGCATAAAAGGAATAGGGATGACAAAATATAAAAGCAAAACTCCATTTGGATCAAAAATAAGACAAGCAAAGAGTACTCCAGATGTAGCGCCTGAGGCGCCTAAGGCTCTGTATGCTGGATTGTTTTTGTGTTTTATATTGGTCGGAATATTCGCTGCAACTATGGTCAATAAATAGAGAACCACAAAATTAACATGGCCCATAACAGGACCAAAAGTTTGTTGAAAATCATGCTCAAGGTTGGGGCCGAAAAAAAACAAAACCAACATGTTGACTAAAAGATGCGTAGGGTTTGCATGAATGAAACCCGAAGTAATTAGTCTATGCCATTCTTTGCCTCGATGTTCTTGATAAGGCCAATGAAGAAACTTTTGCATGAGACTCGGATTGTTAAATCCTTGATATGATACAAGTACCGTCGCTGCTATGATCAGCAGTGTTAAATTTATTTCCATGTATTTTTATTCATTGTGATATGGAAGACCTTTCAAAATACTCAATCCTCTATAAACTTGTTCTGCAAATAATACTCTTATTAGTTGGTGCGAAAAGGTCATTGCTGAAATGGCTAATTTTTCTTGTGCTCTTTTATAAAGGCTTTCATCAAATCCCCATGGACCACCAACAAGGAAAACAATCCGATCCTTATTTAAATTCATTAAACGGTCAATATGTTTGGCAAAATTTGAACTTGTATAAGAAGTTCCTTTTTCATCCAGTATGATCAAATGATCCGAAGCTTGAAGTTTGTCTAAAACTAGCTGTGCTTCTTTCTTCTTCCATGCTTGCTTGGGTAATTTGTTAAATCCTTTCTTGGTTTGAATTACCCGTGTTTCGAAAGGAATCATTTTTTTGATTCGATCACAAAATTTATCCAATCCTTCTTTATGAAAGTCCTTAGTCGTTTCCCCCAACATCCAAAATTCTATTTTCATTTATCGGACTTTAATTTGAATCATTTACATTTATGGATACAAAATTACAATAAGTTTGGACGATCACGTTAAATCCATTTCTGATCTCAGAAAAATAGCTAAACAAAAATTGAATGCAGATGCTTATCAATATTTGGAAAGTGGAGCTGATGATGATCTTACCAAAGAGATCAATGAATCTGACTTTCAAAAAATCAAGATCCGAGCAAGGAGATTGGTTGATGTAAGACACATTGATTTAAGTACTAAGTTTCTGGGAAAAGAATTTCCACTTCCTTTTTTCATGGCCCCTGTTGGATTTCAAAAAGTATTTCATGAAGAAGGAGAAATTGCCAGTGCACAAGCAGCAGCTGAACGATCCATTCCATTCGCCTTATCTACGGTCTCTAATTACTCCATTGGAGACCTTGCGAGTCAAACCAAGGCAGAACTGTGGTTTCAATTGTATCCAACTTCAAATCCTGAATTAGCCAAGAAATTGATCTTGAAAGCAGAGAAAGCCCAAGCCAAAGTATTAATACTCACAGCTGATGTGCCTGTATTAGGAAATAGGAAAACGCATAGAAAGTCTTTGGAAAATTTACAGCTCTTTGGTGACCTGAGCTTGGGGAATTTTGCTGGGGAAGAAGAAGGACACACCATACATAACCCAGGTATAACATGGGAATATGTCAAATGGCTTCGAGCGAATACTTCTATGAAAATATTTATCAAAGGAATTGTCACTAAAGAAGATGCGGCGTTTTGCCTGCAACACAATGTAGATGGCATCATTGTTTCTAATCATGGAGGTAGGCAGTTAGAAAGTCTGCGATCTACCATTGCCTCTTTATCAGAAGTATGTAAAGAGATAGATAAAGCCATTCCCGTATTGATGGATGGAGGAATACGCAGAGGGACTGATATATTTAAAGCATTGGCATTGGGTGCAGATGGAGTTTGTTTGGGAAGGGCCTTTATTTATGGCTTAGCTTCAAATGGAAAAGCAGGGGTTTTAAAATCCATTGATATTCTCAAAGAAGAATTAATTCGTTGTATGCAATTGGCAGGAGTTGCATCACTTAAGGATCTGAATGCTTCAAATATAGAAGTGGAGTTTTAGCCAATTAAAGCTTCCCACTTATCATTCAAATCAGAAAGCTCTGATTTAAGTTGTTGGTATTTTTCGAGATGCGTATTCGCATCATCAGATTGATAAAAGTTTTCTTCGCCCATGAGTTTTTCCATCTTTGCGATTTCTTCTTCTTTGCCTTCTATCTTTCTTTCGATGTTTTTAATGTCCCTTTCTTTGCGCTGATCTATCTGAACAGATTCTTTAGGTTTAGTTGCTTTTTTGACATGTTGGGTTTTTGGTTTGAGCTCCAATTCACGCATGTTATCAAGCTTACGCTTGTCAAGGAAGTAATTGATATCACCTAAATATTCTTTTAACTTCTTGTCTTTAAACTCTATGGTCTTATCCGTCAATCCTGATAAAAACTCTCTATCGTGTGACACGACAATCATGGCACCATCATAGGCCATTAATGCTCTTTTAAGTACATTTTTTGAGTTAATATCTAAGTGATTGGTAGGCTCATCCAGTACCAACAAATTAGAGGATTTTAAAAGAAAACTGGCTAAGGCCAATCTGGCTCTTTCTCCTCCACTTAAAACCGATACTTTCTTGTCCACATCGTCTCCACTGAATAAAAAAGCACCAAGAATGTTCCGCAGATTGGGTCGCATTTCAGGTGGAGAATTACTTTGCATGGTTTCTAATAAAGTCATGCTTGGATCGAGTGATTGAGATTGGTCCTGAGCATAATAGCCAATAGTCACATTATGGCCTTTTTTGATGTTGCCAGATTCAAAATCCAACATCTCTATGATCATTTTGGATAGGGTAGTTTTGCCCTGGCCATTTTGACCAACGAATGCCATTTTTTCTGCTCGATGCAATCTTAAACTGACCTTGTCTAAAACATTGAGCGCTCCATAGCTTTTACTTGCATCCGTCACATCCATCACAATATCACCTGACCTTTGAGCAGGAGGGAAGCGGAGTTTCATCTTGCTGTGGTCCTCTGTGATCAGCTCGATTCTTTCCATCTTGTCCAGTTGCTTTTTCATAGACTGGGCCATCTTAGTTTTATTGGCTTTTGCCATAAATCTATTGATGGTGCGTTCTTTTTCAGCAATTACTTTTTGCTGATTTTCAAAAGATGCTTGAAGTTTTTCAACGCGATCTTTTTTCAATTCCAAATACTTGGAATAGGAGGCTTTGTAGTCATATAAATTTCCAAGTTCGACTTCAATCGTTCTATTGCAAACTTGATCTAAGAATTTTTGATCATGCGATATTAAGATGACAACGCCTACATATTTTTTCAGAAATTGTTCTAACCAAATAATAGACTCAATATCTAAGTGATTGGTAGGCTCATCTAGTAATACATACTTAGGCTTAGCTAAAAGTATTTTAGCTAATTCAATACGCATTTGCCATCCACCACTAAATTCTTCTGTTTTTCTGTCAAAATCGGTTTGCTTAAAGCCAAGACCTTTAAGTATTTTTTCAATTTCGGCTTGAGAATTTTCGCCACCCATCAGATAAAACTGTTCATTGAGATCTGATAATTCTTGAATCAATTTTGAATAAGCATCAGATTCATAATCTTCTCTGATACCCAGCTCTTCATTAATTTTCTCAATCCTTAATTCTATTTTTTGAATTTCTTCAAAAGCTGAAGAAGCCTCTTCCATGACGGTTTTTCCAGAAGGCAATTTCATGTCTTGATGTAGGTATCCCAAGCTTTTCTTTCCAGCGAATTCAATGGACCCTTCATGAGGAGAAATGATGTCCATGATCAATTTGAGAATGGTAGATTTACCTGCGCCATTTCTACCAACAAGGCCTACTTTATCATTATCCTTAATCGTACAGTTGATCCTATTAAGTAGGACTCGATCAGCATACTTGATATATATATTATTTAATGAAATCATTCAGGCGGCAAATATAATCGAATTCAACAATCAAAATTGGCAAAATTACACTTAAGGTTTAGTTTTTTTAAATGTAGTGGAGCAGACAAAGATTCGACAAACTATTTTTAAAAGCTTAATTTATATCCCTAACTTACAGACGAAATTTTTGTTTAATTAATTGATAACTGAATAATTCATGAAAAGATTCTTTACCCTTGCAATATTGGGCCTTTTATTCCAATTATCTGTAGATGCGCAAAGCACTATGGTATTAGTTGAAGAAGGTACACAAGCATCATGTGGCCCATGCGCAATCCAAAACCCTGGTTTTGATGCAATATTAGAAACTAATGATGACAAAGTAGTCGTTTTAAAATATCAAGCTTGGTTTCCAGGATTTGATCAAATGTATAATGATAACCCAATAGAAGCTAGAAATAGAATTGAATATTACGGTATTCAAAATGAAGGAGTTCCTTTGGGTGTTGTAAATGGAGAATTTCTCGCTAATGACTGTAATGGATACGAAGGTGCTCCTGCTTGCCTAGATCAAAATGATATAAATGCTGCACATGCAGTTGTAGCTCCGATTTCAATGTCTATCGACGGCGAATTAAATGATGGAGCGTTCAATGTTAAAGGAATGATTATATGTCATTCGGATATATCTGGTGCTTTAAAGTTGAGAGTAGCAATTGCTGAACAAACTATTGACGTGGCTGATGTTCCTGGAGGCACAAATGGTGAAACTGAATTTAATCATGTGATGAAAGGTTTTGTTGGTGGAGCAAATGGTATTGCACTTGACAATATGGTTACGGGAGATACTTTTATGATTGATTTGAGTAGGTCAATAGCTGATTTGAAAATTTATGATTATACAGAATTAGAAGTAGTTGCATTTGTTCAAGATGATACGGATAAAAGAGTTTATCAAGCTGCAAAAGACAGAGACGTTGAAATTATTGTTTCAACGGATAACAATGCCATTGCAGGTGCAGTAATTGATGCACCATTTGTGGTTTGTTCAGGAGCTGCAAGCTACGCACCAACATTCAAATTGCAAAATGGTGGTAATGAAGAATTAACTTCTTGTACCATTACTTACAGCATTAATGGATCAACTCCTCAAGTATTCAACTGGACAGGATCATTAGAAACATTAGCTTCAACTGAAGTAATGTTAGATGTAGTAGATTTTGAAGGTTTAACTGATGATAACAATGTGTTAAGCATCTCATTATCAATTCCAAACGGAATGGTTGATGAAGATATTTCAAACAATGAATTGATGTTTGAATTAGCTCCAGCTCCCAAATCTGTTAACATCGTTACTGTGGAAATTAGAACGGATGAGTATGGCGACGAAACATATTGGGAACTAAGAAATGGATCAGGAGTTGTTGTTGGTACAGGAGGTAATCCAAATGTTGGATTAACTAATGTAGGCACAAACACCTTTCCTCCTCCATTTAGTGCTTTGTCATATGGAAACGAAGGTACTTTCACTGAAGAAGTTGCTTTAGCAGCGGGTGAAAATTGCTATACTTTTCATATTACAGATTACTATGGTGATGGTATCTTAGGAACAGGTGGATACTCAGTAATCGATCACGAAGGGAATACCATCCATTCTGATACGGAAGATTTTGCCATTCAATCTATTAAAGATCTTAATGGAGAAGGCTTGACAAGTGTTA
>CALGNN010000158.1 GCA_937961455.1 uncultured Saprospiraceae bacterium
TCAATTATTCAGCCGTGAACATTTTGTGATAATCTTGTTACAAGCCTGCAATATCGATTGTCTTTATTTGATGAAAATTAAATACGATGAAAAAATATTTATTCAAACTTAGCCCCTTTATTTTTTTCCTTTTCACTTACTTGAATGTAAGTGCCCAATGTGATGGTGGTACCATCACTAATTCTACAGGGAGTACTAACTTAATGAGTTGTACTCAAGATGGCAATTCAGATGTTCACACTTTTATGACAAGTGGAAGTTCAGGGACATCGATTGCTTATGTCGTTACTGATCCAAATGGAATCATTATCGGTCTACCGCCTTCAAATATGGTCGACTTCGACGGAGCGCCTCCGGGCACCTGTTGGATATGGGCCGTTGCTTATGATGGTAATTTTACGGCTGAGGCTGGTGATGACGCAAACACGGTTGCCTTTTCTGATGATTGCTATGACTTATCTGATAATTTTGTAACGATCGTGAGAGAAGGTGGATCTGCTGGAACCATCTCTACCGTAGATGGAGCTGCAATGGTTTACACTTGCACACAAGATGGAAACGTTGACGAAGTAAGTTTCCAAACCATGGATGCTACAGGTACAAACATTGCTTATGTAGTTACTGATCCAGATTTAAACATCTTAGGTTTACCTCCGGGAAATACCGTTGATTTTGATGGAGCGCCTCCGGGTACTTGTTGGGTTTGGGCGCTTGCTTATACTGGAAATATAACTGCGCAAGTCGGCGATAATGCAGGTACTACTGCTTTGACTGATGGTTGTGCAAATCTCAGTGAAAATTTTGTTGAGGTCATAAGAGATGTTGTTGTGGGAGGAACCATAGCAAGAGAAGATGGTACTAACACCATTACTACTTGTACGATGGATAGTATTCCTGATGTTGTACAATTTGTGAGCACTGGAGCTTCAAATTCTAAAATAGCTTACGTAATCACTTCTCCTACATTAGAAATCTTAGGATTGGAATTCAATGACTTCCATGATTTTGATGGTGCGCCTCCGGGTACTTGCTGGGTGTGGACCATGGCTTATACAGGAAACATTACGGCACAAGTAGGAGACATTGTAGGGAATGTTTCACTGACGGATGATTGTGCAGATTTGAGTACAAACTTTATTGAAGTAATTCGCACAGATAATGGAGATGCTTGTTTAAGCAGTACTTCAGACATAAGTGCTCAAAATGCTAAACTTAAAGTTTTCCCAAATCCTGTTGGAGATCAGTTATTCTTCGAGCTTGATGAATCAGTTGGACAGGATGCAGTAATTTATATCTATTCTTCAATTGGTGAGGTAATTCAAAAGTTTAATTATAAACAAACAAATGGCTCTTTGAATGTTTATGATTTGCAATCCGGATACTATTTGATTAGTGTTCAGGATAAGAATCAAAGTTTTTCTAAGGCCTTTATTAAAAACTAGTATTAATTTTTTAGCGGAGTTTTGCCACTTTCTAGATTCCTAGAAAGTGGCTTTTTTATATAATAAATTTAAATCCAGCCAGAATTGTAAGCAAAATCACAAATTGATAACTTACTGTATATCAAGATGTAATTGATATTTTGTAGGGGTTGTTAATTTTTTTAACACTACAAATTTGACATTTGGTGGAAGCTTTTGAACTAAAAGGCTATATATTACATTATCAACTCCATATAGATGTACATCGTTTGCCCTTAACGATGCTGAATATATCCCCCCTCTTGATTGCAATTTTTTAAATATCCCTTATTGATTACAATGGTTTAAAAGGAATGGTGCTCGGTTATAACTGAGATTTAGATGGATTTTGATCAAACAACCATTAAAAAATCAACTGAAGAATGAATCTAAACGGATTCATCTATTGCAAAGCCTTCCAATTGCTTAATGAATTAAGATTTGTAAAAAATCTGGTGCGGTACGCTATGTGATGGTGTGCACCAAATGGATTAAATCTAATTGTAAAAAAAGAAAATGATAAAAATTTACTCGTTCAAATTTTTTATCCTGTTGACTATTTTTTCGTTAACATCCTTTGGGCTGCAGGCTCAATGTAATGGCGGAACGATCAGTGATGCGCAGGGTAATCTTGTCTTGAATACTTGTACTCAAGATGGCAATCCTGATGTATTCAACTTTATTAGTACGAATGCAACAGGAGGAAGTATTACGTATATCGTAACTGATACCACAGGTATCATTGTCGATATTTCCAAAACTAATTCCATAAATTTTGACAACTTAAACCCTGGTATATGCAGAGTATATGCTGTTGCCTTTGATGGTGATTTTTTAGCAGGTATAGGTGACAATGCAAATACTGTAGTGTTTTCTGAAACTTGTTTTGATTTATCTGAC
Organism: uncultured Saprospiraceae bacterium; assembly: GCA_937961455.1. Lineage (GTDB taxonomy): Bacteria > Bacteroidota > Bacteroidia > Chitinophagales > Saprospiraceae > CALGNN01. The sequence goes on from CALGNN010000158.1 coordinate 2,361, forward strand.
AATTTTGTTGAAATTATTAAATCAGGAGGATCTGCTGGTGTAGTTGCAACTACTGATGCTGAAGACTTGATTTATACTTGCCCCCAAGGAGGAAATGCAGATAATATAGCTTTTCAAACTACAAATCAAACAGGGCAATTCATAAGTTATATTGTGACTTCACTTGATTCAACAATCCTTGATGTTCCGCCTGGTAATGTTGTAGACTTTAACAATGCTGCGAATGGCACTTGTCTTGTATGGGCGCTTTCTCATCCAGGAAATTTTATGACCAACATTGGAGATAATGTTGGTTCAATATCTGTGAGTGGTGGATGCGCTTCATTGAGTGCAAATTTTGTAACAGTGATTAAAGATGATGCTGATGGGGGAATGATATCTACTGCAGATGGAAGTAATACAGTTTACACTTGCACGCAAGATGGCCAATCAGATATTGTTAACTTTCTTTCAACGGGACAATCAAATTCTAATCACGCCTATTTAATCACAACGCCTTCATTAGAGGTTCTTGATATTGAATTTAACAACTTTAGAGATTTTGATCCAGCTTCGGCAGACACTTGTTATGTGTGGGGACTTTCCTACACAGGTAATCTAACCATACAGCCCGGTGAAAATGCCGCTAATGTTGCTATTTCTGACGACTGTTATGATCTTTCAGACAACTTCATTACGGTTATTCGCAATTATGTGGATGGTGGTTCTATCTCTTTGGATGACGGTTCTCAACTTATTAAAGTATGTGTTCAAGACAGTTTATCTGACATCGTAAACTTTATCAATCCGACTGCCTCTGATTCTGAATTGGCTTATATTATTACAAATGAGGATTTAGAGATCATGGATATAACTAGTAATAGTTTTTACGATTTTAATACAAGTCAAACTGGTACTTGTTGGGTATGGACCATGGCATATACTGGAGATATCCTTGCAATGATTGGTGATACCTTAGATAATACCATCATGACGGATAGTTGTTTTGCTCTTAGTCCAAATTTTGTAGAAGTTATTAAAGCCTCTGGCGACGATTGTACGAGTAGCACTTCAGATTTTGAGGTAAATAATAATGTTATAAAAATATATCCAAATCCTGTTGTTGATCAAATCAGTATTGACGCGGAAGTGATATTAAGCTCTGATGCTACAATTCAAATTTACTCAATGCTTGGTGAAGTTATAATTCGACAAAAGTATGAGAAAACGCTTGCTGTTAATGAGCTACATACTGGATATTATATTATTACAATAATTGATAAAGGAAAAAGTTACTCACAGAGTTTTATAAAAGAATAAAAGCAAGAGAGCAAATACTTAAAGACCACTTTCTAATATTAGAAAGTGGTCTTTTTTTATGATTTTTTAGCTGGTAGAATCATCAGCTGTAAGAGTCTTAAATAAGGTTTTGCAATTTCATAGCGAGTCCCATATCGCCTTTAATTTTAACCTTTCCTGTCATTACTGCCATCATTGGGTTTAAATCGCCTGAGGCCAATTTTTCGAAATTTTCCCAAGTAGTTGAAATTACCGTATCAGCATCTTCATCAATTGAACTGACTATATTACTATCACCAGTTCCATCTACCATGATAATTTTATCATCTAATTCCATTTTCAACTTTTTACCTAATGGTTCTATGTTCTGTGCTTTCTCGTTGAAAACTTCTAATAATTTTTCGATTGTCATTTTATAATATGTTTATTAAAATACTAAATGGTTTTAATGGGCTTTAGGTTCAATTTTTAGCAAAAATATAAAATTGAACTTTAGCTTTTAGAGGGCATTGTCCTTAATTTCTTTTACTACGTCAGGGTTTAACAATGTTGAAATATCTCCTAAATTCGACGCGTCACCAGAGGCAATTTTTCTCAAAATTCGTCTCATGATTTTACCCGATCTCGTTTTTGGTAATCCAGAAACAATCTGAATTTTGTCAGGTTTTGCAATGGGACCAATTTCCCTACTTACAACATCTTTTACCCCTTGAATAAAATCGCCTACAGAATCAAATGCCTCATCGGTTATGACATAAGCATAAATACCTTGACCTTTTATATCGTGAGGATATCCAACCACCGCAGACTCGATCACATTGGGATGTTCGTTAATTGCATTCTCTACCTCGGCAGTTCCCATCCTATGTCCTGAGACATTGATGACATCATCTACACGACCGATTACTCTGATCCTTCCGTCTTCGTCTTTACGTGCACCATCTCCTGTAAAATACATACCTTCAAAAGTAGAGAAGTAGGTCATTTTACATCTTTGATGATCTCCGTAGGTAGTTCGTAACATAGATGGCCAAGGGAATTTGATACAGAGTAAACCTTCACAATTATTTTCAAGCAATTCATTTCCATCCGGATCAACCAAACAGATTTGAACACCCGGCATCGGATAGCTTGCATAAGTTGGTTTGGCATCTGTAATTCCTGGAAGGGGTGTCAACATTACACCACCTGTCTCTGTTTGCCACCAAGTATCAATGATGGGCACATTGCCCTTTCCTATTTTTTGATCATACCAATGCCAAGCTTCTTCGTTGATAGGTTCTCCAACTGAACCCAATACTTTTAAATCACTAAGATCATATTTCGCTGGCCACTCATCACCACAGGCCATCAAAGCCCGTATGGCAGTTGGGGCTGTATAAAACTGATTCACTTTGTGCTTTTCACAGATCTTCCAAAATCGACCTGCATCTGGATAAGTAGGAACACCTTCAAACATCATTGTCGTAGCTCCTGCAAGCAAAGGACCATAAACAATGTATGAATGTCCCGTTATCCATCCGATATCTGCAGTGCACCAATAAATGTCACCCTCTTTATATTGAAATACATTTTTAAAACTAAAGCATGTGTAAACCATATATCCTCCACAAGTATGCACAACACCTTTAGGCTTCCCTGTTGAACCTGAAGTATAAAGTATAAAAAGCATATCCTCTGCATCCATCTCCTCAGCTTCACATTGATCCGATTGTACATCTACCAACTCATGCCACCACTGATCCACGTCATCACTCCAGTTCACATCACCATCTGTATTTTTATGAACTACAACATGATTCACGCTATTACAACCGATATCCATCGCATCATCGACGACTTGTTTGACTGCGATATTTTTGGCACCTCGATTATTATGGTCGGAACAAATAATCATCTTGGCTTGAGCATCATCTACTCTATCTGCCAATGCCTGTGCTGAAAAGCCCGCAAAAACAACAGAGTGGACAGCACCAATTCTTGCACAAGCCAAAACTGCAATGGCCAACTCAGGAACCATCGGCATATACAAAACAACTCTATCACCCTTTTCAATTCCAAGAGATTTTAAACCATTTGCACATTTGCAAACTTCAGCTAATAATTCTTTATAGGTATAAGATCTAACTGCATCATCTTCATTATTAGGTTCCCAAAGAATTGCTACTTGATCTCCCCTAGTGTCAATGTGCCTGTCAAGGCAATTTTCAGTGATGTTTAACTTACCACCTTCAAACCATTTAATGGATGGACCATCAAAATCCCACTGGAGTACATTATCCCATTTCTTCTTCCAATCAAAATGTTCTGCCTGCTCTGCCCAAAAAGATTCAGGATTTTCAATGGATCTTTTATAGGTGCTTTTATAGTCTTCTAATGAAGATATCTGATAAGTCATCTAAGTCATTTTATTCTAAGATAGAAAATCTAAACATTTAATTTATTAATGGATAGAAGCCTTTGAAGATCCTCGCGGAATTCTAATTTCTTCAATTAATTGTTGGACCGCTAAAGGCGGTGCAGAAGTCATTCTACTCACGATCATGGCTATGATTAAATTGAGAAACATGCCAATCGTGCCTATGCCTTCAGGTGATATTCCAAACCAATATTGTTCGGGATGTCCCACACCAGCTCCAAACTTAAAATAGATTATATAGCTAGCTGTAAAAACAATTCCGATTACCATCCCTAAGACCGCTCCTTGCATATTCATCCTTTTATCAAATATGCCGAGTATAATTGCTGGAAAGAAAGAAGATGCTGCTAGCCCAAAGGCAAAGGCCACTATCGCCGCAACATAGTCTGGCGGATTGTATCCTGCATAACCAGCAATGAGCACCGCAACCGCAATGGCAATCCTAGCTGCGCGCAATTCTTGTTTCTCTGTTATGTTTGGCCGCAACCATTTTTTTAATAAATCATGTGAAATGGAACTTGAAATCACTAAGAGTAAACCAGCTGCAGTAGATAAGGCCGCCGCAAGTCCACCAGCTACTACTAAGGCAATCACCCAAGCTGGTAGATTTGCAATTTCAGGATTCGCTAGGACCATGATATCTCGATCAATTTTCAATTCACTTCCTTTCCAATTGTTGGCTGCAGCAACGGTATTCACAAAATCTTCATTTGCATCATTATAATATTGAATTCTTCCGTCACCATTTTTATCTTCAAATTCCAAGAGTCCGGTTTCTTCCCAAGAGTTGAACCAAGTAGGAACTTTGTCATATTCTATATTATCAACAGTTGTAATGAGATTGGTACGAGCAAAAGCTGCGACTGCTGGAGCAGTCGTATATAAAATCGCAATAAAAAGCAAAGCCCATCCTGCAGATTTCCGTGCATCTCTCACTTTTGGCACAGTAAAAAATCTTACAATTACATGAGGTAGGCCAGCAGTACCCAACATCAATGCAGCCGTAACGCAAAAGAGATCTATCATGGGTTTGTTGGCCGAGGTATATTCATGAAAGCCTAGCTCCACCGAGAGCTGATTGAGCTTTGTGAGTAAGGCGGTCCCATCCTCGAGATTTCCTCCCATCCCAATTTGTGGAATTGGATTACCTACCATTTGGATAGAGATAAAAATTGCTGGAACAGTAAAGGCAAAAATTAAGACACAGTATTGAGCAACTTGAGTATAAGTAATTCCTTTCATCCCGCCCAAGACGGCATAGAAAAAAACAATGGCAACTCCTATGATTACACCCGTACCAAAATCAACACCTAAGAATTTAGAGAAGGCTACTCCCACGCCTTTCATCTGCCCCACAACATAAGTAAAGGAAACGAACAAGGCGCAAAGTACTGCTACGATCCTAGCTGTTTGAGAATAATATCGATCTCCAATAAAATCTGGGACCGTAAACTTTCCAAATTTTCTTAAATATGGTGCAAGTAATAAGGCGAGTAAAACATATCCTCCTGTCCATCCTAATAAGTATTGCGATCCGTCAAATCCCATGAAAGAGATGAGACCTGCCATACTTAGAAATGAAGCAGCAGACATCCAATCTGCGGCTGTAGCCATACCATTAAGAATTGGGTGAACTCCGCCACCAGCTACATAAAACTCCTTCGTTGATCCAGCTCTTGCCCAGATCGCCACCAATATGTAGAGCAGAAATGTAAGACCAACTATTAAAAAACTCCATTCTTTGACTCCCATCTCTCTTTATTTTTCGTCTACTCCAAATTCAACATCCAATTTGTTCATCAATCTGACATAAATAAATATCAGAATAACAAAGACATATATGGCGCCTTGTTGTGCAAACCAAAATCCTAATGGAAAACCACCAAGTGTAAATTGGTTAAGTTGTTCGGCAAAGAGAATTCCTGCACCATAAGAAACGGCAAACCAAATCAACAATAGAATGGCTAAATATTGGAGATTACGCTTCCAATAAGCCTGATGAGATTGTGTGTTCATGTTTCCTAAGTTAGTACTAAGTCTGAATACTTAAGAAATAATGAAGATTTTTTATTTAGGCTTTAAATTATTGATACTCCCACTTTTTGAAGTAGTGTGTTTCTTGATGAAGAATCGAGTCATTGTATCGATCTATATCTTTTCGAAACTGCTCGTCACTTCCTGCTACTTTTCTAAGCAAATCTTGAAATTCAGCTGCGTAGGGATCTTCAAATGGAGTTGATTTGTCACTATCCAAAATGATGATAGCATCCCACTTTCCAGATAAACTTTCATATAGTTCGACTCCTACACCAATGGCTTTTAGACTTTCGCCGAAATATTTTTCGCCAATATTCATCCCTATATTCTTTTGGCCTTCTTTGAATTCTATCATGTAAACTTTCTTATAGCTGTATGTTCGTTCTTGGGCTTGGACCAAAATACTTGTGCACAGGAAAAATAGGATCATTAAATACTTGTAATTCATTTCATTGATTTTGAAGCTTAAATGAAACAAATTACACTAAATCAACAGGCTTGTAAATACCTAAAATTTATGATTTTTTAAAAAACGCCTAAGAGAAGAGTCCTCCTAAAACAGCTTGCTTTCTATAAGCACCATCTTCAATTTTCATAAGATCCTCATGCTTACCTTGTTCAATAATTTTTCCATCATCCAACACATAAATGCAATCAACATCTGCAATGGTGCTAAGGCGGTGAGCAATAATTATGGAGGTTCTCCCTTCCATTAAATTTTTCAAGGCTTCTTGAACCACTTTTTCTGATTCAGAATCTAGGGCTGAAGTGGCTTCGTCCAAAAGTAAAATCGCTGGATTTTTTAGGATGGCTCTCGCAATAGCGATTCTTTGTCTTTGTCCTCCTGAAAGTTTTACACCACGTTCTCCAATTAAAGTATCTAGTCCTTCTGGAAAATTTGAAATAAACTCCCAACTGTTCGATTTTTTAGCTGCGGCAATCACGGCTTCTTCAGTAGCATGCTCATCTCCATATAGAATGTTTTCTCTGATACTTCCTCCAAATAAGATGACTTCTTGTGGAACAAATGACATGTTATTTCTCAAAGACCTGATATCATATTCATGGATGTTTTTACCATCAATCAATAAGGCACCACCAGTGATTTCATAAAATCTTAATAGCAACTGAAGAATGGTGGACTTACCTACTCCTGAAGGGCCTACAATAGCCGCCTTAGTTCCAGCAGCAATATCAATATTAATTCCTTCCAATACTTGAACATCCGTTCTGCTTGGATAATGAAATTCAGTATTAACAAAAGAGATATCACCCTTGATATTTAGTTCGAGCTTATCTCCAATTCGCATTTCACCTATCTCATCCTCCGTATTTAATATTTCTCTGATTCTTTCTGTTGCCCCAACAGCACCTAAGACTTGGGGTGCAAAATTCCCTATACTCGCAATGGAGCCTCCTAATATAAATGTGTAAGTAACAAATGAAACCAATCCTCCTGCTGTCATACTTCCATCCTGAACCATACTAGCTCCTATATAGATCACGAAAAAGATCGCTCCAAATAAGATAACGACAATAAAAACAGAAAAAATAGCTCGAGCTCTAGCAAAACGTAAAGCGACTGTAATCACCTCAGAAATTGAAGACCTGTATTTTTTGATTTCAAAAATTTCATTCGCAAAGGCTTTAACGATTTGAATGGATTGTATGGACTCACCTAAAATAGAATTAGATTCAGCCATTTTCTCCTGCTTTAACTTAGAATGTTTTTTAATGACTCTCGCAAAGAATATGGCAAAGATCATAACAACTGGAAAACTTGCCAACATGACTAAAGCCAACTTTGGCGTTGTTACCACCAAAAAGACTACACCAATAATTACGATAATAACCTGTCTGATAAGCTCAGCTAAGGTTACAGAAAAAATAGAATAAAATCTTTCTACGTCTGCAGTCACCCTACTGATAAGCTCACCTGATTTATTATTCTCAAAAAAAGTAATTGGAAGCTTAACGAGTTTTTTATAAATATCTTTTCGAATATCAGCAGTAGCTCTTTCACTAACATTGGCAAACATGATCACTCTGAAGTAAGAAAAAACACCTTGAACTAACAAAATTGCGATCAACCCAAGTCCTATTTCTTTCATTGAAAAATTCAATTCAGATTTACCTTCTGCTATGTCTAATAATTGTCCCAGAAGATATGGCAAAACCATAAATAGCAAACTTCCGAGTACTAATAATACCATCCCAAAAATGAAATAATGTAAATAAGGAGTTATATACTTAAAAGTTTGAATGGCTTGTCTTAAACCTTCCCTATTGATTTTTTTCTTTTCTTTTTGTTCGTCCTTAGATTCAATAATCTCTGCCATAAAATGCTAAATGTTCACAAAACTAACTCAATTTTTCTTGATTGGTTTAATATTAATGACCTAGTTATCATTTAAGCAGATCAACCTTCCCAATTTTTCTACGGAATAAAAATAGGACTCAACGTCTTCCTAAGTCAAATTGAATGCTTGCATTCTCTTTAAATCCAATCACTGCATTTAACACATCAAATGAGAGCGGAGGAAGTGCTCCTTCCACTCTATCAGTTAATATATTAAGGCTAATTGTACTGTGTGGCTCCAATTCAATGAGGTCTGCATTTTTATAAAAATCAAAAGGAGAATTATTTTTTAAAATGAACCGAGCATCCGAATGATTCGTCAAACTGATTTCTAATATAGATGAAGGACCAATCATTCCTTTCCTCTTGTAGCTTATAGAAGCATCTAAGAGGGCATTCATCCATTGCTCTTTTCCAATTAAAATATTTTGAAACCAGCAGAGCGTTTTTCCAGCAAATAATGCCTCTTTAATGGACGCCTCAGTTTTATCGACAGCGAAAACTAAATTTATAGGTCGATGGCCGCCTTCGGCCAATTCAAATTGCCAATCGATCAAGCCATGAATATCCGAAGTACCAATAACGGTTAAGTTATTATCAATCGCTATTTGTAAAGCCTCCTCTGAATAAGTAATATCATTTACGGCTTCCAAGCCATGGAGTCGGTTTGATTGAATCATCTTTTTGTGAAACTCAGATAATTGAGGAATGCCATCTTTTTCTTGGTTTACCCAATTTGGATGATTCCAAAAAACGAAGGCGCCTTGATTCCTTGCTTCAGTATATGCTTCTTCAGCATCTTCAATCATCAATTTATTGGCATCCGAAATAAATAATGCATTGGCATGACCAACAGGTAAGTTTCTTGTAATCTCCGCACCATGAATAATGATAAGGTCATGAGCCTTAGCATACTCCTTTGCTAGTTCGTATGATCGATTTCTATCTGGATTAGGAATGTCTTCTTTCCATGGTTGGTATTCTATATGTTCAGTAAGAGAAATGGCATCCAATCCATCTTTCAATGCTTCATCAATTCTGATATTGGGCCAAACATGTCCATCTGAGAAAACCGTATGAATGTGTAAATCACACTTTAAGGACTTATAGCCTTCGATGTCTGGAAACTGAATTTTCCTATCGGTGTCCTGTGCTTCTAAAGAAACAAAACACAGCATTAAAAAGATGATCAAAAATCTCATGCCTATTTTTCATTTAATTTAAGCTTAATTATGGACTTAATGATTTAGCCATAATTAAAATTCAACAAACTTATATATAAATTATTCTGGGCCTTTCAATTGCAAATCTTTAAGAGAAGCTCTTAAACTTTGCATAAAGGCATCTCCTGGATCGCTTTTGACTGTCCTGTAATTGGAATCCTTTTCTAACCACAATTCATGATCTTGAAAACTTTGGTATTCATGGTGGCCTATCAAATATTTTATGTCAGGATACATTTTCACCAATTTCCTAATAAGCTTCACATTAGCTTCTAATTGTTTTTCAGTCAATGGATATTGATTACCATCACCGACATTTTCAACACCAATGGCACAATGATTTAATCCGATAACGTGACGACCAAATTTATTTTCAGGCATCAATTGATAGGTAGTTCCATCACGATCAATTAAAAAGGGCACAGATACATTCAAGGCTGAGGCAGACTGAATGTCCCCTCTTGCTCCGGGAAGTTTCGATGGATAAAAGGCTTTATAAGATCCTTCAAATGTCGAAATAGCTGTCCAATGGATTACGATCATCTTAGGATCGATGATGGCTTCGTCTTGAACAATGCCGTAACGATCTTTCAAATATTGCAAAGACAATTGTTCTCTTTCTTCATCAAAAACAATGGGTGCTTGGATCCATTTGTGCTTGGTGCATGAAACTATAAAGAGTATGAGAATGGGATAAATTAGATTTTTCATAGTTTAATACTATGATGAAAATAACTAATTCATGTGGATTGCTTGCTAATGATGCAAGCTTATTCTAGGTAAAATTGGGAAAGCCGAATTGAATTTATCCGTATTCTTTTACCAGGGATTGATTCCAAAGCGTTTCATTTTTTTGATACTTATCGAACAACCTGTAGTGCCAAAATATTTGTCCTAGTTGACCAACGATTTTAATGGAATCTTTCATAGAAAGCTTAGAACCATCTTCGTGTATCCATCTATTGAGTGGTTGCTCACATAATAAAGATTGCACCTTATCTTTCCCGTAGTACTTTCTCATTCTTAGAAATAATTCTACATCAAAAAGCCATCTGGTCAAAAAGGGCTTTTCAAACAATAATGGAATGACTTCCTTTGTAAATACCTTAGCCCCACATTGCGTATCTTGAAATTGCATGCCCAAGATTTTACGTATGATTAAATTGATGGTCTTACTAATTATTTCCCTCGAAGATTCTTTGGCAATATTTGCACCCATTCTAAAGATTCTTGAACCACTAACAATTTTGTAATCTGAATTTGATATGGTTTCAACCAAGTCATTAAAATCTTCAAAGTTTGTAGAAAGATCCGCATCTAAGAATCCTACATAATCAAACTGTGACTCTTTTGCTAAATGAAGCATTCCTAATCTAACGGCCTCTGCCTTACCTCCATTTTGAGGACAATCATAAACACTAATATAGTCTTCCCTTCCTTTTGATAATTCTTTGAGCACGTTTAAGGTATTATCCTTTGATCCATCATTCACAAAACATAAATGATAGCCCATATTTGAAGCTACAAAGTCTTGAAATTCTATGGTCTTCAATCTTTCTTCCTCATTATAACATGGGATAACTACTCCAACGATGTTTTTTTGAATATTGCCTTTATAATTGACCGTCCCTCCTAAATGAGCATTTTGAGCTGTATTAATGGGTAAGTTTAGTAATTTAAGCACCCGCACTTTTAATTCTTGCAGACCAACGGGCTTTACAATATAATCATCTACTCCCGCATCAAAGGCCTTCAATTTCGTCTGCTGATCACTTGTACCTGACATCACAATAATGGGTGTCTGCGATCCTTTTTTAACTCTAATATGTTGTATTACTTCAAAACCATTTAATTCTGGCATTTGTATATCTAGAATACATAAATCAGGAGCATGTTCATCAAAGAGTCGGATGGCATTAAAGCCATCTTCGGCAATTATTAATTGAACATCTAATTCACTAAGCACATTCTTAATGGCAAGTTGAATCAATCGTTGGTCATCAGCAGCTAAAATTTTCATACAAAAGACTTATGGTATACTATCTATAAGCCTTGAAATGCATTTTTGTTCTTCGCATTCAAATACAAGAAGACTACTGAAAAGCATGAGCGCTTTGCTATTCCAAATAAAGTTCTTGCTCTAATCCATCAATTTCTGAAAGTATAGATTTAAATTCTGGATTGTTTTTTCTATAAGCCATAAAGTCATACAAATTCCTTATGTTCTAAAAATATTAGAAATGTGCCATCCCGAAAATCTTTGATCCCTGGTGGATTTAAAATGTGTGCAACTATGATGGTAAGAAAAATTAAGATGCAGCTTATATGAAACAAATCTTTTTAGTTTTCTTTAGTCTTTATTTTATCGCTTGTAACTCAAATAATTTGAAAATCGAAGAATCAAATTTTGGCAATACTCCAGAAGGGGAAGCAAAACTATTTACCATCAGTAATGCAAATGGTATGAGCCTTTCTGTCACCAATTATGGAGGCATCGTAACTTCTCTGCTCGTACCTGACAAAAATGGCAAACTTGATGATTTGGTACAAGGCTTTGATAAGATTGAAGATTATATTGAAGATGGTTCATACCAAGGTGCACTTATAGGAAGATATGCCAATCGCATTGGGGAAGCAAAATTTGCGATTGATGGAAACACTTATGAATTAGAAAAAAACAATGGCCCTAATTCTCTACACGGCGGCATCAACGCTTTTAATAAAAAACTATGGACGGTGGAAATTATTGAAGATGAAGAAACTTTGGGAGTTGAACTCATGGGAATAAGCCCTGATGGAGAAGAAGGATTTCCTGGTAATTTAAAAATCTGGGTGAGGTATCTTTTGACGGAAGACAATGAATTTATCATAGAATATGATGCTGAAACAGATAAGGCTACTCCAGTTAATTTAACCAATCATTGTTATTGGAATTTAAAAGGCGCAGGTAATGGCGATATCCTTGATCATGAATTAATGATCAATGGTGAATTTTATACCCCTGTTGATAGCAATTTAATTCCAACAGGCAGGTTTGAGTCTGTTCTAGAAAGTCCTTTCGACTTTACAGAGGCAATGCTAATAGGTGAAAGAATTTCTGATGAACACCCTCAGTTAGCATATGGTAATGGTTACGATCATAACTTTGTTTTGACAGAAGAAAAAGATGAGCTGGTCTTAGCTGCAATGGTACATGAAGAAAGTAGTGGAAGGGTTATGACAGTAATGACCACAAAGCCTGGCATACAACTATATACCGGAAATTTTCTTGATGGTAGCAAAGGAAAGGAAGGTAAAGCCTATCATAAACATGGAGCATTTTGCTTAGAAACGCAGCACTATCCTGACACTCCGAATAAGCCTCAATTTCCAAGTTGCATTTTACATAAAGGTGAAAAATATGAGACCACAACCATTTATGCTTTTTCTACAATAGAATAATTTTAGTAACTTTAAATGTTTCCTAGATCATAAATATTAAGATTAAATCTGGGTATAACCCTACCAATTTTAGACCCAAATCATCACTCCTATTTTTGTTTAATAAAATATTAACTATTATGAAAATTCTTGTTAAATCCATACCATTTTTGTACCTATTTTTATGCTCATGTGGCTCTAACACTACTTCTGAAACACCTGTAAATCAACAACTTAAAGAAGAAATAGAAAAAATCGAAACAGAAACGAAAGCTATCGATGAGGCAACGCTAGAAATTGATCACAAAACAGTAGAATTGGATTCTATTCTAAACATTTTAGGTAATTTTTGAAATTCCTCCGTCTTAATACTAAACATTGTTCACATTAAAAATTTGTGTTATGAAAAATTTAGCGACAAGTACAGTAAAATTTTCTATCCTTTTTATGTTATTAGCTTTTGTTTCATTAGGCAGTTTAAATGCTCAGGGAAAAAGTAAAGAAAAAAAGGAGGATCGAAAAGAACAAGTCAAAAATAAAGTTGACAAGGTAAAAGACAATTTCAAAAAAGATAAAAAGAATGAAAAAGTCAAAACCAACAAATCTGATGATTTAGAAGAAGAAACATCAGCCTCAGAACTCCCAAGTAAAGGAAAGCGTAAAGAAAAAGTGAATAAAGATGAATCAAAAGTGAAGGGTGAAAGAGGCGCTCCAGAATTGGGTAAAAACAACAAAGGAAAAGGGAAAGGAAAAAAAGACGATGACGATGAGGATGACGATGAGGATGAGGATGAGGATGAGGATGACGATGAGGATGACGATGAGAATGAGGATGAGGATGAGGATGATAAAGGGAATGCATATGGTAAAGGTAAAGCCAAAGATAAGTCTAAAGGTAAAAGTACTAAGCAAGAAGGACGTTCTGAGAAAGAAAATCTAGGAAACGCTTATGGAAAGAATAAGGGTGGATTAAGTGGGAAGGAATTTGGTCAAGCTAGAGCAGAACAAGCAAAGGCAAATCATAAAAAAAAGCAAGAAGAAGCTAAAGAAAGTGTTCTTCAGTCCGAGGAAAAAGTTCAGAAAACTAGATCTAGAATAGCTGAAGCCAAAGCAAAGGCTGAAACTGACAGAAAAAGTAAAAAGATTTCTGAAGAAGAATACAACAAGCGAATGGAATACATAAAGCGAGCTGAGGAATTAACTAAAGACATCGAATTGAAAGTCGGTTCGCTAAAGAAAAAGATTGAATAACATCGTTATGCAACTCATAATTAACAGGTCCATAATAATCTTATGGGCCTTTTTTATTCTTTAAATTTTGCAAAGCATTAGGATTAAGATACGTAACTTAGAATCAAGAAATTCTATGCAAATTTTAATATAAATGAAATTTAAAATAATCACTTTTTTCTGCCTAATATTCTTTTCACTGACTAGTTGCAAGACCCAAGAATTACCCTATCATCAAATCCCAGATGCCCCTGAAAATTATGAAGCGGGCAATGTCTTATCTAGAGTTATAGATGGCTTAGGTTATCGTTACTATTGGGCAACTGAAGGGCTTACAGAAGAAAATTTAAATTATGTTCCAAAGGGTGACACAAGAAGTATGTTTGGAACCATAGAACATATATTAGCACTTTCGAATGGAATCTTAAAGACCGTAAAAAACAAGCCTATCATTCGTTCTGATTACCAAGAAGTTTTAACATTCGATGAGATTCGCAGAGCTACTCTAATAAATCTAAAGGAAGCAAGTGATTTTTTAAGAGGAAAAGATGAAAACGATCTAGCCAAAATGGAAATCACCTTTCAACGTGGAGAAAACAAAAGCACCTTCCCACTTTGGAATTTGCTTAATGGCCAATTGGCTGATGCCCTTTATCATACAGGACAGATCGTATCGTTTAGGCGATCAGCTGGAAACCCTATAAATCCTGAAGTAAATGTATTCCGAGGCAAGACAGGTAGTTGATTAAATAGCTGTAACATAAAATCACATTTCAAGCTTAAAAGAAAATTAAGAAAGGCTGCATATTCAAAATTATAATTGAATAATTGTAAGCCCGCTAACAAAAGCATTTTTGAAAGTCATATTGATACGATGACTTTTCTAAAAGATTGTATAATTGCATCTAAATTTAATTTAATGAAACTTCCATTTTCTGTATACCTCAAAACCTTTTTAAGCTTAAGCCTAGGAATTTTTCTTGTAGGACATTTGCAAGCTCAAACATGGACTCAAGTTGGAGATGCTCCTTTTCACAAACACCATTCAAATGGATTTGGAATCAATGGTAAAGCTTATGTTTTTGAAGGTACTTATCAAAATGACGGACCAAACAACGTCTCAAATGAAGTTTGGGAATATACTGCGGCAACAGATAGTTGGACTAGAATTGCAGATTTTCCTGGAAGCCCACGAGCTATAGCCATTGGAGAAGAATGGAATGGAAAATATTATTACGGATTTGGAAGTGCAGGAGGCGCTAATGGTCTATTAAATGACCTTTGGGTTTTTGATCCAGTTGATACCTCTTATACACAATTACCATCCTGCCCATGTGAAGGGAGAACACATCCAGCTTTCATTGCACACAATGATAAAGTATTTATGGGATCAGGTTCTTCATGGGATGGCGATGTTTCTGATTGGTGGGAATATGATATGATTACTCAAGTGTGGACACAAAAACCAAACATCCCTGGAGGGAATAGACATCATCCATTTCAGTTTGCTTTTGATAAATATATATATGTAGGTGGTGGGCATAGAAGTAATTGGTTAAGATATGATCCAGAAACAGAAGAATGGACAGAAATAAATAATCTTCCTCAAGGCAGAGTTGCAGGCTCACAATTTGATTATAAAGGTTTTGGCTATTTGTTGGGAGGTGATGATGCAAGTCATGATCATGTACCTGATGATGAAACTTTTATGAGGTATAAATCAACAACAGATGAATGGCAAAAATTGCCACCCCTTCCTCTTGGAAGTAGATGGGCAAATTCTAGTTTTATCATCGGTGATGAATTGTTTTATTTTGGAGGACTATCTTCCAACTTCGACAATGATTCTACGATGTGGAAATTTAATCTGGGTGTTGTTGAATGTTTACCATCTCAAAATTTAGCTGCTTTAAACTTAGGTGTTTCTAGTGCAGAGCTTCACTGGTCAGGAAGTGCAAATCCAGATTCTGACACTTTAAGATGGAGAAAAGTGGGTACTACAGACTGGAACATAATTCCAAGTCCCGTTTCAGGGCTAAGCATTGAAAACTTAGAAGTATGTGAAATGTATGAATTTGAAATTTTGACTACATGTGATTCACTTCAGTCTAGTTCTGGTATTAGAGAATTTACTACAGATGGTTGTTGTACCAATCCTGAAATACAGGCTGATGATATTACTGAAACGACTGCGAGTCTTTCTTGGGCTGGAATATTGGCAGCAGACTCCTATGAAGTACGATGGAAAAAAACCATTGATTCAGAATGGCAAGAAGATGTCCTAGTTGAAACGAGCATCAACTTAGAAAATTTAACAGCGTGTACAGATTATGAATTTCAAATTAAATCCGTCTGTACTATTGAAGATATAGCCTTTGGAGAAAGTAGCTATTTTCTTACAAAAGGATGTGGCGCATGTCTTGATATAGAATATTGCTCAGTATCAGAAGATCTTGTGGGTAATTGGGAATACATCCAAGAAGTTCGAATTAATGATTATGTAAATACCACAGGTGATAATAGTGGTTATGCTTCTTTCACTGATACCGAAGGTGTAGATTTAGAAATAGGAGATTTATTTGAAATTGCCTTGGTTCCACATTCAGACTTTGGCCCATTAAATTTTACCATTTGGATAGACTTAGACAGCGATGGCTCATTTAGTTTTAATGAAAGACTCTTTGAAGAAGACTTTGTTTCCAATACCATAACAGAAAATATTTTAATACCAAGTACGTCTACTCCAGGTTTAACAAAAATGAGAATAGCTTATAGCAATAACATTCCAGGCAATTCTTGCGATAATGGGACTTATCATTATGGTGAAGTTGAAGACTACTGTGTCAATCTTATTTCTACAACTAATACAGAAAATTTAAAAGACCATCAGGATATTATCGCTTATCCTAATCCTGTTAGACATTCATTTAAATTGGATGCAGCATCATTGCAAAATAAAGAATTGCAAATCACCCTCGTTGATTTATTTGGTAAAGAATATGTAAAGAATTTAAATTACAATACCTCTGAATCAATTAATCTAAGTGAATTTCCTGCGGGAGTGTACTACTTGATTTTAACAGACGGAGCCTATCTAAATCAAACTATTAAATTAATTAAGATAGATTAGTCAACGGAAGGATTGAATTTACTTTTTACCCTAATTTAAGATCATTCCTAAAAGGGCAGAGTGCATCAAATAGGCTCATTCGCTACTAGCGTATGGAATAGAATATTTTATCGTAGAAGCACCTTGAGGAATGAACTAAGGATTCTATTCTCAAAAGTATTCCTAGCATTAGATTAGCGCGTTTTATTCAAAAAAATGTGCAATCACTTCATTAAAAGACAAAGATCATTAGTCCATTTTTTTTCCTATATTTCGCGGGTGTGTTGTAATTTCTAGACTCATATATTAATCCAAAACTAATTTTAAAATCAGTAAGCATGATGAACTACTTAGTGTCTATACTATTTTCAATTTTTTGTCTCCTTGGATCATACACGCTATCACAAGCTCAAGTAGAAAGTAAAATACATTCCTTTGATATCACAAGTGGGGATCGCTTTAGTTATGCTATGGATACAGATGGTGATCGCATTTTGGTGGGATCCTATTTAGCTGATCCTCTAGGAAATGTAAGTGGTGCAGCCTATGTTTTAGACTGGAATGGAAGCAGTTATACACAGACCAAAATCCTTGCTTATGAAGGTGGTGGTGGTGATAAGTTTGGTAAATCATGTGCAGTAAAAGGAGACACTTTATTAATCGGTGCTCCTGAAGATTGGGATGTACTTGTAACTGAAGACAGAGGCTCTGTATACTTAGCGATTTGGGATGGCTCTCAATATCAACAAACAAAGTTTGTCCCTAGTGATATAGCAGATGATGATGAATTCGGTTCAGCAGTTGCCTTAGGAGAAGGTATTTTTGTGGCCTCATCTCCAAATAATGATACACCTGTAGATGATATTGGAGCCATATATATTTTTGAATGGACAGGTTCAAGTTGGACTGAAACAAAGATTGTCCCTTCTGATGGTGGGGTAAATGATTTCTTTGGGAGGTCTGTCGATATGTATAATAATAAAATCATTGTCGGTAATATGAACAATGATAATTCAAATGGAAATGATGCCGGAGCTGCATATCTGTATGAAAAAATAAACGGCACATGGACAGAGACAAAGATCATAGCTTCTGATGGTGAAATTGGGGATAAATTTGGTTCTTCTGTTAGTATATATGAAGATCGAATTCTCGTCGGAGCCTATGGAGTAAACGACAATAATGTTTCAAATACGGGTGCGGTATATATATATGATTGGGATGGAAGCAATTGGAATGAAACCAAGCTCACACCCATTAATATCACATCAAACTCTTATTATGGTTATGCAACGGATCTTTATGAATCCAGAGCCATCATTGGTGCATACTCGGATGATATCAATAGTGTCAGTACAGGTTCAGCTTTTGTCTACGATCTAGTTGGAGGAATTTGGAATGAAACCAAGTTGATAGCTTCTGATGGAATTTCTAGTGACTTCTTTGGATACACCGTTTCTATAGAAGGAGAAAATGCTTTTGTAGGAGCGTACCTTGACGATGATTTTGGCAGTTCTAGTGGGACCGTTTATCAATATGAATTTACCGCTTGGTATGAAGATTTTGACGGAGACGGATATGGGAATCCTAATGTGCAAGTATATAGTGATACACTACCATCAGGCTTTGTAGCAAATGGTGATGACTGTGATGATATGAATAATGCCATTGGCGCTATTGGGACTGCATGCGATGATGGAATTGCTTGTAGCTCAAATACCACCATCCAAAATGATTGTAGTTGCGGCGGAGGTACCATTAATAGTGTTCAAAATACTTTTACTAAACCCAATGGCAATTGGTTTGATCAAACTAATTGGTCACTAAACGAAATTCCTGACATTTGTCATGATGTAATAATACCTGCTGGCTCAGATGTAAACATTCCCAATGGAACGATTGCCTATTGTTATACCTTGATCGTTGAGCTTAATGCCAATCTAGCTATTCCACAAGGTTCTGAAATTTTTGTTGTAGCTGAATAAATTAGGTCATAACTTTAGCAGTCTACTAAAATATTAATCCATGAGCTCCAGTGATTTTGAATTTCACGATGCTAAAGAAAATGATATTGAAGAATGGCTTTTGCTAGCTTCCAAATTGCTTGAAGATACGTCTGAGCCTGAACTAAGATCTGATTATCAACAAATGATGTCATCAAGCAAGTATAGAAATATCTTGGTTAGGAAAGATCAAGTTTGTATTGGATTCATCGATATTTCACTACGATCAGAATACGTTGAAGGAGCCACGAGCACACCCGTTGGATATATTGAAGGCATCTTCATTGAAGAAGCATATCGAAAAAATGGTATCGCTCGAAAACTGATGGAGATGGCAGAAGAATGGTTTATCAGTAAAGGGTGCAAAGAAATAGGTTCGGATACTTGGGAGTGGAATAAAGATTCTCAAGAATTTCATAAAAAATTGGGTTTCACAGAAGAAGATATTTTAGTACATTTTATTAAAACTATTGGTGACAAATAATTTATCATCTTGAAAACAATCGAAACAGAACGCTGTATTCTGAGAGCTTTTTTAAAAGAAGATGCCGAAGCATTATTTGCTATGGATGCTGACCCTGAAGTTCACAAATACTTAGGCAATCAACCTGTTAAAGAAATAGCAGAAGTAATTGATGATATTAAATCTGTTCAAAATCAGTATCAGCATAATGGTATTGGTCGGTGGATTATCTTGGAGAAATCTTCAAGAAATTTTATTGGATGGGGAGGATTAAAATATGAAACTGGCCTCCGAGACAATTTTAGCTATTATGACCTTGGTTATAGATTAGATAGAAATTATTGGGGTAAGGGTTTTGCCACTGAAACGGCAAAGGCTTCTCTTGAATATGGATTTACACAACTAGGCTTAAAAGATATTTATGCAGCTGCACATTCTGAAAATAAAGGATCCATAAATGTGCTAAAAAAGAGCGGATTGAAATTTGTTGAGTCATTTCCTTACGATAATTTTATAGCCCATTGGTTTCATATTTCTTCCGAAGAATGGGAAAAAGCTAGTTAGATAGAAATGGCTTAATAAGGCTTCATTTACAAAATCGTCTTCGATCGTTTTTCTAACAATACATTGTCTTTCCATGCTCCATCAATCTGAGCGACCTTCTCCCTGATACCCACCTCTCTAAATCCAAGTTTTTTATGCAATTCGATACTCGCGCTATTCTCTGGAAAAATATTGGCTTGAAGCGTCCAAATATTATTTGACTCAGCATGATTAAGTAACTCGCTCAATAATCGAGTACCTAGTCCCTGCCCCTTCGCCTTATTTGAAACATAAACACTGATCTCAGCAACTCCTTCATATACACATCTAGAGCTCACTGGACTAAGCGCCGCCCATCCCAAGATTTCTTGTCCTTCTTCAACAACAAAGCAGGCATCCAATTTCTTTGACTTACTCCAGTCTTCAAAATCTGTAACCGTCTCTGGTTTTTCAAAAGTGGCCTTTTTGGTGAGTATTCCTTGTATGTAAATTGCTTTAACTGCTGGCCAATCTTGAGCTGTCATTTTTCTAATCATAAACACCTATTTATAAATTGGATAATCCCTTTTTAAATGCTGCTAATGTTTTTTTATTTACTGAATAAAATGAAAATTTATCCTTGTACTCAACGGTAAATAAATTCGCTTCTTTTAATTTCTTCACATGCTGCGATAAGCTTGATTGACTGTATGGAAAATGCCGAACCAGATCCTTATTGCAAACATCATTTCTCAATTTCTTTTTTGAACTCACATAGTGTAGCAAAGCCACCCTCACTGGATGTGCCAAGGCATCGGCAATTTTGGCTAGAACAATTGCATTTTCCGAATCTTCAATATTAAGTTCTTTGCGAATTTTCATATTACAATATAATAATCCTTTTATTAGCGATATACGATTTGTATAAATTTATTATATGATTTCTCTTAATGTAATTTAATAGCTGAAGTAGCAGGAATAAAAATATTACTTGGATTATTCTTCAAATAGAATATGGTGGTTTTAGAACCGATAAAAAAATCCGACATATAAATAGACTTGGTAATAAAGTAATAATTTTCATTATCAATAATATACTCAAAGTGATAAGCAATTCTGTTAGTACTGTCTTCTGGTGGCTTTATAATATCAATTAAAGTAGCCTCAAGCCTTTTACCGTACTCAACCATCTTTATATAACGTATCGCCAAAATAAGTTTTCTAATTACTAGAAATAGGCCAACAAAAAATAAAATTCAAGCAGCATCGATGAGCTCTTTTGAAGACTGGTCTGAAAGAACCATAAAAATGGACATCAATATCAATATGCCGGGAAGAAAGGGAACTACCAGCTTGGTATAAATTTCTAGCTTCTTTAAAAACGTAAGTTTATTCATAATGGCTTTAATTGTTGATTAAGCGAAAGAATAACTTTCACATAAAATGCCCATAAAAATTTAAATAAATAACTTGTTTCTATAGACTCATAGAATTATTCGATAAATTAATGAAGTAGCTAAATTGAAATTTTATAATGAAGGAAACCATAAACAGTTATAGGGACAATGGTGCAATTGGAGCCATCCTCGATGAATATGAAAAATCCATTGAAGAGCTAAAAGCATTACTTCCAAATATTACAGCGCAAGAATTGAAAAAGGTCATTGGTGATCCTAACGCGCATGAGGACTTTCTTTCAATCCAGAATATCTTGCGACATACTGTTTTTGCAGGCTATCACTATGTCATAGAAATAAGAAAACACTTAGGTGAAGCTATTCCATTTATGGAACGCAAGACATTCCAAAGTATAGATGAATATATTCAAGCCTTAGATGACATGTTTCAATTCAATGTCCAACTCTTTAATGACTATCCAGATATCTCTATCGAAGAAAATGAAACGAATAAAAAAGTCCTTTGTCAATGGGGACAAACTTATGATATCGAGCAATTGTACGAACATGCCATAGTCCATATACTTAGACACAGACGCCAGATCGAAAGATACTTGCTAAAGATCCGAGCATAATCACAGCCGATCGCAAAAAAAGCAAACTTGCTTATCCCTTCTTCAAAAACTTTACAACTTGTTTGTGACCACTTTCTATTTGAATCAATTCCATCAAATATAATCCATCACTAAAACCACTTATATCTATACTGTGATTCAAGCTTGCTCTTCCAT
>CALGNN010000159.1 GCA_937961455.1 uncultured Saprospiraceae bacterium
GTCGTTATCAGCATAGCTGAATCGTTCAGTTGAGGCCAATATCAGCTTTGCTGAATCGGCTTCCCATCGCTTTCGCGTGCACTCGCTTATGCCGCTCATCCGCTTTCGCGGCGCCTTCACTTAACGACCTGTTGGTCGTTATCAGCATAGCTGAATCGTTCAGTTGAGGCCAATATCAGCTTTGCTGAATCGGCTTCCCATCGCTTTCGCGTGCACTCGCTTATTGACCTGTCGGCCAATATCAGCTTTGCTGAATCGCTCGTTTATCCCAAAGGTTTATGTTGTTGTCTTTTATGGTTTGGACGGCATCGAAAACATTGAGAAAATGTTTTTCAGGTTCATTCATTAAGCCTGATTTGAATAGCATGTCTCTGACAGGTCCGATAGCTCCTGCCATATATAAATGAATGCCTTGCTTTTTTAGAAATTGATCAATATCCTCCAAAGCATGACAACCACTGCTATCAATATGATGCATACTGCCGCCATCTAAAATGAGATGCTTCGTGTCAGGACGTTCTTCACAAATGGTTTTAATCTCATCTTTAAAATAAGAAGCATTGCCAAAGTACAACTGGTCATCAAATCGTACAATGGTCATTTCTTTGTGCTCGCCTAAATCTTCATAGCGGTCAACATTTCTGAATTCCTCAGTGCCTTCAATTTGTCCTAGTATGGCTAGATGAGGTTTACTTGATCGATATAATACCATGACAATAGAAAGCAACACACCAGCAAGAACTCCCTCTTCAATTCCAATGGCAAGGGTCACAATAAAGGTAATCAGCATCATCAAGAAATCTTGTCGATGGGTTTTCCAAAGATGGATGGCTTCCTTGTAATCAAACAAGCCAAGTACCGAGGATAAAATAATGGCTGCCAAAATGGTTTTGGGTAAGAAATAAAACAAGGGTGTGAAAAATAACAATGTGAGTAAAACGAAACAAAAACTTACAAATGAAGTAATCCCTGTTTTAGCACCACTATTGCTGTTGATGGCGGATCTCGAAAAACTTCCTGAAGTAGGGATGGCTTGAAAAAATGATCCAAGTAGTTTCGAAGCACCCAATGCAAAAAGCTCTTGATTGGGTCTAACCGTATGATCATTGTGTTTCGATTCTAACGCTTTGGCAATACCTATGCTCTCTACAATTCCTATGACAGAAACAGAGAGTACAGTTGGAATTAGACTTTTTATTATGGCTACAGAAAAAATTGGAAATTCTAATTTCGGTAATCCTTCAGGTACATCCTTTATTATTTCAATTCCTTTTGATTCTAATTGAAAATACCAACTCAACAAAGTGCCAATTACCACTACTAATAAGGCTGCAGGTATTTTTTTGGAAATCTTTTTGCAAAGCCACATAAAGAGGATGGCGCCAAGACATAATATAATACTTAAGGCATGCGCTTCATTTAAATGATTTTGTAAATAAGAGAGTGCCGCTGGGACGCTCTTTATAAATGGACTCTTGATGCCAAGCATGTCATCCAATTGGGATATGGATATGATTATAGCAGCAGCTGATGTAAATCCTGCAATGACGGGGTGTGAAATAAAATTGGCCAAAAAACCCAATCGGAATAAACTCAAAAGCAATTGAAAACATCCAATAAGAAAGCCTGCTAATATTACTAAGTTTAAATATTCTAATGTGAATGGTTCTGCAAGTTGACTTACCCCTGATAAAACCAAGAGTGCAGAGACCGCTACAGGGCCAATGGATAATCTTGATGATGAACCGAATAATGCATATACCAAGAGCGGAATCAAACCGGCATACAATCCATAAATTGGATCAACACCTGCTAACATAGCATAGGCCATTCCTTGTGGCACAAGTATGATGCCTACAGTTAGACCGGCAATGAGATCAGATCTAAAAGTGCTTGTGCTATAAGACTTGAGATCATTAAATAAAGGAAAAATGTTTTTTGTTTCTAACAAATTCCAACTTGCTGTTTAAAAAATTAACTACAAATATAAGATTATCGACAAGGACTATATTGATAAATGAAATGCAATTCAAAAGAATCATCCCCATAAAGCATTAGTACTTATAATCGTTCAGGAGAAAACTTCGTCAATTGTCTTACATTCAAAATCAAATCTTCCATTATGCTACTTTGCTTGCTTGGAGTCTCGTATATTAGTATCTACTATTCAAGCTTATCTCCAAAATTTTATTGACACAATAAAAACTCTTAAAGCATGTTTTACAAAAATCACTTAAGTAAATTTTCTTCACTCTTAGTTTTATCTCTTTTAATTTTTGCTTTTACCAATCCGATCTTCGCTCAAAAGCCACAGCCAATTTCGAGTATCGCCATCGATTTAAGCAAAGAAGAAAAGAAAGAAATTAATCATGTAGCAAATGTCAAAATAAATCAAAGAACTGGAATCCCAGTTTCACTTTACAGCATCAATAAACAAATGGAGTCCAGCGATCCTGTAAGTATGGCAAAACAATACTTGAGTGAAAATGCTTCGACTTTTGCCTTGAAGTATAGTGATCTTAGAGATTTAAATCATCACGTCACTAGAGAAACCAATTCAGGGAAGGTCGTGCGATTCAGACAAATGATAGACGGATTACCGGTCAATAAAAATGAATTGACCATTGCAATAGATCCATTTAATAAGGTGCAGTATGTGCAAAATTCCTATGAACCCATGTTGAGTTTGAAAGATACCAAAGCTGTTGTGACCGCCGAAGAAGCTTCAGCTATAGCCAATGCTTATGTCAATCCCAACATCATACTTACACCTGAAACGAATCAGTTGATGATTTATCAAAATGAAAAACAAATCAGACTGGCATATGAGGTAGTGATTCATTGCTCTACACCACTAGGTGAATGGCATACTTTTGTCGATGCTAAAACAGGTGAAATCTTTAAAGTTGAAGACCAACTCAGATACTATTGTAAGCATTCAGATGAAGGACATGAAGATGATCATGCCTCTTGTTCCCATGGACCTGATAATGCAAAAATGAAAACACACACACCTAGACCTTTGCCCGTGTTGGCAACGGGAAATGGATTCGTTTTCGATCCAGACCCATTATCATCTAACACGGTAAACTACGGGGGTAATTTTTCAGATAATAATGACGCCACAAATGCAGATCTGGATGCCGCAAGATTCAATGTCACCTTGCAAGACATCACACAGACTGGTAGCACATTCAAATTAGAAGGGCCTTGGGCAGAGATCGTAGAACATGAAGCACCAAGCACCGGTTTGTTTGAACAAAATTCTTCAGTATTTGAATTTGATAGAGAAGAGCAAGGATTTGAGGCAGTCAGCGTGTACTATCATGTAGACTTTTTAATGAGATATATTAATAACACCTTAGGCTGTAATATTCAACCTTATCAATATGCGGGAGGTGTACAATATGATCCACATGGAGCTAATGGAGCTGACCAATCATATTATACAAGTGGTGCGGGAAGAATCGTATTTGGTGAAGGATGTGTAGATGATGGAGAAGATTCTGATGTGATTCATCACGAACTTGGACATGGTCTGCATGATTGGGTGACTGGTGGTAACTTATCTCAGGTAGATGGTTTGAGTGAGGGTTGTGGCGATTATATTGCGCAATCTTATAACAGAGGACTAGGTAATTGGTCAGCTGCTGATCCGCAATACCATTGGGTGTTCAATTGGGATGGACACAATGAATGTTGGGCAGGTAGAGTCACCAATGATCCTGACAGCTATCCTGGAGATTTGGGAAGTGGTATACATAATGATGGACAAATGTGGGCAAGTACCATGATGCAAATATGGGATGACATAGGACAACAAGAGACCGATAAAATATTTTATGAAGGCTTGGGAATGACCAATGGTAGCTCTTCACAAGATGATGCTGCAAACGCCGTTTACCAAGCAGCCATCAATCTTGGATATACCGGTTCACAGCTCACAGCGATTCACACACGATTTACAGCAAGAGGATATACCTTGCCGCCATTGGACGGACCTCCAGTTGCTGATTTTTCTGCGGATATAACTACACTGTGTTTGGATAATGGAAATACCGTTTCATTTACAGATGAATCTGTATCGTCTCCTCCAGCTACATCTTGGGCCTGGTCATTTGCAGGTGGAACACCAGCTACATCAACACAGCAAAATCCTACAGTTACCTATGCAGCAGATGGAGTATATGATGTGACTTTAACTGTTACCAACATTAATGGCACAGATACCAAGACAGAAACAGGATATATAACTGTGCTCTCTGGTGCAGCTTGTCCATCTTGTGAATCCAATGTTAATAATACACCTGTGACGATTAGTACAGGTGCCGCAGCTACTTATACATCTACCATTACCATTAGTTCGACAGGTAATATTAATGATGTTAATATTCCAAATATTACGGGAACACATACTTACTTGGGTGATTTGAATTTTTCGATTCAACACCCTGATGGTACGACTGTTGATTTGCTAGGTAATATTTGTGGGACAGATGAAAATTTTGATATTGGTTTTGATGATGAGTCTGCAAATACCAATCCTCCTTGTCCTTACACAGATGGTATGCTCTATACACCAAGTTCACCGCTATCAGCTTTTGATGGCAAGCCTGCTAATGGCACATGGACCTTGATCATCTTTGATGATGCTAATCTTGATGGAGGATCACTTGACAGTTGGGAGTTGGAAGTTTGTACCGAACCTGCGGGTGATCCAGATTGTGTAATTAGTCATGTATTGCCAGGCAATATCCTTTCGGATACTTACAAAGCCTCAGACTTTATTCTTTCGGATGGACAGGTGGCAGCTAATGCGAATGTATTTTTCAAAGCAGGGAATTATGTACAGTTAGATCCAGGCTTTGAAGTGCTCATAGATGGAAGCAGCAATGGCGTCGTTTTTTCAGCAGAAATTGAAAATTGTATTCCAGCTATTGTAGGAGATGAAGTGGAATCAGAAAATGAATAGTAAGAAATAGAAAAGTAAAAATGAAAGCATCACTTTTGAAGTGGTGCTTTTTTTGTTTAGAAGATGCGTTTGGAAGTTTTGATCACAAATCAAAAGAAAAGAATACTTTGTTTCGAACCAACCAAATTGCTTCATGAATAAGTAAATTATATGACATGAAAATTGTCTAAATTTAATGCATCAAAAATATAATTATAAAGTTTAGGTTCCGGACAAAGGGCACTATCAGAATATAATGAAATTTCTACTTCTGGTTTTAGATCAAATAAGTTTTTTGCTAATAAAAATTCCGCACTGCTATGTTCAACCGAAACAATATCTTTTATTTTAGAAGAATACAATTCGTACTCAGGTTTCTCTGAGAAAATTACTGATGATTTATACCTCACATCAGCTTTTGGCAAATTTTTATCTTCAAAAGAACCATCAAAGGCGTGATACATGCCGTAAACACACCAATATGGCTCTATGAAGCTTTTTAGTAACATCAAACTTTTTACGCACCGAAATGGAGGCTCAATAATTTTCAATAATTCAATTTGTGCATTGAAACATGGCTGAAAAGCATTTCCTCCTGGTATAATTTCTAGATCTAATGATTTAGATAAGCGACTACAAAATGAAGACCACTCTTCAAATTTTTCTTTTGTTCTATTTTCAAGAACAATTTGTTTCATAGTCTTTTCTGAATAGACATGGGATATATGTTTAATTATTTTTTTCATACTTTAAAATGTTCCATCGAAGCAAGGTATAATTGGTTCAACAGTTATAATAGTACAAATTTCATAATATAATTCTGTAGGTTGGACAGGAACATTTGTACATATTTCTCTATTTACAGAAACATTGTCAGTGTTTAAGAGCTCCATATGATGGGCTATTCGTTCTCTTAGATTGTTCACAAAATATTCTTCAGCTTCGATATCGTTATTAACTTCACCTGCTTTCAAAGCGTCATAAGTATTATATCTAGTATCGTCAATTGCTTCTGCAACTAATTCTGCTACTTGAAACTCATCAAATAGAGTAGTAGTGTTTTGTCGAGGTGTTTGAATACAAAGATCAGGTATGCATATAAACACAGCTGTAAATGGATTATACCTAATCCACCCATGCTTAAAATCTATAATTTGAGCATAGTAAGCATTTGGAACATTGGTCTTATTTTAAATAAATTTGGTTTTATAGGAGGATTACCCTTGGCAATAATCGTCATAGCTTTGGTTAGAGGAAGTGATGATACTATGGCATGGTTAGTAGACATATTATTGTTTCGTGAATTCGAAGTGTATCATTCATATGTATGGATTGCTTATCTGGTTTATTTGTCAGGAGCTGCATTTTATACAGCCTATATTAAAACCCAAATGTCAGGTGAAGTGAAGACCCTTGAGGAGGGGAGAATAATCGAACTTGAATCATTAATAAAAGAACAAAAAGAAGAAATACAGGATTTACGTAATAAGAATACTTAATTAAATAAAAACTAAATACTTAAAGCATGTTAACCTTATTCATTTTCACCCTTACTTTGCT
>CALGNN010000160.1 GCA_937961455.1 uncultured Saprospiraceae bacterium
GAAAGTAATGTGATTGATGAGTTAGAGTTGATCATTTACAACAGATGGGGGCAAGAAATCTTTAGAGCAAATTCTCAAGAAGCAACTTGGGATGGTACTTTTGAAGGAAAGGAACTTTCACCAGACGTGTATGCATATTGCCTTGAAGTATTCTGCTTAGGTGATCCAAGAGAAAGATATTATACACAAGGGAACATTACCTTGTTGAAATAATAAATTTCAGAGAGATATATAAGGAGCTACTCATTTGAGTGGCTCCTTTTTTTTATGTGCTTGATTGATCTTTTCTGAATGTACCTTGAAGACTCAGATACATTATAATGGCTCCAAATAAAATAAAAGGAATACTAAGCCATTGTCCCATATTTAAATTCATTTGATCTTCAAATGCAACCTGATTTTCCTTAAAAAATTCAATAAGAAAACGTGCAATGAAAAGTATGACAAATAGAAGGGAGAAAATGAAACCTGGATACTTTCTAAAGTTTCCTCTTTTGTGTAGTTGATGGAGTAATACGAAAATGGCAAGATAGGCAGTTGCTTCATATAGTTGAGCAGGGTGCCGAGCAATCGAATCAATGCGTTCAAACACAACTCCATAGTCTGCATTAGTCGCTCTTCCTATAATCTCAGAATTAAAAAAATTAGCTAGGCGAATAAAGCAAGCAGAAATTCCTGAAGCGGCAGCAATGGTATCCAAAAGCGAAATGAAATGGAATTTATATTTTCTGCAAAATAAATAGATAGCAAGGAAAACTCCTGCAACTCCGCCATGACTTGCTAAGCCTCTGAATCCTACAAACTGAACTCCATTATCAAAACTTAAGGGAAGAATAATTTCCCAAGGTTTAGTCAAATAGTAAGAAGGTTCATAAAATAAACAGTGCCCAATTCTTGCCCCTAATAAAGTTGCGACAAAAATGTATAAGGCTAATTTTTCAAGATGTGCCAAAGAACGATTTTGCTCAATGAAATACTTCTTTACAACAAAATACCCCAGAGCCAATCCAGTGGCAAACAACAAACCATAATACCTAGCTTCGAATCCAAAAACATTAAAAATTATTGGATCAACATCCCAATGAACTATCATGTGCTTTAATTAAATATTGCGCTTTAAAATTACTTACTCAATTTTTCAAAGTAAGCTTTCTCAGAATACTTTGACCAATTTGAGATTTGATTTCTAAAATTATTGAAGTGCTCGTAGATCTTTTTGCTGGCAGCATTATCTGCCACCATTTCCTCTAAGACCTCATCTGTATAGTTACGCAATGAATTGAGCACATCATCTGGAAATACTCTTAGTTCAACGTCACTTTCTGCAATGATCTTGCTTAGGTATTCATTATTCTTTGCCTCAAATTGTGCTAAGACCCATCCATTTAATTTCATGGCTGCAGCTTCAAGGATCATTTGTAAGCTTTTGGGCAAAGCATCATACTTTGATTTGTTAACCATAGTTTCTAAAAAAGTGCCTGGCTCATGCCATCCAGGGGTGTAATAGTACTTTGCAATTTTGTGGAAACCCATAAGATAATCATGGTATGGGCCGATCCATTCTGTAGCATCTATTACACTGCGTTCTAAATTGGTGTATATTTCACCTCCAGAGACTAATATGGAGGCTCCTCCGGCCTTTTCTAAGACTTTCCCGGCAATACCAGGTATACGCATTTTTAATCCTTTTAAATCGGCAAGACTATTTATTTCCTTATTAAACCATCCGCCCATTTGAACACCTGTATTTCCACCTAGCATTGGATGGAGATCAAAGGGTGCGTAAGCTTCCTTCCAAAGTTCCATGGCACCGCCTCCAATCATCCAAGCGTTCATTTGTTGTGCATTCATTCCGAAAGGGACCGTAGAAAAAAATTGAGCTTCTGGAACTTTTCCTGCCCAATAATATGGAGATCCATGTGCGAGTTCTGCAATACCTTCACTGACTGCGCCAAAGCTTTCTAATGCAGGTACTAGTTCACCAGCTCCATAAACTTTGATGTCCAAGTCACCATCTGACATAACGCGAACCCACTCGGCAAATAGTTCACATCCTTCTCCTAAGATGGGGAAATTTGGAGCCCAGGTGGTGAGCATTTTCCATCGGTGTTTTTTGCGTTGAATTTGAGTGCCACTGGTACTTCCTTCATCCGCAGTGCAGGCCAGAAGTAAAGAACTTCCTGCAGCCAATCCACCTATTGACTTTTTGATAAAAGACTTACGACTGATATTGTTATGATTAGTTAGATCTCCTTTCTTTTTCATTCTTTCAATCTTATTGAATGTAATATCATATTATTGAAATAATATATTAAAAAAATAGCAATATATTTGACAGCTCAGAACGATTAAAGCTTAAGAGATGAAAATAAATGAACCTAATGCGCTCAAAGATTTAAAGGAATTTCACGATACGTTTAATTTGCCAGTTTTAAATGAGCCAGTGATTCCCTCAAAAGAACGATGTGAATTAAGAATCAACTTATTGCAGGAGGAATTAGATGAATTGAAAGAGGCGATTGAGAATAATGATCTCATAGAGGTTGCTGATGCATTCTCAGATATTCAATATGTATTGTCTGGTGCCATTCATGAATTTGGTATGGGAAGTCGATTTAAAGAATTATTCGATGAGGTACATCGATCTAATATGAGTAAGGTTTGTAAGACAAAAGAAGAGGCCGAAGCTACAGTTAAATATTACAAAGAAGAGAAAGATACAGAAGGCTATATCAAACAAGATGGAGAACAATTCTTGGTGTACAGGAGATCAGATAATAAAGTATTAAAGTCTGTAAATTATAGCCCTGCAAACATCCCTTCCAAATTGTATGCGGAAGGTGTTAATAAAGAATCCTAATTCTAAGTTGTAGCATGAGACGCACGCTTGCGTTCATGTTCTTTTAGAAAAATCTTTCTTAATCTGATTTTCTTTGGGGTTACTTCTACATACTCATCTTCTTGAATGTATTCCATGCATTCTTCAAGTGACATTATTACAGGCGGAGCAATCTTGCTTTTGTCATCAGAACCAGAAGCTCTCATATTCGTAAGCTTCTTTGTTTTAATTAGATTGACAACCAAGTCACTGTCTCTTGTATGTTCACCAACAATCTGACCTTCATAAATGTCTTCACCAGATGGTATAAAAAACTTTCCTCTGTCTTGTAATTTATCCAAGGCGAATGGGATAGAGGTACCAGTGCCATGAGCGATTAACACCCCTTTATTCCTTGAAGGAATATCTCCCTTCCAAGCTTCAAAATTATCAAATCTATGAGCCATTATGGCTTCACCAGCAGATAGGTTAAGTATCTGAGTTCTTACACCAATTAGCCCTCTAGAAGGTATTCTAAATTCAATATGCATTAAATCACCCTTAGGTTCCATAGATGTCAATTCACCTTTTCTGCTAGTTAGTAGTTCAATGATTTTTCCTGCATAATTTTCTGGAACATCTACAGCAAGTGCTTCTATAGGTTCAGATTTAATTCCATCTACTTCTTTAACGATCACTCTTGGTTTTCCAACCTGCAATTCATATCCCTCTCTTCTCATTGTCTCTATTAAAACTGAGAGGTGCATAATTCCTCTTCCATAGACATTGAATACCTCTGGTGAATCTGTTTCTTCTACTTGTAAGGCTAGATTTTTTTCTAGTTCTTTAAACAAACGATCTCTTAGGTGTCTGGACGTTACAAAGTCACCGTCTTTTCCGAAGAAGGGTGAATTGTTAACTGTAAAAACCATGCTCATAGTAGGCTCATCAATAGGAATAGTAGGTAAGCCCTCCGGTGATTCAACAGAAGTAATGGTATCACCTATATCAAATGATTCTATCCCAGTGATGGCGCAAAGATCTCCATTCTCGACTGATTCCGTTTTAATTTTACCTAAGCCATGAAATACAAATAAGTCCCTAATTTTAGATTTCACATGTGAGCCATCTCTCTTAACCAAAATGACATTTTGATTGGGAAGGATGGATCCTCTCTTTACACGACCAATTGCAATCCTTCCAATGTAGTTTGAAAAATCTATGGTAGTGATTTGCATCTGCAATTCACCAGGATTATCAATAGGAGCAGGAATGTTTTCAATGATTTGATCTAGTAAGAATGAGATGTCACTTGCTGGATTTTTCCAGTCTGCACCCATCCAATTATTTTTAGCGCTTCCGTAAATCGTGTGGAAATCTAATTGTTTTTCATTTGCATCCAGATTACACATCAAATCAAAAACGGCTTCTTGTACTTCGTCTGGTCTACAATTATCTTTGTCAACTTTATTTACAACCACTATTGGGTTGAGTCCCAATTCTAAAGCCTTTGATGTAACATATCTAGTTTGAGGCATAGGTCCTTCAAATGCATCAACCAATAAAAGGACACCATCCGCCATATTTAAGACCCGTTCTACTTCACCGCCAAAATCTGCGTGACCCGGAGTGTCTATCAAATTGATTTTGACACCTTTATAGTTGACAGAAATGTTCTTGGCAAAAATGGTAATTCCTCTTTCACGTTCGAGGTCATTATTATCTAGAATCAAATCTCCACCAGGAATATTTTTTTCATCACCTTCGCAAAAGTGAATGATTTTATCTACCAAGGTAGTTTTACCATGATCTACATGGGCAATAATGGCTACGTTTCTAATATTCTTCATATGTCGGGCCTTCTAAAAGGCGGCAAAGGTAAGATTAAAATCTAGTATTGGTGTTAGTTAATCAATATATTTAAACAAGCTAGACCACTTAGTGCATATCACCAAGCTGAACACTAGTCATAAGTCCTTTTTATGATAATTGGTTCAATAAAGGATTTACTGTTTATGTATATAAGAGCCTTCGATTAACTGAAAAGGATATTGGCTTCTGCACTCTTACTAAGCGTTACATCCTCTGGGTTAGTGAGTATTTCTTTACATGCATCAACTTTAGGAAGTTCATACTTGTAGTAATACTTCATAGTTTCAATTTTCGACTCATAGAAACTGCTTGCCAACCCGACCTTAGATTTCGTGAGCAATATTTCCTTAGCCGCGACACCCATTTTAAGCCATTGCCATGCAATAACAATATTGCTGGCCATTTGCATGAATATACTCGCATCAGCTAAATACTTTTCGTAATCGCCTTTCATGGCGAAAGGAAGAAGGTAGGTCATAACCTCTTGAACCATTTCTAGTTTTGCTTGTAATTTAGCCGCATAAGGTTTCAAGTCGTCGTAACTAGCAGAGGCGGCCATCGTTTCGCTGATCCTTTGTGTAAGGATTTGCATTGCTCGGCCATTTTGCATTGTTACCTTTCTGCCTAATAAGTCTAGTGATTGTATGCCTGTGGTTCCTTCATACAAGGACATGATTCTTATATCTCTATAATATTGCTGAAGTGGAAATTCTGTGCAAAAACCATATCCTCCATAAATCTGAAGTCCATTAGTAATTGCGACTTGTCCCATTTCAGCTGGATATGTTTTAGCCATGGGTGTTAAAAGTTCTAATAACAAATGAGCCTCTTCTTTGGCTTCCCCCTCTAATATTCTTTCTTGATCTTCTAATTTATAGCATTCAGTTATAAGGGAAAAAGCACCTTCAATAACTGACTTTTGCAACAACAGCATTCTTCTGACATCTGGGTGATTTATGATTGTTGTTTGTTGCTGTGACACATCTTTAGTGCCGTCTTTACTCAGCTTTCTTCCTTGAGGACGTTCTTTTGCATATTGTAAAGAGTGATAGTACGCAGCTGTTGCTACCCCCGCAGCAGTAAGGCCTACATCCAACCTTGCTCCATTCATCATCTGAAACATGTGCGCTAATCCTCTATTTTCAACACCGACCATCCATCCATGGCAATTATTTTTTTCACCATAAGAGAGATGTACTGTCGAGTATCCTTTCTGTCCCATCTTTTGAAAATCACCCGCCGTTATCACATCATTATCTTCAAGACTTCCGTCCGCACTAATTCTATTTTTAGGTACAACAAAAAGAGAGATCCCTTTGGTGCCAGCTGGTGCGCCTTCAATTCGAGCAAGCGTCAAGTGAATGATATTGTCAACATTAGGTCCGTCTCCACCTGAGATAAATATTTTTTGACCTACGATCTTATATGAACCATCTTCTTGAGGTATAGCTTTAGTCGTGATATCAGAAAGTGAACTTCCTGCTTGTGGTTCAGTTAAAGCCATAGTCCCAGTCCAATCGCCTGACAACATTTTTGGGACGTAAAGATCTTTCAGTTCTTGTGTGCCAAATGTGATGATCAAATTTGCGGCTCCCGCTGTTAATCCAATGTAACCTCCAACATTATTATTCGCACAAGCCATGATATAACTGGCAGCGCCTGATAACATCATCGGTACCCTGCTTCCTCCATCATCATAATCAAAATGGGATCCAAGCCAACCATTGTCAGTAGCGATTTTTAACATCTTATCCACTGCAGGATGAATAATCACCTTGCCATCTTCATAATATGCAGGTTTTTCATCCATTTCCCTAAATACAGGATACATGTCTTTCTCCGCGACATCCATCACGGATGACAATACCATATCAAGTGATTCTTCATCATGATCTTGATAATATTCAGAATTAAGAATGTCTTGGATTTTATGTAGTTCAAAGATGTTGAACCTGATGTTTTCAATAGAAGAAAAAATGTTTGGCATAATTTACGATTTTGAGAAAATTAAACTCAGAGTTAAATTTATGAAAAAATAGTGAAACATACTAGTTCCCATCTTTAGTTTTTAACTATGACAATAAATAATTCGAAAGAAGAAAAGAAAATTTGTTTGAAAGGATTTTAAGACGCTACATTAATACTTTGATCAGTGCCTGGGTCAATGGCGATTTCTGAAAAATTATCTAAGACGATAATAAATGTACTTCCTTGATCAGGATTTGATGTTACTGATATCTCACCGTTGTGATTTTCAACGATTTGCTTGCACGTGGCTAAGCCGATGCCCGTACCTTTAAATTCATCAGCTGTATGAAGCCTATTATAGAGTTTAAAAATGTCTTTTTGACTTTCTTCTGGAACTCCAATTCCATTGTCTGATACAAAAATATGTAAACGATTATCGTTGAGTTTACTACTAATTTTTATAGTAGGAATTTCTGATTTATTGTATTTGATGCCATTTTCGATAATGTTTTGAAACAATTGAACCATCTGGTATCGTTCAGCTTTAATTGTAGGTAATGGATTTAATTCCACTATAGCCTTTCGCTCTTCAATGACCATTTTAAGTTTTTTCAATACATCTTTTACGACTTTATTTAAATCAGTTTCGATTTCATTACTTTCCGTATTTTTCAATCTAGAATAAGCCAAGATATCTTCAATAAAGTCATCCATTTCAGTTGCACAATTTGTCGCAATTTTCAAAAACTCTTTGGATTGTTTATCCAATGATTCTTCAGACTTTTTTCTTAATAATTTCAAATAGCTGATGACATTACGTAAAGGGGTTTTTAAGTCGTGTGATGTAATCTGTGCAAAACGCTCCAATTGGGCATTGGATTTTATCAATTTTTGATTGAATTCTTCTAGTTGGTATTCTTTGGTTTTTAGTTCGGATAAATCAACTCCAACGAAAGTATATCCTGTTTTTATATTTTGTTTATTTACAACTTTCGAAGCAATGAGCATACACTCTTTGATACCTTTTGATGTTGTAATTTTTAATTCTTTTTTGAATAGGACCCCAGGTTTTAATCTGTCCAATTTGTTTTTAACATCATTGAGATTAAATGCAGCATGCTGATGCAGGTAGTTTATGAAATTTGTTTGCAAATTGTTATCATGTATATTCAAGTTTTTAGTTGCTAGATGATTATAGTGTTCTATATTATATTCAATATCAGTAATAACAACCCCATTCGAAATAGAGCTTAATAACTCATCAACAACATCAGCTGGATTTATAGCAAACATCTTGAATTTTGTAAAGAACCAACTCAAACAAAAAATTAACAGACCATAGACGAGTGAGATTTCATAAGTAGCTCCAGCCATGCCACCAGAATCATTTGCAAAGATGATAAAATGACAAAGCATAGAAAATGGAACAACCGTGAAAACAAGCCATAATATAATTCTTACTCTTCTTTCTCTTTGGGTAACACCATTTCGATAAGCAATGAATAAAATAACATTTAGGAAACTTAGATTCACCAAATACCAAATGATGAAATAGAAATGAGCTGCAGTACTTGGCGTAAATTTATAAGTCCATAGATCATTTACTTTTTCAGGTAAGACATCAATGAGGACATTTTCAAAAAAGGCGATATAGAAAATGGGTAACATAAAGAGTGTCAAAATCCAAATAGTGGTTTTGCGCAAGAGATCCTGACGAGGTTTTGACTTGTATAAATCAGCATAGAAAATGGCTCCTATATTTAAGAAATATAGAATTAAGATAGCCGTACTTGTATGAAAGGAGGTTAGGGATTTAACTATATCAAAAGAGCTTTCAATTGATATTTTGAATTCGATGAAGCAAACAAATGCACTGAGAAAGAAAGAAATAGCTATATTTTTATTCAGCCACTTGGTCTTATCAAGCAATAAGATGTAAACAGCCATTCCAATCTGCGATGCAAATAGTAAAAAATACAGTTCTGTATTCATTTCCTAAAATAGTATAATAGTATTTTTGGGTTGTGTCGTCAATACCATTAAGCGGAAAATTGCTTAATTGTTTGATGGTGAAGCAACTATTTTAAAATAAATTTATGTCTTCACAATTATTTTCTTTCACACTAATTGAAGATTGAAAGGTCCCCTGTGTGAATTTTTGATTTGCCATCGATAAATTCAATCTCAGCAATCCAGGTAAAAACTCCTGAATTGAGCTTTTTATTTTTGATATTTCCATCCCAAGCATCGCTTTCTCGACCGAAGGTATTATTAGATTCAAAAACAAGATCACCCCATCGGGAATAAATTTTGATAAAAGTAAAACCCGCTACTTCAGGCCCACCATAGATTTTGAATTGGTCATTAATTCCATCTCCATTTGGAGAAAAAATATTAGGGGCGTAGAATAATCGTTTTTTGTTAACATTTATGATAAACGAGTCAATTGAAGTACATCCTTGCTCTGAAGTAAGTTGAACAAAATATTGGGTAGACTCAAGAGGTTTAAAAATGGGCTCAGGACAGTTGTTGCAATCCAAACCCTCCATAGGCGTCCAATTGAAAGTCAAATTACTTGGATTGGCAGTGATGTTACCAAGGCTAAGACTGTCCCCTAAATCAAGAATGATATCTTCAAAAGGTAAGTTAATCGTGACTTGATCAAATTCAATAATGTTTACAATGTCATTGTCAGAACAACCATTGCTATCTGACACATTTATGACATATTCTTTGGGTTCTAATGGACCAAATTGGTTGTTAGGGGCAGATACGCCGGCATCTAAAGCGTAAAAATAGGGTTCAACCCCACCAGTTGCAGACAAAAATATATTTCCATTTGGAGGCGGTGCACAATCCACATATTCAATGCTGTTGAATAGTACAAGTGCTTCGGGTTCAGTTAAGTTAATATCAGCAATTACAATACATCCTGAGTTATCTTCCACTGTCACACTGTAATCTCCAGCTGACACATTTGTCAAATTATTATTACTACTTCCATTACTCCAACTATAGGTATAGGGAGGTCTTCCACCGCTAGCAATCGTATTAATCAGTCCATCAGAGAAGCCATTGCAGCTGATATTATACCCATTCATTTCTGGGCTTTCTAAGGAAACGAGTAAAGGGTCATTGATGAGATTAATGCTTTTGCAAACCTCAATTCCAGGGTCACAAGCATTAGAAGCGGTAAAACATAGATTATAGATCCCTTGAGTTGGTAAGTTTAGTTGAATGGTTTCTTCATTAGAATAAAATGCGCCATCCAAGGTCCATAAATAATCTACGGCTCCTGGATCTGCATCGACTGTATATTCTGTAAGTACGTTTTCACAAAATAATTCCTCAGGGCCGTTGATAATGCTTCCTTGAACCAATGGAGGTACTGCTACTGAGCCTGAAATAACATTAACTGTATAATCGCAAACATCTCCTAAGTCTCCATCCATGATAAAATAGTAATGTTGTCCAATAATTAATGGGTTGATATTGTTGAAAGTTGCAGTTTGACCTGGCATGACAGAGCCATCACAATTGGTGGCTCTCGTGAAATTTATGCAATCGTCTGTTTGTAAAATTCCTATTTGCAAACCTTGTCCATCTACACAATTAAATACAGTTACATCTAATTCTAAATTAACTGAACCAGCGACGAAAGCAATCCAACTTACTCTTTGGTCTCCTTGACTACAAAATTCATCTGGAGCAAAGGTTGAGAAATTTCCATCATTGCGGCCAGTGAAACCATCGATGTCACAAATCACACAAGCCAACTCACAAGTAGGTTGCATAGCTGCAGGTAAAGCGCATGGTTCAGGTTGGGCTGTTATTAAAGCTACGCTTCCTAAAATAAACGAAATAATAAGTATAACTCTCATGTGTTGCAATGTACAAGTATGAGTAAATAAAAAAATAGCTGATTTGGAGTAATTTTGCTTTCGAATTGTCAAATGAAGTATTTGTGCGATCAAAAGTAGAATTAAAAATCTAATATTGACATGATACAAGCATTTTTAATTGACGGATTCCAAAAGACCTGTTGAATATCAAAAATATTAAATGATTGATACAGGTATAATAAGTATATTTAAAATGCATCCTTTTAATAAGTAAGAAGCATATAATAAATAGATCATGATGGACAATTGTTTTTTATGGATTTGAAATCTTTTATCTTAATATTTCCATTTTTTATTTCAGTAGGACTATATGGTCAACCTGAACCTTGTGGATCTAATCCGCAAATGACCTCTTTTTGCGAAACGGCTTGTGTCATCTGTGACATCGATGGCTTTACAGGCGTAAATGATTTAACTGCTCAGGGGCAGGGTTTCAATGAGTTTTGTACCACTCAGTTTAATAATATGCAATACATTGCCTTTATCGCAGGGACCGTTGATTTAGAATTTCAAGTAGATGTTTCCAATTGTGTTGGAGGAGTAAACAGTTTGGAGGTTGGCTTTTTCTTTACAGATGACTGTGAAAATTTTACTGCAATTACATTTTGTGATACAGATATTCAGTCCGGAGAAAGTGTGGTGTTTAATAATGAAGATCCATTAATAGTTGGACAACATTATTATTTAGTAATTGATGGAAGTGGAGGAGCGAATTGTAATTGGACATTTACTGTCCTTGAAGGATCAACAGAGGTTTCTCCATTGTCAACATCAGGAATTATATCTTACACAGATGATCCTTGTGTAGGTGGAACTGTTGATTTTACTACTACAGGAGAAGTTGGTGCAGCGCAATATTATTGGTCGGTTGAAGGAGTTCCTCAAGGTGGATTAACGCAAGATTTCTCAACGAGCTTTATTGCAGCAGGGAGCTATGAAGTATGTGTTACAGCTGCCAATGTTTGTGATCAAGCACCTCCGAGTTGTACTACAGTTTCAGTAAGAGAAGTAGGATCAAGCATTATTGATGAAGATATTTGTTTTGGAGAATTTATAACAGTAAATGGAGTAGATTATAATCTTACAGGTGTTTATCAAGAGATTGTAACTCTGCCAAATGGTTGTGATAGCATTATTGATATTACACTTGATGTTTTTATGAATGAAGAGACTAATGTAGATCTGTGGTTGTGTGAAGGCAGTTCTTTTCAGATTGGAAATACCAGTTACGACCAGACTGGAATTTATATGGATACCATTCCTACAGCAGCATTTTGTGATAGTGTTGTGAATTTAGATTTGACTATAATCATTTGTGAAATTACAGGAGTTACATCTTCAAATTCTGTAGTGTGTAACAGCACAGCATCTGGGTCATTGGAGTTTTCTATTGATCAAGGAACTGCACCCTTTAACTACACCTATCAAAATATATTTGATAATACCATAATGGGTTCAGGTACTACTGACATTCTTGCCAATAATGTGATTGATAATTTGCCAGCTGGCACTTATCAAATATATATTGCAGATAACTTTAGTAATGATGTAGTCTTAATTCAAGAAATAATGGAGCCTGATGAAATTAGCGCAACATTTACTGCTTCAGATTATAATGGATTTAATGTTAGTTGCAATATGGACAATGGGCTTCCAGGTATGGATGGTACACTTGCAATTAGTTTGGTTGGTGGAGTTGCACCATTTGATTTTGTGTGGAGTAATGGGCAAACAGGTCCTACTAGCAATAATCTCAGTGCAGGAATTCAAGAAGTTATGGTGGTTGATGCAGTTGGCTGTGAAAGAACCTTTATGTTTGAAATGACCGCTCCTGAATTGCTTGTTCCTATTGTCAATTTTGTAGATCCAAGTTGTGACGGCTTTGAAAGTGGCTATATAAATGTGGACGGAGTAAGTGGGGGAGTCGGGCCTTATCAGTATGCCATAGCAGGAATTAATTATTCGTCTGATACGATTTTTGAAGGCTTGGTCGAAGGTCAATATCAACTCTATGTTGAAGATGCTAACGGTTGTGAAAACTGGATTGAGTCTTCTATTCAAGCTCCCGACATTCCAGTAATTGGGCTACCCGATCAGTTAGAAATTTGCTTAGGAGATAGTATATTGATAAATACCACGCTAAACGATATTGCTGTTCAGCAGATTTTTTGGAATGACATTATGACCTTAGACTGTATAGATTGTTTGCAAACCATTGCTAAACCGTTTAATGATACAGAATATGTATTAAGTGTCATTTCAGAAGATGATTGTATGAGTAGCGATAGCGTTTATGTATCCGTTATTAAGAAACGTAAATTTTATGCACCGAATGTTTTTTCTCCTGATAGGAATGGTATCAATGACTATTTTACCATCTATGGCTCAATTGAAGTAGCTGCAATAAGAAAGCTCGTAGTTTTCAATAGATGGGGTGCTGTGGTTTTTGAAGCGACTGATATACCACATAGTCAAGCGGAATTAGGTTGGGATGGAACCTTCAAAGGTGAAGTATTAAATCCTGGGTCATTTGCTTGGATGGCTGAAATCAGTTTTATCGATGGAGAAACGATATCTTATGGTGGATCAATAACTTTGATCCGTTAAAAAGGATCGTTTAAGTTTGATAATTATCATCCCATTGCTTGGGTTTTGGAGGACTTATTGCACCAACACTTTTTCCAACCAATAAAGCGACCATTGCATCACCTGTAACATTTACGACTGTCCGACACATATCCAAAGGACGATCCACTGCAAAGATCATAGCGATCCCAACAGCTAATTTATCAGCTGGCAATCCAACAGATTCAAGAACCATTACTAACATTACGATTCCAGCACTAGGAACAGCTGCAGAACCAATACTTGCTAAAGTTGCAGTAATGACAATCGTAAATTGATCTGCTATACTAAGGTCATGTCCTAGCGCTTGACAAATAAATACTGCCGCGACCGCTTGATACAGACTTGTGCCATCCATGTTTACTGTAGCTCCAACTGGGCAAACAAAACTGGTGACCTCAGAATCTACCCCCAAATGTTCTTCAACTCTTTCCATGGTAACAGGTAAAGTGGCTGCGCTTGAACTTGTCGAAAACGCTACTAATTGAGCTGGACTAATTCCATTGTAAAAGGTCTTAGGACCTATTCCGGTCATAAACTTAACAATGATGCCGTATAATAATATTAGAATGATAAGACCTGCAACTAGGGTCAATGCATAGTAAGCCAGTGCAACAAAAATGTCTGGATCAGCTGTACCTGCAATTAGAGCAGCAATAAGTGCAAAAACAGCAAATGGTGCATACAACATAATCAAGTCAACCATTTTCATGATGACCTCATTTAGACTTCCGATAAAGTCCCTTATAGGTTTTGATTGTTCTGGTTTTATAAGCAATAAGCAAATGCCAAAGAAGATCACAAAGAAAATCACTTGCAGCATATTTCTGTTATTGGCCATTGCCTCAAAAATATTTTGAGGTACCATATCTTCAATAAATTGCAATGGGCCAGCTTCTTTTGCTTTAGAAGCTTTATCAATATAGTCTGCTGCATTACTACTATACCCATCTGTTAGCTTAGTAATAGTTTCAGCACTTACATTTGAACCAGGGTTGACCATATTAACCAGGAGTAAGCCAATAGCAATTGCCATTAGGGTGGTAATGATATAAGTAATAATTGTGCGTCCTCCTATCTTGCGAAATTTGGCAATGTCTTGAAGATCTGAAATACCTTTGATCAAAGAGGCAATGATTAGCGGAATAGCGATCAACTTTAATAAGCTGATAAAAATGGTTCCAAAAGGTTTAATCCAATTCTTTACGAATTCAGGACCCCAACTAACCATAGTTGCAAGTATGCCAAAAACGACCCCTAAGGCCATACCAATCAAGATCTTCCAATGCAAGGCTAAGTTTTT
Organism: uncultured Saprospiraceae bacterium; assembly: GCA_937961455.1. Classification (GTDB taxonomy): domain Bacteria; phylum Bacteroidota; class Bacteroidia; order Chitinophagales; family Saprospiraceae; genus CALGNN01. The sequence continues at coordinate 14,489 of CALGNN010000160.1, forward strand.
CATATAGTCTATTGTGATGCTTGAAATTAGTAAAATTTCGCTTCTTTAAGGCAGAACCGCTAACAAGCGTTCCCTTATTTTATAGCTCTTGTGATTTCTCTTTTACCAGTTGGGCCTGGTAATGATTGCACCTCAAAGCCTAAGAATTTTAAATTTCGTTTCACTTGACCTTTGGCACAATAGCTTATCCAAACACCACCCGGCATTAAAGAATCATAACACTTCTTCAACATACTAATTTCCCATAATTCAGCTTGCTCAGATGGAGCAAAAGTATCATAGTAGATTAGATCGAATTTTTTACTTGGGGTAAATGCCTCAAAACTTATTAAGTCTTTTCTAAATAAAAAACTACTCATGCTAATATTTTGATTCCAAGGGGAAGCGTGAAGTTTTGTGAAAACAGCTTGTTCTGTATCATTATTAGCGTAATGCAATTCTTTGTAAATACTAGAAGGAATGGCTTGGTTTTCCAGTCCGGTATAATAAATGTTGATCCCATTTTCAATGGAATATTTATAACTCAGAAATGCATTTAGGCCTGTCCCAAAACCAAATTCGAGCACCTTAATCTTATTCTTAGATGCTGCTACATAATTAAGTCCGGAATTGATAAAAACATGTAGACTTTCTGCCAATGCACCGTGCTTTGAATGGTATAGGACATTGTCACTATTCACAATGGTTTGTGAACCATCTGCAGTGTCTATAATTTTCATTAATTATATTTAAGTTCATAAATGGAATGCAAAATAGATTAAAAAAATGTTAAACATTGTGTAACTTTATTTAGCGTTTAATCGTTCTTTAGACGTAACCTAATCAAAACAACGCAATGCGTAGAAAACAATCTCCAATTATTTTGCTTGCTTTAGTACTGTGTATCAGTATATCATCTTCTCTTTATTTGAATCAAATTGAAACAAATTCAGAGCCTAATGCGATTAGTTTAATGAAGCAAGAAGCAGAGAATAGCACTCCAGATGTTAAGGCAGCTAAATATTTAGTTCAAAGATTGGTTGAACTATTACAATTTACTAAGTCCTTCTAATTAGTTTTTAGTTTACACAGTGCTAACAAAACCTTTAATTTTTTCTTTATAACCATTAAGGAAGTCTTTCACTTTCATTTTTCTTTTACCTTCTAACTGGATTTCCTTGAGTGACAAAATGCCATTTTTTGTCTCAATGTAAATTGCATCTTTTTGATTGGAGTAAATGAGTCCGGGACTCAATCCTTGAGGGATCTTTAAATACTTTTCAGCAAAAAAAATCTTCAATTTCATTCCATTGGGCAAATAGGTATATGCAGCTGGATATGGACTTAAGCCTCGTATCATATTAAAACAATCTTCCAGACTTTTATTAAAATCAATTTCACAATCATCATGAAATATCTTTGGTGCTTTGCTAACTTTTGTTTGATCTTGTGCTTGAAGATTAACATCACCTGTTTCTATTCGTTTTACAGACTTCAATACTAAGGCTGCACCTACATGCATCATTTTGTCATGTAAACTACCTGCTGTATCATTTTCTTCGATGGGTACTTCTTCTGTAAAAAGTGTATCTCCTGTGTCTATTTCATGTTTTAATTTAAAAGTCGTTAAGCCTGTTACTTTTGCTCCAGAAATGATCGCCCAATTAATGGGTGCAGCCCCTCTAAATTCTGGCAGTAAAGAGCCATGAAGATTATAGGTGCCTAAGGGTGGCATATTCCAGACTACTTCAGGTAACATTCTAAAGGCCACTACAAATTGTAAATCAGCTTTGTAAGATGCGAGTGTTTCATTAAAGCTTTGGGATTTGAGATTTCTAGGTTGGAGTACATCAATATCTTGGCTTAGTGCATACTTTTTCACAGCTGATTGAAGTAATACTTTATTCCCTCTGCCTCCATATTTATCTGTAGCTGTAACTACTGCAACAACATTATATCCTGACTCGACCAATATTTTGAGACTTGGAACAGCAAAATCAGGAGTACCCATAAAAATAATACGCATATAATCAGCTCTTAAAATTTAGTTAAATGCGAATTTAAATAAACTATAAGTGACATTTTGACTTTAATTTTATGATTCTCAGACCTAGAAGACATATATAAATCAATCGTAATATTTATATCTTTACACTTTAGTATATTAAAATAACAATCATGATTAGGCAAAACGCTTATTTTAAATTAAGTCTTATCCTTGCCCTTTTTATTCCTAGTATTCTTTTTGCACAAAACACTACAGTTGAAGGTTATGTGTATGAATCTGGAAATAGGGGATACTTAAACCTTGCTCAAGTAGTGCTAACTGATGCTGAATCAGGTCAAATATTTGCCACGGTGTATTCGAATAGAGAAGGTTTTTTTACCGCTGATTTGCCTTCGAATGTAAATTGTGATTACACAGTAACTAAGGAACAATTCGGAGAAGTAAAGGGAAATGTGCGTGTAGGAACTGATAAGGTTTTTATTAAGGCTGAAATGAAACGTGAGCCTGGATACTTATTTGATGTTACCATGGCACAAAAGAAAGATGATCCTGATGAAGTTGTGCAAGTTGATGCTATTTTAGGTGGTCACATTGAAGTGTATAACAATACAAAGAAAAAAGAAGAATTAAACCTTCAAAACTATCCGCATCCCAATTTTCAATTTACATTTAAGGATGGAAATCATTACACCATAATGATAAGAAAGGAAGGGTTCTTAACAAAGCGAATGGAAGCCTACGTCAATGTCAATGGATGTATCTTGTGCTTTGAAGGTATAGGAGATGTTAGGCCGGGTGTTACAGACAATTTAACTGAAGGAAATGAAATGGGAACCTTGTTGGCGAATGTAGAATTGGATAGAGCCACTGTAGATAAAACCATTGAGCTTCAAAATATTTATTTTGATTATGACTCTTACGAAATAAGGCCAGATGCATCTGCTGAACTTGATAAATTAATTACCTTATTGAGAGATAATCCAACACTTTTGATAGAGTTGGGTTCACATACTGATTCGAGAGGAGATGAGAAGTCAAACCAAATTCTTTCACAACAAAGAGCAACTGCTTCTACGGACTACCTTCTGGTGAAAGGAGGCATTGATGCAAATAGAATCAAAGCCCGCGGTTATGGTGAATCGAAATTGAAAAATCGTTGCAAAAGTAGTGTTAAAGATTGTACAGAGACTGAACATGCGGTTAACAGAAGAACAGAAATTAAAATTTTAGGATTTTCAAATTCATTGGATACGAGGACTCGATCACTTCAAGAAATTAGAGAAGAAGAGATCTTTTTAGAGTCATTGGTATCAGGTGACGGATTTGGCGGACAGGTACAAATTAAAGAAGGCGATAAAATGCCTGCTCATATTGAAGAGCAGACGCAAAAAGGAGCAAATGCAGAACAGAAATTAATCAAGGAGCAAGTTGAAGAATCAATTGAGGAGGAGCCTGTGATTGAAGAAATGCCGAAGAAAAATGTTGTTCCAGGAAATACCCAAATTGCAGATCCCATGAAAAAGGATGTTAGTTCTGAGCAAGTACCGGAAAAGAAAGAAGAACTACCAGTTAATACACAAATTGCAAAACCAATGAAAGATGATATCTCATCTGAAAAGCCACCCATGAATGATGCACTCAACAAGGCTGAACAAAAGGCTGGGCAAGTATTAACAAAAATGAAAGATCCTGTTCAGAAACTGCCTGCTGATCAGATTATGCGGAAGGCAGATAATAAAGAAGCAGAACAATTGTCATACAATTATACAGGTTATAAAATTCAAGTTCATCATTCAGTCCAAAAAGTGGCACTCAATCATCCAATCTACACCAAGCTGTCGACAAAGAATCTTTCATTTGAAGTTAGAGCAAATGGAGTTAGTTACTTAGTTGGAGACTTCTCTGAAAAAGATGATGCGTATTTGTATTTAGCAGATGAAATTTTAGCACATTTTCCAGATGCATTCTTAGTTAAATATGAATCCGGGAAGCGCGTAAAATAATACAAGAAAAATTGAAATTAAAAAGAGCTGCAGCATTTTGTAGCTCTTTTTTTTTATTAAAATTTATAGCTGAAATGCATACCTAAATTTATCCCGCTGAGTGCAATAGGTGTGTAACTTGGTTGTATTGACAAACTTAAATTGTCATCCACATCGAAGTCAATTAAATGGGCATCAGTAAAAGCTTCCATGACTTGCAATAGATGGATGCCAATCACGGCTAGATAACTTTGTTGTGTATATTTATCAAATCTATTTCTTAATTCTCTTTTTCCTTCTTGGTCAAATTGTTCTATGATTTCGATATCAACAGCTTTAAGCACAGAAGCATCGATGGGCAAATCATCTACGCTTTGCTCATAGGCATATTTGAAATCTTTGAACCTCCTTTGGTTATAAATAATGAAACCAACTCCAGTTCCGTAAGCCGCATAAACTATGGGGATTTTCCAATGCTTTTTGTTATACGCTTGTCCTAGCCCAGGAACGATCAAAGAGCGAAGTGCAGCCTTGCCTGGCTTTCCATAAAATAGGCTTTTGAATGCACTTTCCTTTTCTATCTGAGGAGCCTCAGTAGTATCAATGACAATGCCAGTGGAGTCAGAAGCAGAAAATTGACCATGTAGCATAATCGGTGCCAGCAAAATGACAAAGATGATTGGAAATATTTTCATGCTATATCAACGTAAAGAATAAGCAATCGTGTTGTCGAATCAGCATATTTTTTCATTATTGATCTAGCAGACGTTCTATAAGATCATTGAAGTCAGCATCAGAATTGAAAAATATATTGATTTGACCTGCACCTTTGCTGTTCCTCTTTATGGATACCTTGGTTCCTAAAGCTTCCTTGAGATCTGAATTAATTTTGTGGGTTTGAGGATCGGCTACTGAAGAGCTTGATGTTTTTTTAGCTTTTGGGTTTTCATAGTCTTTGATCAATTTTTCCAAAGCTCTAACTGATAAAGACTTTTGAATACAGTTTTCAAATACTTGTTGCTGTAGCGGCATGTTTTCAATGCCAGCAAGAGCTCTAGCATGACCCATGCTAAGATTCCCTTCTTTTACTGCTTTTTGCATAGAAGGAGGTAGTTTTAATAATCGAATATAATTGGAAACGGTACTTCTATTCTTACCAACTCTTGAAGCTAAATTTTCATGTGTAAGATCACATTCATCAATTAAGCGTTTTAGTGAGATTGCAATTTCAAGCGCATTCAAATCTTCTCTTTGAATGTTTTCAACTAAAGCCATTTCCAGAAGTTCTTGATCATCGGCAGCTCGAATGTAAACTGGAACTTCTTCTAGGCCAGCAAGTTTAGCAGCTCTATATCTTCGCTCTCCAGAGATTATTTGAAAATTTCCATCTCCCATTGCACGCACGGTTATTGGCTGTATGAGTCCATGGATTTTAATTGAGGATACAAGTTCCTCTAAGGCTGCAGTGTTAAATTCTTTTCGAGGTTGATTAGAATTGGCCAAAAGCGATTCAATCTTTAAATGCGTCGCGTTTGATCCACTTTGAACTGCATCAGGTGCTTGCTCAATTTGATCCTCAGCCTCTATGTTGTGCAAGAGTGCTCTTATCCCTTTTCCTAATTTTTGCTTTTTGTTTTCTTTACCCATTTAAGCTACTTTAGTTTCTTCCGTTTTATTCACGGGCTCATTTAGCTTTAAAAATTCTTGTGCTAAATTGAAAAAATTTATACTGCCTTTACTTGCCACATCATACATTGAAACCGGAACTCTCATGCTTGGGGCTTCTCCAATTTTGGAATTTCTATGGATGATGGTTTCAAAAACATAATCTTTGGAATGGCCTCTAACTTCTTCTACAACCATCTTACCTAGTCTCAGCCTTTTGTCATACATAGAAAGTATTATGCCTTCTATTTTAAGACTGGGGTTTAGTCCTTTTTGAACTTGCCTCAGTGTATTTTTAAGTTTAGAAAGTCCTTCTAATGAATAAATTTCACATTGAATAGGTATGAGAACACTATGTGCAGCCGTTAGCGCATTGACTGTTAAAAGCCCAAGAGAAGGAAGACAATCAATGAAAATGTAATCATAGACTTTCGTGATTTTAGCTAAGCATTCTTTAAGTTGAAATTCTCTATTATCC